>SCUF01000438.1 GCA_004298325.1 Betaproteobacteria bacterium | reverse complement strand
CGCGCGCCTCGAAGCCTATCTGCGCGGCGCGATCGAGGGCTTTCGCGGCCCGCTCGCGATCGAGCAGTTCAAGGGCGGGCAGTCCAATCCGACCTATCGCCTGAGCGCCGGCGGCAGGCACTACGCGCTGCGCCGCAAGCCGCCGGGGAAGCTCCTGCCCTCGGCGCACGCGGTGGATCGCGAATACCGCGTCATCAAGGCGCTGCACGCGACCGGCTTCCCGGTGGCGAGACCCTACTGCCTGTGCGAGGACGAGACGGTGATCGGCACCGTGTTCTACGTCATGGACTGCATCGAGGGCCGCGTCATCTGGGACCAGGCGCTGCCCGGGATGCAGCCGGCGGAACGCTTCGCGATCTGGGACGAGCTGAACCGCGTCATTGCGCGGCTGCACTCGATCGACTACCAGGCCGTGGGACTCGCGGATTTCGGCAAGCCGGGCAACTATCTCGAGCGCCAGATCGGGCGCTGGACCAAGCAGTACCTCGCCTCCGAGACGCAGAAGATCGAGGCCATGGACAACCTCATCGCCTGGCTGCCGAAGAACATCCCGCACGGCGACGAGACCACGGTGGTGCACGGCGACTACCGGCTGGACAACACGATTCTGCATCCGACCGAGCCGAAGATCCTCGCGGTGCTCGATTGGGAGCTGTCGACGCTCGGGCATCCGCTGGCCGACTTTGCGTATCACTGCATGGCCTGGCACATCCCGCCGGGACAGTTCCGCGGCATCGCGGGGCTCGACTTCGCCGCGCTCGGCATTCCCTCTGAAGAGCAGTACATCGAGATGTATTGCCGGCGCACCGGGCGCAGCGGCGTGTCGCGCAGCGACTGGGACTTCTACATGGCCTACAACCTGTTTCGCATCGCTGCCATCCTGCAGGGCATCGCCAAGCGCGTGGTGGACGGCACCGCGGCGAGCGCGCACGCGCGCGACGCCGGCAGCCGCGCCCCCTTGATGGCGGCGCTCGGCTGGCAGCAGGCGGAGAAGATCTTGCAACGCGTTGCCTAGGAGAAAGACATGGATTTCGAGTACTCGCCCAGGGTCCAGGAACTGCGCAAGCGGCTGATCGCGTTCATGGAAGAGCACGTCTATCCCAACGACCACAAGTGGTGGGAACACACCCACACCAAGAGCGAGCACCGCTGGGAGCCGGTGCCGATCATCGAGGAGCTCAAGCCCAAGGCGCGCGCCGCGGGCCTGTGGAACCTGTTCCTGCCGCACTCCAGGCGCGCGCCCGAGGGGCTGTCGAACCTGGAGTACGCGCCGCTGTGCGAAATCATGGGGCGCGTGAGCTGGTCGCCGGAAGTGTTCAACTGCTCGGCGCCGGACACCGGCAACATGGAAACGATCGAGCGCTACGGCACCGAAGCGCAGAAGCGGCAGTGGCTCGAGCCGCTGCTCGAGGGCAGGATCCGCTCGGCGTTCCTCATGACCGAGCCGGACGTCGCTTCGTCGGACGCGACCAACATCCAGTGCCGCATCAAGCGCGAGGGCGAGCACTACGTGATCAACGGCCGCAAATGGTGGTCGAGCGGCGCGGGCGATTCGCGCTGCAAGCTCTACATCCTGATGGGCAAGACCGATCCCGACAACGCCTCGCGACACCAGCAGCAGTCGATGATCCTGGTGCCTGCGGGGCTGCCGGGCATCCGCATCGTGCGCGCGCTGCAGGTGTTCGGCTTCGACGACGCGCCGCACGGCCACATGGAAGTGGAATTGAAGGACGTGCGCGTGCCGGCCGCCAACATCCTGCTCGGCGAAGGCCGCGGCTTCGAGATCGCGCAAGGGCGCCTCGGGCCGGGCCGCATCCACCATTGCATGCGCCTCATCGGCCAGGCCGAGGTCGCGCTGGAGAAGATGTGCCGGCGCGCGACGCAGCGCGTCGCCTTCGGCCGCCCGGTGGCCGACCAGGGCGTGACCCGCGAGCGCATTGCGGAGGCGCGCATCATGATCGACTCGGCGCGCTTCATGGTGCTGCACGCCGCCTGGAAGATGGACACCGTGGGCAACAAGATCGCGAAGAAGGAGATCGCGATGATCAAGGTGCTCGCGCCGACCATGGCCTGCCAGGTGATCGACTGGGCGATGCAGGTGCACGGCGGCGGCGGCGTCTGCCAGGACTTCGGGCTCTCTGCCGCGTACGCGCACGCAAGGACGCTGCGCTTTGCCGACGGCCCCGACGAGGTGCACCGCAACGCCGTCGCCAAGATGGAGCTGGGCGAGCAGACCTCGATCGCCCAGGCGCTGACGTCGAAGAAGCGCGTCTGAGGACGGCGCGCGCGTGGACCTGAAGGGCAAGGTCGCGGTCGTCACCGGCGCGGCGAGCGGCATCGGCCGCGCCGCGGCGCTGCGCTTCGCGGCCGAAGGTGCCGCGGGCATCGTCGCCGCCGACTTGAACGGCGATGGGGCTCAGGCGGTTGCGCGGGAGGTGGGCGGCCTGGGCCTGCGCTGCGACGTCAGCCGCGAGAGTGACATCCAGCAGCTGGTGCGTGCCGCCGAGGAGCGCTTCGGCCGCATCGACGTCTACTTCTCCAATGCCGGCATCGTGGTGCGCGGCGGGCTCGAGTCGCCGGACGAGCTATGGGAGAAGAACTGGAAGATCCACGTCATGGCGCATGTCTGGGGGGCGCGCGTCGTGGTCGAGAAGATGGTGGCGCGCGGCGGCGGCTACTTCCTCGTCACGGCCTCGGCCGCCGGGCTGCTCAACATCGTCGAATCCGCCACCTACGGCGTCACCAAGCACGGCGCCGTCGCGTTCGCCGAGTGGCTCTCAATTGCCTACGGCCGCAAGGGCCTGCGCGTCTCGTGCCTGTGTCCGCAAGCGGTGCTCACCGGCATGTACAAGGGCGACGGCGGCTCCGCCGGGGTCGACGGCGTGCTCACGGTGGAGCAGGTGTGCGACGAGATCGTTAAGGTGATGGCCGAGGAGAAGTTTCTCATCCTGCCGCACCCGCAGGTGCTCGAGTACCTGCGCGCCAAGGGCGCGAACTACGACCGCTGGCTCGGCGGCATGCAGAAGCTCTATCTGCGGTACTCGGCGGAGTGAGGCGGGCGGGGGCGGAGCAGTTCCAGTCAGACCTCGATGTACTCAACGGCGCCTTTCTTGGCTCCGGGAATGCGGGCAAGTAGTTCGGGAATCAGAGGCTTGAGATCGGCAAGCCGGTTGGATGATGCACGCAGAACGATGACCGCGATTGCGAATGCGGGAAGGTTCTGCTGAAAGGAGAGATTCCGATCGACAGTGACAAACGCGTCGAACTCTTCGGCGGCGAGCGCCAGCAGTTCTCCATTCTTGATCGTCGACCACTTCATCTGGCGTGCCGTCTTGACCTCGTGACCCACGATGTCACGGGAGAGCCGCCAGTCAACGCACTCGTCGACAAATACCTTCACGAAGCAGTCGCGACGAGACGGTCCTTTGCCTGTTCCAGGAAACCCACGACCTGCTCTCGGCTGACCGAAGGGAATCCGGCGAGAAAGTCGTCGATGGACTCTCCGGCCTCGAGGTAATCAAGCAGCGTCTGCACCGGCACCCGGGTGCCCGAAAAAACCGGGGTGCCCCCCATCACATCGGGGCTACAGGAGATCACTGGCGTTTCCATGCGGCCAGATTACTCCCAATTCTGCGAGCTGCACAACCGCAGCAGCGTGACGTGAGCCTCACAGGAAACGAGAAACGAGGGGGCAGCGCCAGCTCGCTTCAGACCAACGCCTGTAAGGCGTCTGCCGCGGCCGCGAGTTCGTCGTCCGTGTTGAGCAGATCGGCGCAAAGGCGCAGATATTCGCCGCGCGCGTCGGTTTTCACGCCGCGTTCCTTCAGGCGCGTAGCAAGCTCGCTCGCGCGGGGGTGAACGAAAGTGAGGAACGCGCCGTAATCCGTTCCGGCGCCTTCCACGCGCAGGCCGTGATTGGCGAGGAGCGCGGCGAAGCGCTGCTTCTGCGCCAGATGGAAGATGCGCAACCGCTCGACTCCGATGTCGAGCGTGAATTCGAGCCCGGCGAGCGCCTGCACCGCAGCGAGCACGGGCGGCGTCGATTCGAGCCAGGCGTCGCCGCCGGGGGCAAACCTCGGCGGATCGGGCCGCGCGTAGGCAAATGGCGCTTCCTTCGCGAACCAACCGGTGTCGAGCGTGCGCAGTCCCTGGTGGCGCGGATGCACGTACAGCCAGCAGGCCCCGGGACCGCCGCGCGTGTACTTGTACGAGCCGCCGACCGCGAAGTCGGCATTGAGCGCCACCAGATCGAGCGGCAGCACACCGGCGTGGTGATAGACGTCGAGCAGCACCTTCGCGCCAGTAGCGTGTGCCCTTCGAATCACTTCATCCACGCCTGCGACGATTTCGCCGCTGCGGAAAAGCACCGTGGACAGAACGACCAGATCGCAGCGCGGCGCGAGCGCCGCGATCAGCGCCTCGGCACGCGGCGGCACCATGGTCAGATCGATGCGCCCGCGCTCGCGGTACACGCGCAGCACGAAATCGAGAGAATCGAACTCGGCGTCGGTCGTGACGACACGAATGCGCTCGTCGCACGCATTGAGCACCGCGCGCAGGCCCTGGGCGGCGCTCGTCTTCGGCACGATCGAATCGGGCGTTGACGCACCTACGAGCCGCGCGGTCATCGCACGGAACTTCTCGCGCGCGTCGAGCCACGGGCGCCAGGCCTCGCCCATGTCGCGGGACCAGGCTTGCATCGCTTGCGCGACGTCCTCGGCGGCACGGTCGGGCGGCCGGCCGAGCGAGTGGTTGGCGAGATAGATCGGGCTGCCGGGCGCGAGCGCGCGCGAGAAGAGCGGCCGGATGCGTTGCGCGATCAGCGCCTTGTCGAGCGGCGCGCCGCCGAGGTCGATCATGCCTTCTCGATCAGCGTGCGCACTTCGATCAGCTCGGGAAACAGCCGCTGGTCGATGCGCCGCCTGAGGAAGTCCACCCCCGAGGTGCCGCCCGTGCCGCGCTTGAAGCCGATGGCGCGCTCGACGGTGAGGACGTGGCGGAAGCGGAAGAGCTGGAAATACTCCTCGATGTCGACCAATTTCTCGCACATCTCGTAGGCGTCCCACCACTTCTCTGGCGCGTCGTAGATCGTCTTCAGCACCTGCACCACGCCGTCGTGGCGCGCATAGGGGACCGACCAGTCGCGCTCGACGCACTCGGCCGGCACCGGCAGGCCGCGGCGCGCGAGGTGCCGCAGGAATTCGTCGTAGAGGGCCGGCGCGTTGAGCAGGCGCGTGAGCCACGCGTGCACCGTGGCGTCATGGCGGTGCACTTCGAGCAGCGCGGGTTCCTTGGCGCCGATCAGGAACGAAAGCGCGCGGAACTGGAACGACTGCAGTCCCGACGCCGGCCCCAGCACGTCGCGGAACTGGACGTACTCGGTGGGCGTGAGGGTCTCCAGCACCGACCACTGGTCGAAGAGCTGCCACTGGATGTGCTTGACGCGCGCGAGAATCTTGAAACAGGCGTCGAGCTGGTCGCGCCGCACCCGTTCGATCGCCGCGGAGAGTTCGTGCACCATCAGCTTCATCCACAGCTCCGCGGTCTGGTGCTGGATGATGAACAGCATCTCGTCGTGGTGCTGCGAGCGCGGCTGCTGCGCGGCGAGCAGCAGGTCGAGGCGCAGGTAGCCGCCGTAGGAGATCTCGGGGGCGAGATCGGTGTGGAAGGCTGGTTCGCTCATGGCGCGGCTCCCTCAGGGGCGGCGTCTATAATGCCACGCTCGATTTTCCCCGGGAGAGATCATGCTCAAGCTGTGCGGCTTCCACGTCAGCAACTACCACAACAAGGTGCGCATCGCGCTGCTGGAGAAGGGCATCGCCTTCGAGGAGGACGCGAACTGCATCCCCTCGCAGAAGGACGAGTACCTGGCGAAGAGCCCGATGGGCAAGGTGCCCTACCTGGTCGTCGACGGCACCCTGCTGCGCGAGTCGCAGGTGATTCTCGAATACCTCGAGGACGCCTATCCGCAGACGCCGCTGCTGCCGAAGGACCCGCTCGAGCGCGCCCAGGTGCGCGAGCTGATCGTGTTCACGGAGTTGCACATGGAGCTGGTCGTGCGGCGGCTGTACGGCGGGCTGTTCTTTGGCCGGCCGTTCTCGGACGAGACCAAGGTGGAAGTCGAGCGCGACATCGCCAAGGGCGTGCGCGCCTTCAAGGCGGTGGCGAAGTTCGATCCGTTCGTCGCGGGCAGGGCGCTGACGCTCGCCGACTGCGCGGCGTTCGTGCACCTGCCGCTGGTGTCGATGACCACCAAGCTCGCCTTCGGGCGCGACTATCTCGAGGACATTCCGCAGGTGAAGCCCTATCTCGGGATGCTCGGCGAGCGCCCGGCGTTTGCCCGCGTCAACGAGGACCGCAAGGCCGCGCAGGCGGCGCGCATCGCCGCCGCCAAGAAGTAAGCCGCGGGCGGGCGCGTGGGCGGCCTGACGGAGTACCTGCGCTTCACCGTTACGCTGACCGCGGTCGTCGATCCGTTTCTCGCGGTTCCGTTCTTCCTCTCCTTCACCGCGGCGCGCAGCGACGCCGAGCGGCGCGTGCTCGCGCGCGTGGTCGCGCTGACCGTGTTCCTGGTGCTGGCGATCGCGGTGTTCGCAGGCGAGGCGCTGCTGGGCCTGATCGGCGCCAGCCTGCCCGCGTTCCGCGTCGGCGGCGGGCTGGTGCTGCTGCTCATGGCGCTCGCGATGCTCAACGCGCAGGCGGGTGGCCTACGGCAATCGCAGGACGAGGCGCGCGAGCTCGAGGCGGGCGAGGTGTCGGGCGTGGTGCCGCTCGCGATCCCGCTGCTCGCGGGGCCGGGCGCGATCAGCAGCTCGATCATCGCGGCGCAAACCGGCGGCTTGCCCCATCAGGCGATGGTGGTGGCGTGCATCGGCGTGGTGTGCCTCGTTGCCTGGGTGGTCCTGCGGCGCGCGCACCAGATCGAAACGAGCCTTGGCACCACGGGGCTCAACATCGCGACGCGGATCCTCGGCCTGCTGCTCGCCGCGATGGCGGTGCAGACGATGGCCGACGGCCTGAAGGAGCTGTTTCCGGGGCTGGCGGGTTGAATCAGCCCTGCGCGGTGGCAAACCGCCGCGCGACCCAGCGCTCGATCGCCTCACGCATCGCCCGCGGCTGCTCCGTAGGGATCCAGTGCTTCGCGGGCAGCACTGCGATTTCGCAATCCGCCAGGCGCGCGAGGTAAGCGCGCGTCAATCCGGCGTCGGTGAAGGCGCTGCGCTCGGAAACGAGCGCCAGCACCGGCACGCCGATGCGCCCGGCCTCGGGCAATGGCTGCGTCACCGCGAGCAGCGATTGGAGATAGGCGCCGGTCGCGGTCGTTCGCAGATCGAGCAGGGGCGAGGCGTACTTCGCGAGTCGGGCTTCGCCTTCGGGCCCCCGCGCCAGCGCAGCGCGCGTTTCCTGGTCGAGCGCTTCGAGATCGAGCGGCGCCAGGCGCCTGCGATGAAGCCCCATGGAATTCAAGATCCTGACGATCGGGATCAGGACGTGCAGCAACGGTCGCAGCCGCCTGACTTTTCGCATCGTTCCGGTCAGCGCTTCCGGCGGCATCGGCTCGATCAGCACCAATCCTTGGGTGCGCTGCGGAAAGCGCGCGGCGAAATCGAGCGCGAGGTTGGCGCCAAGACAATGGCCAACGAGGACCGCCGTCGAATGCCCATCGGCATCGAGCAGCGCGGCGAGGTCGGCGCACCACTCGGTCATGCCGATGCGGCCGCGAGCGACAAAATCCCCGTTGCCGCGCAGATCGGGCCGCAGAATCGCCCACGAATCGCGCAGCGCGGTGGTGGCGGCGAATTCGGACCAGCGCGTGCGATTGCTCGCGAGGCCGTGCAGCAGCACGATCGCGCCGCGCAGGTCGCTCACGCCGAAAGGATCGGGCGCGGCTTGCCGGCGCGGTCGATGGCGACGTAGGTGAGCGTCGCCTCGGTGACCTTGACGATCCGGGTCTCGGCGCGGCCGCGTTCGGCGTACACCTCGACGTTGATGGTGACCGAGGTGCGGCCGGTGCGCACCACGTCGGCGTAGAACGACAGCACATCGCCGATCTGCACGGGCTGCTTGAAGACGAACGCGTTCACTGCGACGGTGGCGACGCGGCCGCGCGCGAGCCGCCCCGCGGCGACACCGCCCGCGATGTCCACCTGCGCCATGATCCAGCCGCCGAAGATGTCGCCGTTCTGGTTCGCGTCCGCCGGCATCGGCAGCACGCGCAGCGCCGGCTGGCGGTCCTTCGGCAGCTCCAGGCCGGGCGGCTGGTGCGAGGCTCGGCCCACGACTACTTGCGCGTCGCGAGGTAGTGCAGCGGCCCGCCGCGGAACGGCGCGAAGCCGGTACCGAAGATGAGGCCGGCGTCGATCAGGTCGGCGTCGCCCGCGATGCCTTCGGCGTGCACTGCGGTCGCCTCCGTGAGATACGGCTCAATCAGCGCGTCGACCAGGTCCTTCAGGTAGCGGTCGGGCTGGCCCTTCACCGGCCTGCCGTTCTCGTAGCGGTAGATGCCCTGGCCGCTCTTGCGCCCAAGGCGCGAGAGCGCCACTTTGTTGAGCAGCGTCTCCGGCGCGTCGGGTTCCCCGGAAACGCCCTTTTTCGCCAGCGCCTTGCCGGCGGCGAGGCAGATGTCGAGGCCCACGGTGTCGGCGAGCTCGATCGGACCCATCGGCATGCCGAATTCCTCCATCGCCGCGTCGATGGTCTCCGGTTTGATGCCTTCGTCGAGCATGCGGAACGCGTTCTGCATGTACGGTCCGAGCACGCGGTTGACGAGAAAGCCCGGCGAGTCCTTCACCGGCAGCGGCAGCTTGTCGAGCGCCCGCACCAACGCTGCCGCCCGCGCGGCGGACTCCGGCCGCGTGCCGGCGCCCGAGACGACCTCGACCAGCATCATCTGCGGCACCGGGTTGAAGAAGTGGATGCCCACCAGGCGCGATGCATCCTTGATGCCCTCGGCGATGTCGGCAAGTTTGAGGCTCGAGGTGTTGGTCGCAAGCACGGCATCGGGTTTGGCGAGCGCTTCGAGCTTCGCGAACAGGTCGCGCTTGGCGGCGAGGTTCTCGAAAATCGCCTCGATGATCACGTCGGCGCGCGCGGCGCCGGCGCCCGACACGTCGGGAATCAGCCGGTCGAGCGCGTCGCGCACGCGGCGCGGCTCGCGCAGGCGCCGCTCGAACAGCTGCGCCGCGCGCTGCAGCGCCGGCGCGAGGCGCTCGGGCGCCGTGTCCTGCAGCGAGACGGTCATGCCGCGCATGGCGCACAGCGCCGCGATGTCGCCGCCCATCACTCCGGCGCCGACCACGTGCACGTGGCGCGGCGAAAAATCGGTGTCCTTGCCGATCGACTTGAGTCGGTCCTGGAGGAAGAAAGTCCGGATCAGGTTGCGCGTGGTCGAGTGCTCAAACAGTGCCTTGATGGAGCAGGTCGGATCCTCCGGCGCGACGTAAGGGTCGCCGTCGTACTTCTTCCAGGCGTCGAGAATCGCGTAGGGCGCCGGGTAGTGCTCGCGGCGCGCGCGCTTCGCGACCTGCTTGCGCGCCTGCGAGACGACCAGACCGCGCAGCGGCCCGAGCAGCATGCGCTCCGTGAAGGGCAGGGGCCGGAGCGCAGGCGCTTCCAGCGTCACCATGCGCGCGGCGTTTTCGAGGACGCGCAGCGGCACCACCTGGGTCGCGAGGCCGATGCGCTTCGCCTTGCGGGCGTCGACCGTCTTGCCCGTGAGCAGCATGTCCAAAGCGGCGGTCGGGCCGACCAGCTTGGGCAGCCACATCAGTCCGTGCCAGGACGGCCAGATGCCGAGCATCACCTCGGGAAACGCGAAGCGCGTCCTCGGATCGTCGAGCGCGACGCGGTAGCGGCAGGCAAGCGCCATCTCGAGCCCGCCTCCCATGCAGAATCCGTTCACCATCGCCGTCGTGGGAAACGGGAGATCGCGCAGCTTCTGCGTCATGTCCCAGCCCAGGCGATTGAATGCGAGCGCTTCCTCGGCCGACTTGATCTTCACGAACTCGTTCACGTCGGCGCCGGCGATGAAGTTCTCCTTTGCCGAACGGATCACCAGGCCCCTGGGCTTCGCCGCGACGATCTCGTCGAGCGCGGCGACGAGTTCCTCGAGCGCCGCGCGTGAAAACGTGTTGGTGGACTCCCCCGCCCTGTCGAACGTGAGCCAGGCGAGGTCCTGCGCGTCCTTCTCCCAGCGCCAGTGCTCCATTACACGGTCTCCAGCAGCATCGCGCCGCCCAGGCCGCCGCCGATGCAGATCGAGGCCATGCCGCGCCGCGCGCCGTTGCGCCTCAGCGTCTTCAGCAGGTGCAGCACGATGCGCGCGCCGGAGGCGCCGACCGGGTGGCCGAGCGCGATGGCGCCGCCGTCGACGTTGAGCTTCGCTTCGTCGAGCGCGCCGAGCGCACCCTCCAGTTCGAGCTGCTCGCGGCAATAGCGCTCGTCCTGCCATGCCGCGAGGCAGCCCAGCACCTGCGCCGCGAAGGCCTCGTTGATTTCCCAGTAATCGAGATCGTTCAGCCCCAGCCCATGGCGCTTGAGGATCGGCGTCGCCGCATGCACCGGCCCCAGCCCCATCTGCGCCGGATCGAGTCCCGCCCATTCCGAATCGACGATGCGCCCGATCGGCTCGAGGCCGTGGCGCCTGACCGCCGCGTCGGAGGCAAGCACGAGCCAGGCCGCGCCGTCGGTGATCTGCGAGGAGTTGCCGGGCGTGACGTTGCCGTACTTGCGGTCGAAAAAGGGCTTCAGCTTCGCCAGGTTCTCGATCGAGGCATCGCGCCGCACGCCGTCGTCCAGCGCGTAGCTCTCGCCGTCGCGATCGTAGACCGCCTCGACCTCGCCGCCGGCGGCGGCGAGCGCGCCGCCGTCCTGCGCCGCCATGACGCGCTGGTGGCTGCGCACCGAGAAGGCGTCCATCTGCGCGCGCGTGATGCCGAAGCGGTGCGCGAGGTTCTCCGCGGTCTGCCCCATGAGCAGGCCCACCATCGGGTCGGTGAGCCC
>SCUF01000437.1 GCA_004298325.1 Betaproteobacteria bacterium | reverse complement strand
GACGGCGCCTGGGTGTTCCGCAAGGTGCGCGCGCGCGAGCTGTGGGAGCAGATCATGCGCTCGACCTACGACCACGCCGAGCCGGGGATCCTGTTCCTCGACCGCATCAACCGCGACAACAACCTCAACTACTGCGAGTCGATCGAGGCCACCAACCCCTGCGCCGAGCAGCCGCTGCCGCCCTACGGCTGCTGCTGCCTCGGGTCGATCGACCTGACGCATTTCGTGCGCGAGCCCTTCACCGAGCGGGCACGGTTCGATTTCGAGCGTTTCGGCAAGGTGGTGGAAGTCTCGGTGCGCATGCTGGACAACGTGCTCGAGGTCACCGCCTGGCCGCTCGAGCAGCAGCACCAGGAAGCAATGGCCAAGCGGCGCGTCGGCCTGGGCTTTACGGGGCTCGGCGACGCGCTGGTGATGATGCGGCAGCGCTACGACACCGACGAAGCGCGCGCCAGCGCCGCGCGCATCTCGGAGGCGATGCGCGATTTCGCCTACCGCGCCTCGGTGGAGCTCTCGCGCGAGCGCGGCCAGTTCCCGCTGTTCAACGCCGACCTCTACCTCTCGGGCACGAGCTTCGCCGCGCGCCTGCCCGACGAGATCAAGGCGGCGATCCGCAAGCACGGCCTGAGGAATTCCCACCTGCTGTCGATCGCGCCCACCGGCACCATCAGCCTGGCGTTCGCCGACAACGCCTCGAACGGCATCGAGCCGCCGTTCTCCTGGGTGTACACGCGCAAGAAGCGCATGCCAGACGGCACGCTGAAGGAATTCCCGGTCGAGGACCACGCCTGGCGCCTGTACAAGGCCATGGCGGGGTCGGGGGCCCTGCCAACCTCAAAACGCGAGGACATGGAGCCTCTGCCGGAGTACTTCGTCACCGCGCTCGAGATCACGGCCAAGGCGCACGAGCAGATGGTGGCGGCGGTGGCGCCGTACGTCGACACCAGCATCTCGAAGACGGTCAACGTCCCCGAGGACTATCCCTACGACGAGTTCAAGGACCTGTATTTCGCGGCCTGGAAATCGGGCCTCAAGGGCCTCGCCACTTACCGCCCGAACAAGGTGCTCGGCTCGGTGCTCTCGGTGGACAAGCCCACCGACAAGGAAAAGAAGGAGCCGCAGGATTTCCGCCAGGACGAGGTCAACCGGCGCATCCAGATCCGCAGCGTGCCGGCGCCGGTGCTGGCGAGCCTGCGCTGGCCCGGGCGGCCGAACCTTGCCGAGGGCAACCTCGCCTGGACCTACATGATCGAGCATCCGCACGGCGCCTTCGCGGTGTTCGTCGGCCACGTCGAGAACGGCCGCAAGCACGCCTTCGAGGTGTGGGTGAACGGCGCCGGGCAGCCGCGCGGCCTGGGCGCCCTGGCCAAGACGCTCTCGATGGACATGCGCGCCAACGATCCGGGCTGGCTCAAGCTCAAGCTCGACACGCTCGCCAAGACCTCGGGCGACGACGCTTTCGACATGCCCTTCCCGCCGAACGGCGAAAGAAAGCTCATGCCCTCGATCGTCTCGGCGTTCGCGCAGGTGGTGCGCTGGCACGTCGAGCAGCTGGGGGGCTTTCACGACGGCGCGACGCCGGTGCTGGACACGCTGTTCAGCCTCAAGGAGCCCAAGACCGGGACCGACGGCACCATGTCCTGGACGGTCGACGTGCTCAATCCGAGGACCGGCGACGATTTCGTCCTCGGCCTGAAGGAGATCACGCTGCCCGACGGCATCACGCGGCCGTACTCGATGTGGCTCTCGGGCGATTACCCCAGGGCGCTCGACGGGCTGTGCAAGATCCTGTCGCTCGACATGCGGGTGCTCGATCCGGCCTGGATCGGCATGAAGCTGCGCAAGCTCCTCGACTTTCCCGAGCCGCTGGGCGATTTCTTCGCCTTCGTGCCCGGCTCGAAGAAGCAGCAGACCTGTCCGTCGACCGTGTCTTACCTGGCGCGCCTGATCCTGCATCGCTACGCCATGCTCGGGATCCTGGACGAGAACGGCGTGCCGCACCGCGAGATGGGAATCCTGGAAACGCCGGCCAACGGCCATGCCAAGCTGATGCAGGGCGGGCGCTGCCCGGAATGCGGCAACAACACCATGATCCGCAAGGACGGCTGCGACTGGTGCACCGCCTGCGGTTACGTGGGGCAATGCGGCTAGGAGCGCAGTGAGAGTCGGCGAGCGGCCGCTCGCCGCCCTTCCCTGGTTCCTGAAGCCGCTTTTCTGGCTCCAGCGCAGGCGCTGGGGCCAGGTTCTTTTGCCTGCGCTCACCTGGGCGCGCGTGCCGTCCTACTACCTCGCGCTGGTGCATTTCTACGCCGCCATCGAGCGCAGGTCTTCGCGCCTCGAGCCGGGCCTTCGCTCGCTCGTGCAGACGCGCATTTCGCAGCAGAACCACTGCGCGTTCTGCGTCGACGTCAACGCCATGCTCGCGGCCGAGCGCGAGGCTTCGATGGACAAGGCGCTCGCGGTGGGCGAATGGCGC
>SCUF01000436.1 GCA_004298325.1 Betaproteobacteria bacterium | reverse complement strand
GCGGCTGGCGAGCGGCGAGCTGCGCCTGCAGTCGATGGGCGTCACCGAGCCCTCGGCCGGCACCGACACCACGCGCATCAAGACCAGCGCGGTGCGCAAGGGCGATCGCTACGTGGTCAACGGCCAGAAGGTGTGGACCTCGCGCCTGGAGCACTCCGAGCTGATGATCCTGCTCGCGCGCACCACGCCGCTCGCTGAAGTGGCGAAGAAGGCCGACGGCATGTCGATCTTCCTGGTCGACAAGCGCGAAGCGCTCGGCAAGGGCCTCGTCATGCGGCCGATCCGCAACATGGTGAGCCACGACACGCACGAGCTGTTCTTCGACAACCTCGAGATCCCGGCCGAGAACCTGATCGGCGAGGAAGGCAGGGGCTTTCGCTACATCCTCGACGGCCTGAATGCCGAGCGCATCCTGATCGCCGCCGAGTGCATCGGCGACGGTTACTGGTTCGTCGATCGTGCGACGCAGTACGCGAAGGATCGCGTGGTGTTCGATCGTCCCATCGGCAGGAACCAGGGCGTGCAGTTTCCGATCGCCGAAGCCTACATGGAAGTCGAGGCGGCCAACCTGATGCGCTGGAAGGCGGCCGCCCTCTACGACGCCAGGAAATCCTGCGGCGCGGAGGCCAACATGGCCAAGCACCTCGCCGCGAAGGCCTCGTGGGAAGCGGCGAACGTCTGCCTGCAGACGCACGGCGGCTTCGGTTTTGCCGCCGAGTACGACGTCGAGCGCAAGTTCCGCGAGACGCGGCTGTATCTGGTCGCGCCGATCTCCACCAACCTGATCCTGTCCTACGTCGCCGAGCACGTGCTCGGGCTGCCGCGCTCGTTCTAGAGCGGTCTTTTCAGCCAGTGCGCCAGCTCGCCGATGACGCCGCGGCGGAAGGTGAGCACGCAGACCACGAAGATCACGCCCTGCACCACCGTGACCCAGGCGCCGAGCTGCGCGAGGTAGTTTTCCATCGAGATGATCGCCAGCGCGCCGGCCACCGGGCCGAACACGGTGCCCAGTCCGCCGACCAGCGTCATCAGCACCACCTCGCCGGACATGGTCCAGTGCACGTCGGTGAGCGAGGCGAGCTGGAACACCAGCGCCTTGGTCGCACCGGCGAGGCCCGCCAGAGCCGCCGACAGCACGAAGGCGAGCAATTTGTAGCGGTTGATGTCGTAGCCGAGCGAGATCGCGCGCGGCTCGTTCTCGCGGATCGCCTTCAGCACCTGGCCGAAGGGCGAATGGATCACGCGGTAGATCAGGAAGAAACCGCCGCCGAAGATCGCCAGCACGGTCGCGTACATCGCCCACACGTTGGACAGCTCGAGCACGCCGAACAGCCGGCCACGCGGCACCGCCTGGATGCCGTCTTCGCCGCCGGTGAATGGCGCCTGCAGGCAGAAGAAGAACACCATCTGCGCCAGCGCCAGCGTGATCATGGCGAAGTAGATGCCCTGGCGGCGGATCGCGATCAGGCCGGCGACCAGCCCGAGCACGGTGGCGGCCGCCGTGCCGGACAGGATCGCGAACTCGGGCGCGAAGCCCCACGCCTTGGCCGAATACGCCGCGCCGTAGCCGGCGACGCCGAGAAACATGGCATGGCCGAACGACAGCAAGCCGCCGTAGCCGATCAGCAGGTTGAAGGCGCAGGCGAACAGCGCGAAGCACATCACCTTCATCAGGAACACCGGGTACATCACGAGCGGCGCGAGCGCGAAGAACGCCAGCATGACGACGAAGGCGATGCGCTGGTGCTTCATTTCGGGCTGCCGAACAGGCCCGCCGGCTTGATCATCAGGACGATCGCCATGATGATGAAGATGACGGTGTTGGAGGCTTCCGGGTAGAACACCTTGGTCAGGCCCTCGACCAGACCGAGGGCGAAGCCGGTGACGATCGAGCCCATGATCGAGCCCATGCCGCCGATCACGACCACCGCGAAGACCACGATGATCAGATCCGCGCCCATCTGCGGGCTCACCTGGTAGATCGGCGCCGCCATGACGCCGGCGAACGCGGCCAGCCCGACGCCGAAGCCGTAGGTCAGCGTGATCATGCGCGGCACGTTGATGCCGAAGGCCTGCACCAGCTGCGGGTTTTCGGTCGCCGCGCGCAGGTACGAGCCGAGCTGGGTCTTCTCGATCACGAACCAGGTCGAGAGGCACACCGCGAGCGAGGCCACGATGACCCAGGCGCGGTAGTTCGGCAGGAACATGAAGCCGAGGTTGTTGCCGCCCTCGAGCGCGCGCGGAATCGGGTACGGCGGGCCGGAGGAGCCGAACTCGTTGCGGAACAAACCCTGGATGATGAGCGCCAGCCCGAAGGTGAGCAGCAGGCCGTAGAGGTGATCGAGTTGGTAGAGGCGCTTGAGCATCAGGCGCTCGATGAGCGCGCCGAACAGGGCCACCGCCACCGGCGCGACGGCGAGCGACCACCAGTAGCCGATGCCGAGCTTGGTGAGCAGGAACCAGGCGCAGAACGCGCCCATCATGTACTGCGCGCCGTGCGTGAAATTGATGATGTTGAGCAGGCCGAAGATCACCGCCAGGCCGAGCGAGAGCAGCGCGTAGAACGAGCCGTTGATCAGCCCGATCAACAGCTGGCCGAACAGCGCCTGGGGCGGAATGCCGAAAAATCCGTCCATCGATACGGGAGAGGGCTCGCGCCCCCTCCCCGTCCTCAGCTTGCGGTCACTTCACCAGCGGGCAGCCGCCGTCCTTCTCCGGGCGGAACGCCTGCTCCGCCGGAATGGTCGCGCGCACCTTGTAGTAATCCCACGGCC
>SCUF01000047.1 GCA_004298325.1 Betaproteobacteria bacterium | reverse complement strand
AGGCGAGCGCATCGATCGCCACGTCCTGCATCGCGCCGAAACTGTTGTGCACGAGCAGGATGACGGTGAACAGCCAGAGCTGCTCGGGAAGCTTCAGCAGCACCGTGGACAGCAGCGTCGTCGCCATCAGGATCTGCGTGCCGAGGATCCAGCCGCGGCGCCGCCCGAGCCGTTCCGAGGCGAAGACGTCGACAAACGGGCCGAACGCCCACTTGAAGGCCCACGGCAGGTAGAACGAAGCGACGAAGGCGCCGATCTCCGCGGGCCCGATATCCTGGCGGCGCAGCTGCGTCGCGACCGCGGTCGCGGCGAAACCAAGGGGGATGCCCTCGGTCACGTAGAGGAAGAAGAACGCGGCGAGGCGCCCCTTCGCGCTCGCGAGCAGGTTCGGCAGGCGCATGGGGCGCGAGGGTCGCAGCGCCCGCGGCAGCTGTCAAATGCAGCTGAGGCGCAGCCGCTAGAATGCGCGCATGACGACGCTCTGGATGATCCGGCACGGCGAAACGTCCTGGAACGCCGAAGGCCGCGTGCAGGGCCAGACCGACGTGCCGCTGTCGGAAGTGGGCCACGCGCAGGCCCGCGCCGTGGCGTCGGTGTTCGCGGGCCGCCGCTTCGGCGCCCTCTATTCGAGCGACCTGCAGCGCGTGACGCAGACCGCGCAGCCGGCGGCGCAGGCGCTCGGGCTCGAGATCCGCGTCGAGCCGCTGCTGCGCGAGCGCCACTACGGCATGTTCGAGGCGCTGACCTATGCGGAAGTCAAACTGCGCTTTCCGGAAGAGTACGCGCGCTTCCGGGCGCACGACCCGGAGTTCGATTTTCGCGGCGGCGAGGGCCTGCGCATCTTTTTCGAGCGCTCGGTGCGCTGCCTCGGCGAGATCGCCGCGCGCCACGCCGGCGAGGAGGTGCTGGTCTTCACCCACGGCGGCGTGCTCGACATGGCCTACCGGCATGCGAAGCGCCTCGGTCTCGCGACCAAGCGCGACTTCGAGATCCCCAACGCGGCGCTCAACCAGATCGAGATCGCGGGCGACGGCTGGAACGTGCTCGCCTGGGCCGAGCGCGCGCACCTCGAAGCCGCGATCGACGATCTGCCCGACTAGAGCAGTTCTTTCGGGATGCGTACCGGCATGGCAAGCAGGATCTGCGCCATGCCCTTGCCGAGCGGATCGCCCCGCAGCGAGGCCATGCCGCCGCCGCCGAGCGCATCTTCCAGCACGAAATTGAGCGCCCCGATTCCCGGCACGGCGTAGCGCGTCACGCTTCCCTTGACGAGATGGCGCAGGTACTCCGCTACCGCGGCTGCAGTCACCTGGCTTGCGATCCACGGCAGGTACGCGGGCTTGCGCGCGATGATGCCGACGTTCGAGCAGTCGCCCTTGTCGCCGCTGCGGCCCCAGGCGAGTCGCAGCAGCGGGACCGTCACGGCAGCCTCGGTCATGGGCGGGCATTCGAGTTCGGCGTCCGCGCCGGCCGCCAGCGCAGCCGCCGTTCCGGCAGGCACTGCGACGACTTCCGCGTGGCCGGCAAACGTGAGGCGCGCGGCGGCTTCCGCCTTCGGTAGCAGAAACGCAAACTGCTTGATCTGCGGGGCGACGTTCGGCCGCCCCGCGTTGAGGCTGCCGGTGGTGCCCGGGGACCAGGACGTTCCCGCGGGCGCGATCTCGCGCGCGAAGATCTCGAGCGCCTGCTTCTGCGGGTGTGACACGGCGAGCCGCAGCACCGCCTCGCGCAGGTCGTGCGCTTGCGCGTGCGGCCCGTAGGCGCCTGCCATGCCGAGCACGGAGAGATCGGTGCCGCTGTAATCCGCGAACCCGAGCCGCCGGAAGATGGCGCGCGTGCGCTCGAGGATCGCTTCGCCGGAGCGGCGCGCCTTGGCCGCGGCCTCGAAACCGGTGATGGTGAGCGTGCCCGTGCAGCGGTAGCCGTCGGCGTAGGTCGCGCTCACCTTGTAGCGGTCGGTCGGCGGCTTGCCGCGCGCGCCGCTGACACGAACCCGTTGCACTCCGGCGCTTTCCATCCTCACCTGGGTGAAGTCGCACACGACATCGGGCAGCACGTAGTTCGCCGGGTCGCCGATTTCGTACAGCATCTGCTCGGCCACGGCCGGCACCGAGACGAGACCGCCGGTATTCTCGGGCTTCGTCACGACGAAGGCGCCGTCGGCGCTGCATTCGATCACCGGGTAGCCCATGTCGGCCCAGCCGGGCACGTCGCGCCAGTCGGTGAACAGTCCCCCGGTCGCCTGGCAGCCGCACTCGATCAGGTGCCCGGCGAGCGACCCGGCCGCGAGACGGTCGTAATCATCGGCGCGCCAGCCGAATTCGTGCATCAGGGCGCCGAGCGTCACGGCGCTGTCGACGACGCGCCCGGTGACGACGATGTCGGCCCCGAGCGCCAGCGCGCGCGCGATCGGGATGGCGCCGAAGTACGCATTCGCGCTGGCCACCCGCTGCGGCAGCTGCGTGCCGGTATGGAAATCGGTGACACCGCGCGCGTGCAGCGCCGCAATGAGCGGCATCACGTCGTCGCCGTCGAGCACCGCGATCCGGGCCTCGATGCCGATTTCGGCGGCCAGCCTCGCCAGCGCGCGCCCGCAGGCCGCGGGATTGACACCGCCGGCATTCGCGATCAGCCGGATGCCGCGCGCCTTGCAGGTCTTCAGCACCTGGCGCACCGTGATGTCGACGAAATCGGTGGCGTAGCCGAGCTCCGGATTCTTCGCGCGCGCCGCGGCGAGGATCGACATCGTCAGCTCGGCGAGGTAGTCGAACACCAGGTAGCGGATGCCCGGCACATCCGCCAGCTGGGGCGCGGCGACCGAGGAATCACCCCAGAAACCCGAGGCGCCGCCGATCTTCACCACCTTGTCGTTCATGCGCGCTTTCCAGAGTCGAGGTAAAGGGGCCAGCGGGCCAGTTTGCGCAGCGTTGCCTCGCTCGAGCGGTAGCCGGGCTTGCGGTGCAGTCGCATCCGTTCGCGCCGCGCCAGGGCGCGCGCGGCGTGAGCGCGCGGCCGGAAGCCGAGCTTGGTGTAGAACCACCAGGCGCCCGAGGCGATCGCCTCGGGGTTGTCCAGTCCGAGCTGATAGGGCGCGATGCTGAAGGATCGGGCGCCGAGCACGTGGTGAGCCATCGCCAGCACGCGCGTAAAGACGTGCGTTGCCTCGCCGTTGCGGAACGTGGGAAAAGTGTTGAAAGTGATTTCGGCGTTCGTGCCCGCCACGGCGACGTCGAGATAGCCCACGGGAACGCCATTCCTGAGCGTCAGCACGCCGTACAACGCGGCGTTCGCGGGCTGGCGCTCTGCAATCACGCCATTGACGGCGAACGCGAGGCCGGCACCGTCGTCGACGATGCGCACCGCGCGCGCGTCGCCGTAGGCGAAGGCGTCCAGGTCCCGCAGGCGCGCGGCCATCGCCGCGCGCCCCAGGTCGAGCAGGCGCTCGCCTTCGCGCTGCGCGACCCGGCGCACTCGCCGCGGCGGGCGGCGGCGCTCGGCGGCCAGCGCCGGGCGCCCGGGCGCGAGCGGCACGCGTTGCCAGGCGATCGGTCCGGTGGGGTGCCAGGCGACGCTGCGGTTCGGCGTGCCGCGTCCCGGCCGCAGTTCGATCACGGGTTCGATCGCGTCGTAGAACTTTTCCTTGGCGAAAGCGTCGCCGGGCATGGCCTCGACGAGGCGGACGAACTGGACCGCATCGCTGATCCCCGGCGCCCGGATGCGGTCGAGGGCCGCGAATCCCGACAGGCGGTTGCGATCGACGCCGAGCAGCCGCGCGATGGCGCGGTCGGCAGCGTGGTCGAGGCGGTCGAGCGCGAGGCTTTCGGGCCAATGGCGCGCGAGCCAGCGCGCGCTCGGCCAGAAGAAGGGGAAGCGGATCGCCGTGCCGGCGATGCCGCTGTTTTCCAGCGCGTCGCGTTCGGCGAGCAGGTCGGCGCGACGCGCAAAACCTGTCAGCATGCGCCGCACGGTCGCGAGCACGCGCGCATCGTCCGGGTAGGCGCGCATGAAGCACAACTGCTCGTGCAGGCGCCCGATCCGGCCAGCACTGCGCAGTCGGAAGCGATCGAGCCGGCGCAGCTGGACGAGCTTCGCCGCGCCGCTGCCGGGCGCGAAGCGATTGCGCAGCCGTTCCAGCGCCCGCAGGGGATCGCGTTTCATGGGCGCGCGCATGCTAGCAGGCGAGCGGCGGCTCCTGCATCGCCGGGACCTGTTCGCGCAGCTCGAGGATCCGGTCCTGCCAGTAGCGCTGCGTGCCGAACCACGGAAAGGCCGCGGGAAACGCCGGATCGTCCCAGCGGCGCGCGATCCAGTAGGCATAGTGCAGCAGCCGCAGCGTGCGCAGCGCTTCGAGCAGCAGCAGCTCGCGCCGGTCGAATGCATGCAGCTGCTCGTAGCCGCGAAGCAGCGCGCGCAGGCATTTCTCGGCCGTGGCCCGGTCACCCGGCAGCAGCATCCAGAGATCCTGTACCGCCGGACCCGAGCGTGCATCGTCGAGGTCGACGAAATGCGGCCCGCCGCGATCGTCGCGGCGCGCATCGGCCTCGGTCCAGAGGATGTTTCCGGCGTGGCAGTCGCCGTGCAATCGGATCGGCTGCACGGTGCCCGCGCGCTGCCAGGCGTCGCGCACGCCGTCGATGGCCTGATCGGCGACGCTCTCCCAGGCCTGCCGGAGGTCCGGCGGCAGACAATCGTGCGCCAGCAGCCAGTCGCGCGGTTCGACCCCAAAGCTGTCGATGTCGAGAGCCGGGCGCTGGTGGAACGGCGCCGCGGCGCCGACCCCGTGAATGCGCGCGAGGAAGCGCCCGATCCATTCCAGGACGCTTTCATCCTCGAGTTCCGGCGGACGGCCGCCGCAGCGCGGGTAGGCCGCGAAGCGAAATCCCGCATGGGTGTGCAGCGTGCGCGCCGCAAGCGCGAGCGGCGCGACCACCGGGATCTCGCGCGCGGCCAGTTCCAGGGCGAAAGCGTGCTCTTCCAGGATCTGGGCGTCGCTCCAGCGCTGCGGGCGATAGAACTTGGCGACGACGCTGCCGCCGTCCTCCAGGCTCACCTGGTAGACGCGGTTCTCGAAGCTGTTGAGCGCGAGCAGGCGGCCGTCGCCGCGCAGTCCGGCGCTGTCGAGCGCATCGAGCACCACGTCGGGCGTGAGACCGTCATAAGGCCTCGCCTCGCGAACGCCTGGCATTGCGGCATTCTACGGTCGCGCCCTGAAGAAGCGGCGCTGCCGTTCAATGCGGCAGGCAGCGTCCGAACGCGAAGACGGAGCGCCGTCGCGCGCAGGAACTAGCCGACCCGCCGCCTGTCGGCCGAGACTCTGAGCCGGTTGACTACGCCCGCCACGCCGTCCACGACCGAGGCGATCGCGGCGATCCGTTCGCGCTCGGTGCGCGTACGCACCTTGCCGACGAGGACCACGACGGCATCCTCGGCGTAGACATCGATGCCGAGCACGTCGATACCGGGTGCTCCGATGAGCGATTGCTTAACCCGCCTGCTCAGCTCGGTGTCCTCGGCGCTCGAGTCCGACCACGCAAACGCGGGCGCGGCCTCGGGCATGACCTTCGGCACCGAAGCTGGCTTGGGTGCCGATGCGACGTCGTTCGCGAACCTGTCGCTCTGGCCGGCGTCGTCCTGACCCGCATTCGCGCCGACCCCCTGCAGCTGGCACGCGGCGAGACCGAGCGCAAGCAATCCTGCGAGCACCATGACCCCTGTCAGCTTCATGGATGATTTCCCGGTTCGGATGACGCCTTTGAACAGCCGCGCAGCCGGCGAGTTCCGGTGGAGGAACACGGGTTCGCACTGCGGCACCGGGCGGCTGATAGACTGATCGCCTCATTGCTGCCCCGCACGATCCAGGCATGAACGCTCCGCAGACGGACCTGGTCGAGGTCTCCGAGCTGCATTTCGCTTATGGCCCGCGCCCGGTGCTGCGCGGCCTGTCGTTGCGCATTCCGCGCGGCAAGGTGGTCGCGATCCTGGGCGGCAGTGGCAGCGGCAAGACCACGTTGCTCAGGCTGCTCGGTGGCCAGCTGCGCCCGGCACGCGGCCAAATCCGGGTGGACGGCCAGGTGGTGCACGAGCTTGACGCGGCGGCGCTCTACGCCCTGCGGCGCAAGATGGGCATGATGTTCCAGTCGAGCGGCCTGTTCACCGACCTGTCGGTCTACGAGAACATCGCCTTTGCGCTGCGCGAGCATTACGAGCTGCCC
>SCUF01000435.1 GCA_004298325.1 Betaproteobacteria bacterium | reverse complement strand
GCGCGCCGGCTGCCGCATCCGCCGGCGCTGGTCCCGGTGTTCGTCCACCTGGCGCTGGTGCTGCTCCTCGGCCTGTACATTCCGCCGTACCTGGTCGATTGGTACCGGCAGGCGGCCGCGCTGATCGGGTAGCCGGCGAGCGATCATGACCGATAGCGTGCTCCAGGTCCGACCCCTTGACGGCGCCATGCCGGCGCGCTGCGCGGTGATCGAACCGGCCCGGTTGCGCAGCGTCTGCGAAGCGGCGCGCGCGAACCATGAACGCCTGGTCGCGCTCTGGGGCAGCGACGAGACGACGCGCGGCGGCGGCTACGCCCTGCACCTGGCACTCGCGCAACGTGCGGGCCTGCTGTGGCTCAGCGTGCCGCTGCCGCCCGAGCACCCGCGCTATCCGGGCATCGCCGACATCTTTCCGAGCGCGAACCGCATGCAGCGCGCCGCGTACGACCTCTGCGGAATTCACGCGCAGGACAATCCCGATCACCGCAAGTGGCTGCGGCATCGCGCCTGGCCCGGGGGCGTGTTTCCGCTGCGCAAGGGATTCGACAGCGCCAGCCGCTTCCCGCCCTCCGACGACCGCTATCCGTTCGTCAAGGTCGAGGGCGAGGGCGTGCACGAGATCCCGGTGGGGCCGGTGCACGCCGGCACCATCGAGCCCGGGCATTTCCGCTTCTCGATCGTGGGCGAGAAGATCCTGCGGCTGGAGGAGCGGCTCGGCTACAAGCACAAGGGGATCGAAAAGCGCTTCGAGAGCATGACGCTCGAGGAGGGCGCGAGACTCGCCGGGCGCGTGAGCGGCGATTCGACCGTCGCCTTCGCCTGGGCGTACGCCATGGCGGTCGAAGGCGCGAGCGGCACCGAAGCGCCGCGCCGCGCGCTGGAATTGCGCGCCGTTCTGCTCGAGATCGAGCGTATCGCCAACCATCTTGGCGACCTCGGTTACCTCGGCAACGATGTCGCGCTGTCGTTCGGCTTCTTCCAGTTCTGGCGACTGAAGGAGGATCTGTTGCGGCTCTGCGCGGCGCTTTTCGGCCACCGCTACCTGATGGATCTCATCGTCCCCGGCGGGATCGCGCGGGACCTGCCGCGCGGCGGCGCCGAACAGCTGCTCGAGCGGCTGGATGCGATCCGGGCGGAAGTCGCCACCCTGAAGTCGATCTACGACGAGCACGCGGGCGCGCAGGACCGCTTCATCATGACCGGACAGGTGAGCGCGGACCTGGCCGAGAAGCTCGGCCTTTGCGGAATGGCCGGGCGCGCAAGCGGCATCTGGCGCGACCTGCGCGTGGATTATCCGATCCAGCCCTATCAGCGGATGGCGGTGCGCATGGCCAACCATACGCGCGGCGACGTGGCGGCGCGCGCTTCGGTGCGCTTTGACGAGCTGGCGGAATCGGCGAGGCTGATTCAGGCGCTCGTTGCCGGGCTGTCGTCGGGAGATATCCGCGTTCCGCTGGACGCCACGCCCGGTGGCCGCCGCGGCGTCGGCTGGATCGAGGGTTGGCGCGGGGACGTGCTGGTGGCGCTGGAGACGGCGGAAGGCAACCGCATCCATCGCCTGCACCCGCACGACCCCTCATGGCAGAACTGGCCCGTGCTCGAACGCGCCGTGACGGGCAACATCGTTCCGGATTTTCCGCTGATCAACAAGTCCTTCAACCTGAGCTACAGCGGCCACGATCTTTAGCCATGTACCAGTTGCTCAAACAGATCGCGAAAACCGGCATCGTCACCGAGCCGGCACCGAACCCCGACGAAAACCTGCGCCAGCTCGGCCAGAGACTGTCCGAGCAGGTTCTGCGGCATTTCGGCCGTGCGCTTGCCATTCGCCACGTCGACGCCGGTTCCTGCAATGGCTGCGAACTGGAAATCCACGCGGCGAACAGCCCCTACTACAATCTCGAAGGACTCGGCATCAAGTTCGTCGCCAGCCCACGGCATGCGGACCTGCTGCTCGTCACGGGCCCGGTGTCGCG
This sequence comes from Betaproteobacteria bacterium, assembly GCA_004298325.1. Classification (GTDB taxonomy): domain Bacteria; phylum Pseudomonadota; class Gammaproteobacteria; order Burkholderiales; family SG8-39; genus 2-02-FULL-66-14. The sequence goes on along the minus strand of SCUF01000435.1, from coordinate 15,687 downwards.
CAACATGGAGGTGGCGCTGCGGCGCACCTACGACGCGACCCCGGAGCCGAAGCTCGTGGTGGCGATCGGCGACTGCGGCTGCGACGGCGGGATCTTCGGCGAGAACTACGCCAGCTGCGGACGCGTCGCCAACGTGATCCCGGTGGATGTCGCCGTGCCCGGTTGCCCGCCCTCGCCCACCGCGATCCTGCAGGGCATCCTGACCGCGGTGAGCGCCTCGCGGCTCAGGGCTTGAGGTAGGCGAAGCCGTCTTTTTGCTGCAGCCGGGTGATCTCGGCAACGCCGGAAGGGACGTAGGTCGCGTCGGCGATGAACTGGTCTTTCGTCAGTCTGCGGTTTTTGAGCGTGATTTCGCAGACGTCGAAGCGCACGCCGCGGTTCTTGAGCTGCTCGACCAGGTCCTCGTACTTGTTGCCGTTCTTGTCTTTCGCGCCCTGCATCAGGAAATCCACTCCGAGCGCATGCGACACCACCACGATCCTGGCGCTGGGATTGACCTCGAGGTGGTTGTTGATGTTGCGCAGCCCGTTGGAGGCCTGCGCCACGCCTTCGTTGATGTGGTACACGACTTTGTCCTGCCCGCCGCCGGTGGTGGCGCAACCGGCCACCAGTACGCCGAGCAGGATGCCCGACAGCATCGATGCGAACCTGATCATGATCTCCCCTCCTCATGGTGACGGCACCGCGCCGTCGGCGGCCAATGATAACGGCACCGCTCCCGGGAACCAGAAGCGCTGCTGATTGTTCCATAAGCCGATGGACGTGACTCTGCATCTGAGCATCGCCGGCCGCGTGCAGGGCGTCGGCTACCGCGAGTCCCTGCGTGCCGAAGCCCTGCGGCTCGGCGTCAGCGGCTGGGTGCGCAACCGCCGCGATGGCAGCGTGGAAGCCGTGCTGCAGGGACCTCATGAGGCGGTCGATGCGGCGCTCGCCTGGGCACGGCGCGGGCCGCCCGCCGCGCGCGTCGCGCAACTCGATGCGCGGCCCGCGACCGGCGAGTTCGACCGGCCCTACGCGGGCTTCGAGCGCCTGCCCTCGGCCTGAGCGCTGGCGGCCTTGCGCCGCTTCAGCGCGATCATGACCGAAAACTCCCACGGCCGGCAGGCCACCAGCAGCCCGAACGACTGCCGCCTGCGCCCCGGCAGCGGCGCATCGACTTCGGCAGTCTCGTTGAACTCTGCCACGACCCGCTCCAGCCGGCGCCGCAGCACCGCGGCCGATTCCGCCGACAGGTCGCGCGCCTCGAAGCGCAGCAGCTCAGCGGCGCCGTCGAAACGGCTGTCGAGAAATTCCCGCATCACGCGCGCGCCGTAGGCCTTCTTCACCGGCCCGCCGGCGCGCCACTGGAAATCGCGCGGCACCACGAGCCGCGCGCGCTCCCGCGGGCCCCAGTCGATCAGCCGGGCACGCGCCAGCCGCGCGAAGGCCAGCGTCAGCTCGGCGCGCGCGATGGCGAACTCGAGCAGGATCTCGTCGAAGCTCCAGTCATTCAGCAGCAGCCAGAACACCGACAGCAGGCGCTCGTCGCGCGCCAGCACGCTTTCCTGCTCGGGGCTGAGCTCGGCCGGACCTCCGGGCCGGCCCCGCGCCATGCGCGCGACGTCGTACAGCTCGAGATCGAGCAGGCGCAGGATCTGCTCGATGCGCGCCAGCGTGAAACTGCCGCGCGAGAACATGCGCTTCACCGTCGGCTCGGAAACGTCGAGCCGGCGCGCGAGTTGCGCGTAGGTGAAACCGCGCGCGCGCAACGCTTTCTTCAGCGCCTCGACGAAGCGGCTGCGCACGGGCATGCGCCCCATCGTATCACCAGATGCGACTTCCCCTGCTGCGATTGCGCGATCGACACGGCCGCGCACAATGCAGCCGCCGCCCGACCTCACGAGGAGGATCGCATGTCCGCTACCGTCACGCTGCGTGCCCCCGGCGCGCCCTTCGCCGCACCGCGCAAGCTGCGCGTGCACTCGGCAGACGAACTGCGCCGTGCGCTGCGCGAGACGCGCGACCGTCCGCTCGCGCTCGACGCCTCCGCCCTCGACTGCCTGCTGCGCGCCGACGAAGCGCGCCGCGCGATCGAGGTGCAGGGGGCGATGCGCTGGAGCACGCTCGCGGCGAATCTCGGGCCGTGCGGCGAGCCCCTGGCGCGCTGGCTCCGGTGTGCCGCCCTGCCGGCCACCGTGGCGCAGGCCGTGTCGGCCGACGCCGCCGGCCCTGACGGCGCGCCGCTCGCCGCCTGCGTCGATGCCATTGCGCTGGTGACGCTCGACGGCGAACTGCGGCGGCTGGACCGCGAGCGGCACGCCGACATGTTCCGCCTCGTGGTCGGGGGTCAGGGCGTGTTCGGGCTGATCTACAGCGTCACCCTGCGCGTCGATGCATTGCTGCAGGCCGCCGAACGCGCACTGCCGCCGCTCGAAATCCTCGCGCCAGGCCTGGCATCGACCGATGCCCTCGCCAGCGAAGTGGAAATCCTGTTGCCGCCGGATCAGGTCGAGAGCTTTCAGAAGGCCGCGCACGCCCTGGCGAGCGAACGGCGTGTCACCCTGCGACGCATTGCGGTCTGCCAGCTGCGCCAGGGCGCAGACACCGCGCTCGGCTGGGCGACGCGCAACTGGGCGGGCGTGAGCGTGCGCGTCGAGACGCGCGCGACCCTCGGCGCGTGCGTCCAGACGGCGGAAATCTGCAGGGCGCTGCATGCCGAGGCGATCGCGCGCGGCGGCTCGTTCCCGGCGCGTGCCGCGCGCCGCGTCTCGCGCGCGCAGCTGGACGCGTGCTACCCGCAGCTGCCTGCCTTCCTGGCGGAAAAGCGGCGCTACGATCCGGCCGAGCGCCTGCAGAACGCGTGGTACCGGAGCGTCACCGCGCTGTTGCGGCACCCGGTCTGCGATTCTCGCTGGACCGACTGAAAGCGCCGCTGCAGGCGGCCGGCGCGATCAGCCAGCCTGGGTTGCGGCGCCGTACACCACCTGCACGTTTTCCGGGGCGAGCCAGGCCTGCAGGTCGCTGATCAGCCGGTCCTCCGGACGCACGCGCCAGCTCGCACCCAGCGCCACGTCGCAGCTGGCATTGCCGTTCTCGTAGTGCACGACCACGGCACAGGCCGGTCCTTCCGCTGCGAGGTACGGCGTCAGCAGTTCCTTGAGACGCTGCGCGTCGGCCTGGCCGTTCATGGCGATGCGCAGCCTTGCGGCATAGCGCGCGCGCACCGCGGCGAGGTCGAGCAGCTCGTCGGCGATGATGCGCACGCCCCCCGTCACCATGTCGCGCTGCACCTTGCCGCGCACCAGCAGCAGCGCATCGCTCTTCAGCCGCTCGCGCTGCGCATCGAGCACTTCGCTGTAGACGGTGACATCGAGCTGCGTGCTGCGGTCCTCGAGCTTCACCACCATCATGCGGCCGCGGCGCGTCATCTGCGGCCGCGCCTCGACCACGATCCCCGCGACCAGGACCGGATGCTCCGTCGGCGCCAGTTGCGCCAGGGGCTGGCGCGGCAGACCGGCCAGTGCGTCCTCGTAGACCGAAAACAGGTGCCCCGAAATGTTGAAGCCGAGCGCCAGCTTTTCCTCCACCAGCCGCTGCTTCAGATCCCAGGGGTTGGCATCGAGCAGCGCTTCGCGCTCGGTCTGCGCCGCGTCGGCTTCGCCGAAGAGGCTGGACTGCGTCTTGCGCCGCTCCGCCTGTTCGGCGGCTTCGATGGCGCGGCCGGTCGAGGCCAGCAGGCGCGCCCGGTCGGGCTCCAGTGCATCGAACGCGCCGGCGCGCACCAGCGCCTCGATGGCGCGACGGTTCAGGTGGCGCTTGTCGACGCGGCGGCAGAACTCGAACAGCCCGCTGAACGGCCCGGCCCTGCGCGCTGCGACGATCGCCTCGACCGCGGAAGCCCCGGTGCCGCGCACCGCGCCCAGGCCGTAGCGCACCGTCTGGCGGTCCACCGGAACGAATCTATAGTCCGAGGCATTGATGTCGGGCGGCTGGATCCGCAGGCCGTTGGCGAGCGCGTCGTCGTGCATCTGGCGCACCTTGTCGGTGTCGTCCATCACCGCCGACAGGTTGGCCGCCATGAACGCCGCCAGATGATGCGCCTTGAGGTAAGCGGTCTGGTAGGCGAGCAGCGCGTAGGCCGCGGCATGCGACTTGTTGAAGCCGTAGCCGGCGAACTTCGCCATCAGGTCGAAGAGCTGCATCGCGCGGCCGCGCGCAAGGCCGTTCTTTTCCGCGCCGGCGACGAAGATGTCGCGCTGATTGTCCATCTCCTCCTGGTTCTTCTTGCCCATCGCGCGCCGCAGCAGGTCGGCGCCGCCCAGCGTGTAGCCGCCGATGACCTGCGCGATCTGCATCACCTGCTCCTGGTAGACCATGATGCCGTAGGTCGGTCCGAGGATCGGCTCGAGACGGGGATCGACGTATTCGACGCGCTTGCGCCCCTGCTTGCAGGCGACGTAATCCGGGATCAGCTCCATCGGGCCGGGGCGGTACAGGGCGACGAGGGCGATCACGTCCTCGAAGCGCGCCGGCGGCGCCTGCTTGAGCAGGTCGCGCATGCCGCGCGATTCAAACTGGAACACGGCGGCGGCGTTGCCCGCGGCGAGCAGCGCGTAGGTCTCCGGATCGTTGAGCGGGATGGCGTCGACCGCGAACTCCGGCTGCCCCAGCTGGCGCACGTAACGCTGCGCCCAGTCAAGGATGGTGAGCGTGGTGAGGCCGAGAAAATCGAATTTCACCAAGCCGATCGCCTCGACATCGTCCTTGTCGAGCTGCGAGATGACGTTGGCGGTGCCCTCGGCCGCGTACAGCGGGCAGTAGTCCGTGAGCTTGCCGGGCGCAATCAGCACCCCGCCCGCGTGCATGCCGACGTTGCGCGTCAGGCCCTCGAGCTTGCCGCCGAGCGCGAGCAGCTCGCGCACGTCGTCCTCGTTGCGCTCGCGCTCGGCGAGCAGCGGCTCGAGCCTGCGCGCATCGGCGAGCGTCACGCTCTGCCCGGGTTGCACCGGGATGAGCTTGGCGACCTGGTCGCAGAAGTTGTAGCCCAGATCGAGTACGCGCCCCGTGTCGCGCACCACCGCGCGCGCCGCCAGCGTGCCGAAGGTGGCGATCTGCGACACCGATTCGGTGCCATATTTGTTGCGCACATAGTCGATGACCCGGTCGCGCCCGTCCTGACAGAAATCGATGTCGAAATCCGGCATCGAAACGCGCTCCGGATTGAGAAAGCGCTCGAACAGCAGGTCGTAGCGGATCGGGTCGAGATCGGTGATGCCGAGCGCGTACGCCACCAGCGAGCCTGCGCCCGAGCCGCGCCCGGGACCCACCGGCACGCCGTTGCGGCGCGCCCAGTTGATGAAGTCGGCGACGATCAGGAAGTAGCCCGCGAACCCCATCTGCGCGATGGTCCTGATCTCGAATTCGAGCCGCTCGTAGTAGTGCGGCGCCGCCTGCGCGCGCCGTGCGGCCTCGGCAAACAGGCGCTCGAGACGGCGCGCCAGTCCGCCTTCGGCTTGCTGGCGCAGGTACTGGTCGATCGTGACGCCCTGCGGCGTGGGAAAATCCGGCAGCCGGTTCCTGCCCAGCTCGAGCGCGAAACTGCAGCGGCGCGCGATCTCGACCGAATTCTCCAGCGCCTGCGGCAGGTCGGCGAACAGCTGCGCCATCTCGTCCTGCGACTTCCAGTACTGCTCCGGCGTGAAGTGCCGCGGCCGGCGCTGGTCTCCGAGCAGGTAGCCCGCGGCGATGCAGACGCGCGCCTCGTGGGCGCGAAAATCCTCGCGCGCGAGGAACTGCACCGGGTGCGTCGCGACCACCGGGATGGCCGCGTCCGCCGCCAGCGCCAGCGTATGCACCAGCAGGGATTCCGCGTTCGGAAAGCCGGCGCGCTGCAGCTCCAGGTAGTAGCGGCCGGGAAACAGCTCCGTCCAGGCCGCCGCGTTGCGCTCCGCAGCGGCCGCGTTGCCCGCCGTCAGCGCCTGGCCGACATCGCCTGCGGCGCCGCCTGACAGCGCGATCAGGCCGTCGGTGCCGAGTTCGCCGAACCACGAGCGCGCGATCTCCGCGCGCGAGCGGTGCTGGTTGGAACGCCACGCGCGCGACAGCAGCGTCGACAGCTTCAGGTAGCCCTCGCGCGAGGCGCACAGCAGGAGCAGGCGCGAAGGCTTGTCGCGATCGGTTTCGTTCTGGATCCAGCAGTCGGCGCCGAGCACGGGCTTGACGCCCGCGACGCACGCCGCCTTGTAGAACTTCACCATGCCGAACAGGTTCGCGTTGTCGGTGAGCGCGAGCGCCGGCATGCCGTCGGCCGCCGCCCTCGCGACCGCGTCGTCGAGGCGCACGATCCCGTCCGTCACCGAGTACTCGCTGTGCAGCCTGAGGTGGACGAAGCGAGGATCAGACATGGCAATCCGCAAAAGTTTACCATCGCGACATGCCCACTTCGGCCCTGTTCGCGCTGTTTGTCGGCGCGACCTGCATTGCGCTGTCGCCGATCTGGGTGCGCGTATCGGAAGTCGGCCCCACAGCGAGCGCATTCTGGCGCGTCGCGCTCGCGGTGCCGCTGCTGTGGCTGCTCTGCGCGCTGCTTCGCTCCGCATCGAGCCCGCTCGAAAAACGTCAATGGAAACTGCTGCTTGCGGCGGGCTTCGCGTTCGCCGGCGATCTCGCGTTCTGGCACTGGTCGATCAAGTTCACTTCGGTCGCGAACTCCACGCTGCTCGCCAATCTGGCGTCGATCTTCGTCACGCTCGCGGTGTGGCTCATCTGGCGGCAGCGGCCGAGCGGCGTGTTTCTCGCGGGATTGGCCACTGCGCTCGCCGGCGTTGCGATGCTGGTGCGCACGAGCCTGGAGTTTTCGCCGACGGCGCTGCTGGGCGATGCGCTCGGCGTCGTCACGGCGATGTTCTACGCCTGGTACCTGCTGTCGGTGTCCGACGTGCGCGGCCTCGGCATCGCGACCGTGCGGCTGATGGCCGTGACGACGACGATCACGAGCGCGTTCCTGCTGCCCGTGGCGCTGGCTTCCGGCGAGTCGTTGATCCCGGCGACGGAGCTCGGGTGGCTGAAGCTGCTGGGACTGGCGTGGATCTCGCATTCGGCCGGACAGGGCCTGATCGCCTATGCGCTCGCACACCTGCCGGCGGCGTTTTCGTCGGTCAGTCTCTTGTTCCAGCCTGTGATGGCGGCCGTGTTCGCGTGGATCCTGCTCGGCGAGCCGCTGGTGGCGCTGCAGGTTGCGGGCGGCGTCGTGGTGCTTGCAGGAATATACGTCGCCAGACGCGGTTCAGGCTAGCGCTCTACGTCCAGATCGTCAGCCCGCCCAGGCCCGCAGTCTCCGGCTGGCCGGTCATGAGGTTCGCGTTCTGCAGCGCCTGCGCCGCGGCTCCCTTGCCAAGATTGTCGATTGCGCCGATCGCGATGACCCGTCCAGTCCGCGGATTGACTGCGTAGGCGAGAAACGCGAGGTTCGAGCCGGTAGCCCAGCCCGTATGCGGGCTGCGTCCGTCCCGCGCCGGCACGACCTTGACGAACGGCTCGCCGTCATAGCAGGCGCGTGCTGCGTCGTAGAGGCGCGCCGTTGGCACGTTGCCGCGAGGACGCGCATAGCAAGTCGCGAGTATCCCGCGCGACATGGGCACGAGATGCGCCGTAAAAGCCAGTGTTGCCTTGCGCCCGGCGACCTGCTCGAGCGCCCGCTCCATTTCTGCGACGTGCGGATGCGAATCGAGCCCGTACGCAAATGCGTCCTCGTTCGTCTCCACGTAGCCGTAGTCGCTGCCGCCGCCGCGGCCGGTTCCCGTGATGCCGCTTTTCGCGTCGATCACGATGTCCTCGGACTCGATCAGACCTTCCTTCACGAGCGGCGCGAGTGCAAGCAGCGCCGCCGCCGGGTAGCAGCCTGGATTGGCGAGCCGCTGGGTGCGGGCGATCCTGCCGCGCTGGCCCGGAAGTTCCGTGAGCCCGTAGGTCCAGCCCTCTGCGAAACGGTGGTCACCGCCCACGTCAACGACCTTTATCGATTGCGGCAGGCGTGCGACCAGTTCGCGCGACATGCCCGTCGGCAGCGAAACGAACAACAGATCGAGCGGCTCCACCGTTTCCGGGACGAAGCGCTGAATGACGAGCGCGCCTTCAGGCCTGCCGGCGAGTGCCGGGAAGCGCTGCGCGAGCGTCTGCCCTGCGGTGCTGTTGGCTCCCGCGTAGACGACATCGAAGGCAGGATGCTCCGCGCAAAGGCGCAGCAATTCGCTGCCGCCATAACCGCTCACACCGACGATGCCAATCCGCATGGCTCAATCTTATAACGTCGGCCGGAACCAGCCACTCTGGCCGGGCGATCCGCAGCGTATCGAGGTTCATTTCCGGCGCGGGTTGCGCAGTCCTGCGTCCGGCGTTCGGTATTCCCCCGAACGCATTTGCGCCACCATCTCGGCAAGGCTCAACGCCGCGTTTTTCACCTGGACGAAGACGTCGACATCGGCATCCAGCTCCGCGTGACTGGTGGCATACGGCTTGTAGTAGCCGATGAACGTGTCCAGCGCCGCCGCCGGGCCGGCCTGGACGAGCCCCATGTCGCTGAGCCAGTCGACCAGAATTCGCCGCAGGTTCTCGGGTCCCGCGGCGTCCCCGTGCGCGACGACGGCGAATGCGCGGCCAGCGAGGTGCCTGGGATAGTCCCAGCCCTCGAGCTCGAGCTGCTTGGCGAGCGCCGGGTTCTTGCCCTTGGTCGTCGTCGGATCGGGATTGCCGCCGTCGGCGCACACCAGCCGGTCGATCATCAGCTTGAGGCTGGCCGGCGCCTGGTACCAGTTCACGGGGCACAGAACGAAGACGCCATGCGCCGCCACCCAGCGCGGGTAGAGCTCCGCCATCCAGTCGTTGGTCTGGCCGAGCGCGTGGTTCGGGTAGCAGGAGCACGGCCAGTTGCACAGCGGCATCGCCGTCGAGACGCAGGCCTTGCAGGGATGGATCACCTTCCAGGGCTCGTCCGCGAGCGCAGCGATGTCGAGGAAGTCGACCTCGTAACCAGGCAGCGCGGCGATGGTCTGCTGCGCGGTCTGCGCCAGCCTGCGCGTCTTGGAAATCTCGCCGGGACAGCTGTGCTCGCTTCGCGTCGAGCCGTTAACGACCAGGATCCTCGAGGGCGAACCCGGATCCTGCTGCCGGAGCGCCGCGGCATGGATCTGCGCGCGCGTTTCCAGCCACTCGATCGGCAATGGCTGCGCCGGGTCCGAGAATCCGGGGCCGGCCGCCGCGCTGCGCGGCGATTTGCGGTAGGTGATGTAGCCGTCCCATGCCGTCTCGAAAACCTTCTCGAGCTCCGGCTTCAGCTTGTCGAACGCCGGATCGAAGAATCGGGCGAAAAAACGCTCCCGGAACTGCTCCTGGGTGAGCGGCACCCATTCCTGCTCGCGTCGAACCGTGGGCCGTTCCATCGGTCATCCTCCCAGTGCGTTATCGAGTCTATCCGAACGGAAAGCCCGCGGCCTTCACGCCGACCCGGATCCCTTCGATCGCCGCCGCGACCTGCCCCGGCTCCCCGCGCACGCCGAGCTCGACATGCCGGCGCGAGCCGTCCGCGCCCATCGAGGGCAGGCTGAAGACCTTCACGCCCGGATAGCGAGCGACGACGTCGTTCATCACCCCGACGAGCTGGCTCTCGCCCGCCTCGTAGACGAGGATCGAGGCCTCGGTCCAGCGGTCGCGCTCGAAGAGCCCGCGGTACTTCGTGTCGAGCACCCACTCGACCATCGGCCACGCCATCTGCGGAAAGCCCGGCACGAAGTGATGCTCGCGCAACGAAAATCCCGGGACCCTGTTCACCGGATTGGGAATGATCTGCGCGCCCTGCGGGAACTCGCCCATCTGCAGGCGCTGCGGCGTGATCTCGGCGCCGAAGCGGCCGCGAATCTCGCCCTCGGCATCCGGGTGCAGCTCGAGCCGCACGCCGAGTGCGTCCGCCGCGCACCGGCGCGTGTGATCGTCGGGCGTCGCGCCGATGCCGCCGAAGCTGAACACGATGTCGCCGCAGGCCAGGCTGCGCCGCAGCGCGGCGGTCAGCCGCTGCGGATCGTCGCCCAGGTACTCGCACCACGCGAGCCGCAGGCCGCGTTTCGCGAGCGCGCCGATCAGGAAGCCGAGGTGCTTGTCCTGGCGCTTGCCGACGAGGATCTCGTCGCCGATGACGTAGGCGCCGAAGGCCTTCATGGATCGGCCCTGGCCTCGGCAGGCCGCTCGCGGAGCAGCTTCAGCTGCGACAGCAGGTAATGGATGAAAGTCAATCCCACCACGACCGGTGCGAAAAAACCCAGCAGGGGCACGAAGGCCACCAGAGCCAACACCACCCCCATGAGATAAAGCGACCCGCGGCGCGCAGCAAAGATCTTCTGCATCTCCGCCCCGTCAGCATGCTCGGCAAGCGCGTCGTAGCGCAGGACTTTCTGGTTCACCCAGCCCATGATCGCCACCGGGATCAGCGGCCAGAGCGGCGGAAAAAGCCACAGCGGCAGGCTCGCCAGCGCGAGCAGTGCAAGGCCGCAGAGCGCGACGACCCCGTTCCACACGCTGCCGGCGAAACCGCCGCCGTGGCGGCGCTCGAGCTGCGCGAAGCGCCGCATCGCGACGTGGTTGACCATTTCCGGCATGGCGAACACGCCGAGAATCAGCAGCGCCGTGAGCTGGATCAGCGGCACCAGCAGCACGAGGATCAGCACCTTGGCGGCGAATAGTGCAACGTCGGTCGCGCTCCACGGCACGACGAACGTTGCGTAGTGCGCCCACTGCCGGATCAGTTCGGCGACCCAGAGCACGAGCTGGCCCCAGAAGACGAGCGCCAGCGTCCCCCAGAAAAGCATCGCGACCAGCACCGGCCACAGCATCAGCCAGAGCATGCGCGGGTGAAACAGGTTCCCCAGCGCGAACAGCAGCGAGCCGCCGATTCCGGTCATTGGCGCATACTTTGCCACAGCTTCGCGAGCCGCTTGGCGGAAACGGGCACCGGCGTCTTCAGCTCCTGCGCGAAAAGCGACACGCGCAGCTCTTCCAGCAGCCAGCCGAACTGCTCCAGTTCGGGCGGAAGCGCTCCGTATTTCGAGCGCGCCGCGACCTCCCTGCGCCAGGCCTGCTCCAACGGCGCGAGTTCCGCGGCACGCTGCGCATCGCGCGCCGGGTCGGCGCGCAGCTTGTCGATGCGCGCCGCGGCCGCCTTGAGATAGCGCGGCAGATGCTGCAGCCGCTCCCAGGGCGTGCGCGCCAGCCAATGCGGCGCGAGCAGCCGCGCGCATTGCCCGCGCACGTCGTCGGCGGCCTGCGGGAATGCCTTCTGCGCCGCCGCGATGCGCTTTTGCAATTGCGCGTGCTCGGCAAGAATGGCCGCCGCGAGGCGCTGCAGCTCCTGCGCGATCAGGTTGAAGCGGTTCCTGCCTTCGGCCACGCGGCGCGCGAAGTCGGCTTGCGTCAGCGGCAGCGATGCGGCGAGAAACGTGCGCTCCAGCGCCGCGGAAATCAGGTCTTCCTTGAGCGCGCCCATGGCGACGTCGCGCGCGAGCGACTTCTCCAGCTCGCGCAGCCGCTCGCGAAACGCGATCGCGAGCAGGCGTTTCACGCCCTCGCGGTGCACGGCGCGCGCTTTTTCGGGCGAATCGAACACTTGCAGCACCACTGCGTCGCCGGCATCCTCGAGCGCCGGATAGCCGAGGAGCGTCCGGCCGCCGCGCCGGATCTCCATCAGCTCGCCGAGCTCGCCGCAGGTCCAGGCGACATGCCGCTCGGCCGGCGCCACTGGCGCCTCTTCGCGCAGGGCGCTCTCGCTGCGCACCGCGAACTCGCGCTTCAGCCCGGCGAGATCGCGACCGAGGCCGAGCTGGCGCCCGTGCTCGTCGATGACGAGGAAGTTCATGTGCAGGTGCGGCGGCGCCGAGTCGGGCCGGAAGGCGTCGGCCGGGACTTCGAGGTCGAACTCGGCGCGGATGTAGCGCGCGAGCGCCAGCGCCAGCGGCGTATCGGAGGGCGGCACCGCGGCCGCGAACGCCTGCGCGAATTCGGCCACGGGCCCGAGCCTGTGGCGCAGGCGCTGCGGCATGCTCTTCGCGAGCGCCTGGACTTTTTCCTTCAGCAGGCCCGGCACCAGCCACTCGCAGCGCGCCGCCGGCACCTGGTTCAGCAGCGCCACCGGCACCGTGAGCGTCACGCCGTCGCGCGGCGAGCGCGGCTCGAAGTGGTATTCGAGCGCGAAGCGGTTCGCACCCAGCTGAAGGGCCGGCGGGAAGTTCTCGGTGGTGATGCCGGCCGCCTCGTGCCGCATCAGGTCCTCGCGGGCGAGATGCAACAGGCGCGGCGCGCCGCGCTCGGCCTCCTTCCTCCAGCGCTCGAAGTCGGCGCCGTTGTGGATGCCCTGCGGCACGCGGGCGTCGTAGAAGGCATAGATCAGCTCGTCGTCCACCAGAATGTCGGGGCGGCGCGACTTGTGCTCGAGCCGCTCGATCTCGCGGACGAGGCGCTGGTTATGGGCAAAAAACGGCGCGCGCGTCTCGTAGTCGCCTTCGACCAGCGCAGAGCGCAGGAAAATCTCGCGCGAGAGCGCCGGCTCGACCGGGCCGTAATGCACGCGCCGGTCCGAATACACGGGCAAGCCGTAGAGCGTGCCGCGCTCGAGCGCCACGACCTGCGCGCGCGAGCGCTCCCAGTGCGGCCGTTCCGGGTGACGCCGCAGCAGGTGCGCACCGACCTCCTCGAGCCACTTCGGGTCGATGGTCGCCACCGTGCGCGCATACAAGCGGGTCGTCTCGACCAGCTCTGCGGCGACGAGCCACTTGCCGGGCTTTCGCGTCCACGAACCCGGATGCACCCAGAACTTGATGCCGCGCGCCCCGCTGTAATTGCCGTCCGCCTCGTCCCTCATGCCGATGTTGCCGAGCAGGCCCGCGAGCAGCGCGCGGTGGATCGCAGCGTAGCCCTCGGGTTTGGCCGGATTCGCGCTCGAGGCGCGCCAGCCGAGCTCCTCGAGCGTTGCCGCGAGCTGGCGGTGCACGTCGCGCCACTCGCGCAGGCGCGCAGCCGACAGGAAATGCTCGCGGCAGTAGCGCCGCAGGTTCGGCTGCCCAAGCACCTGCCACAGCTTGAGGAACGCGAGAAAGTCGGAACGCTCGTCGGCGAAGCGCGCGTGCCTCTCGTCCGCCGCGGCCGCCTGCTCCATCGGCCGCTGCCGCGGGTCCTGCACCGATAGCGCGGCGGCAATGACCAGGATCTGCTCTACGCAGTGCTCGTCGCGCGCCGCCACCAGCATGCGGCCGATGCGCGGGTCGAGCGGCAGGCGCGCCAGCTCGCGCCCGATGTCGGTCAGCGCGTTCGTCTCGTCCACCGCGCCGAGCTCGGCGAGCAGCGCGTAGCCATCGGCGATGGCGCGCGGCGCCGGCGGATCGAGAAACGGGAACTCCTCGACCTTGCCCAGGCCCAGGCTCAGGGCGCGCAGGATCACCGCGGCGAGCGACGAGCGCAGCAGCTCGGGATCGGTGAACGCGGGCCGCGCGTCGAACTCTTCCTCGGAATAGAGCCGGACGCAGACGCCGTCGGCGACGCGGCCGCAGCGGCCGGCGCGCTGCTGGGCCGCGGCCCGCGAGACGTTCTCGACGCGCAGCATCTCGACCTTGTTGCGGTAGGAGTAGCGCTTGACGCGCGCCTGCCCCGTGTCCACGACGTAGCGGATGCCCGGCACCGTGAGCGAAGTCTCGGCGACGTTGGTGGCGAGCACGATGCGGCGCGTGGCGCCGCGGCGGAAGACGCGGTCCTGCTCGGCCGCCGAGAGGCGCGCATAGAGGGGCAGGATCTCCCGCGGATCGGCGGGCCGCGCTGGCTGCCGGCGCAGCACCTCGGCAGCGTCGCGGATCTCGCGCTCGCCCGGCAGGAACACCAGCACGTCGCCGGGTCCTTCGCGGCACAGCTCCTCGACCGCGTCGGCGAGCGCCCTCTCTTCCTCGTCGCGCGTCGTGTCTTCGGCGTCGCCGCCGACCGGGCGGTAGCGCACTTCGACCGGGTACAGGCGCCCGGAGACCTCGATCACCGGCGCGCCGCCGAAATGGCACGAGAATTTCTCGGCGTCGATGGTCGCCGAGGTGATCACCACCTTCAGGTCGCCGCGCCGCGCGAGCAGCTGCTTCAGGTAGCCGAGCAGGAAATCGATGTTGAGGCTGCGCTCGTGCGCCTCGTCGATGATGATCGTGCCGTAGGCGCGCAGCTGCGGATCGCCCTGCGTCTCCGCGAGCAGGATGCCGTCGGTCATGAGCTTCACGACCGTGCGCGGGCCGAGCTTGCCGTGAAAGCGCACCTGGTAGCCGACCAGCGCGCCGAGCTCGGTCTTCAGCTCCTCGGCGATGCGCGTGGCCACCGAGCGCGCCGCGATGCGGCGCGGCTGCGTGTGGCCGATGAGCCCGTTCGCGCCGCGGCCCATCTCGAGCAGGATCTTCGGGATCTGCGTCGTCTTCCCGGAGCCCGTCTCCCCGCACACGATCACCACCGGGTGCCGCTCGACGGCGCGGCGGATCTCCTCGCGCCGGGCGCTGATCGGCAGCGCCGGGTCGAAGCTGATGCGGGGTATCACGGCGCGCCAGCGGGACGGTTCAATAGCTGGTCGACGTGCTCGTCTCGCTGTCCGAATCCGACGACGAACTGTCGGACTCGGCGGTCGTGCTGTCCGACATCTCGCTCGCGCTGTCCGAGACTTCGCTCACGCCACTGTCGTCCGTCATGTCGCCTGTTGCCGCTCCTTCGGACGCATCGCTCGCGGCAGCGTTCCCGGATTCGGTTGCAGCGAGCACCGCAGCCGCCGCGACGGCGGCGCCGGCCGACACCGCCGCGCCGGTCGCAGCGGCGCTCCGTCCGGTAGATGCCGATTCCCACGAACCCGAGGCACCGGCGCCGCTGAATTCTCCGCCGCGACCGGAGTAGGCCGGCTCCGAAGGGCTGGAGGAGTCGCGCGAACCCCAGGACGTGCCGCTCTCCGCCGGCTGGTCGTCGCCAAACGTCCGCCTGCGACGGAAAAGCCGCGACCACCAGCTCTCCCTGACTGCCTGCAGCTCGAGCTCGCAGTCAGCGTCCCCGCGCAAGCGGGTCGCAAGTTCCTCGACGACTTCGTCCGCGACCCTGAGACCGCCGCCGGTCGACCGTAGTCCGCCGCCGCCGCCCGGTGCGCCGCCGTGCAATTCGAGCAGCAGCCGCCCGTGGCTTTCCGCGCTCACCGCGTCGCCCGTGCGCGGCTCGAAGACAAGCGCACAGGGCCCGCGCGCGCGATACTCGTCGGGCGCCAGAGGAGTCGCTTTCACGAAGCGGTAGCTGCCGAATGGCGGATGGCCGCCGGGACGCAGCGGATCGCGCGCTGCGTTGCCCAGCTGCCGCGCGACGGCCTGATCCGCCGTCGCGCACACCGGCACAGGTCCATACACGGCGACGCCCGACGCGTCATGGAGGGTGAGCGTGCCTTCGCGATCGCGGCGCGGGTCGACCTGGACCACGAGCTTCATCGGCTCATTCTCCTCTCAATTCGGCGAACAGCCTGAGATAACCGTCCGCCATCGCGTCCATCGAAAACTTCCGGCGCACGAGGCGCTGCCCGGCGCGGGCGAACCGCTCGGCGCGCGCGCGCTGGGTCAGCGCCGCGAAGAGCGCTTGCGCGATTTCAGCCGGATGGGTGGAATCGAGCAGCCAACCGGTGCG
>SCUF01000008.1 GCA_004298325.1 Betaproteobacteria bacterium | reverse complement strand
GCGGTGCGCTGCGCCACCGAGATCCAGGCGGCGCTGCGCACGCGCAACGAGCACCTCGCGGCCGAAGAGCGGATGCAGTTCCGCATCGGCATCAACCTGGGCGACGTCATCATCCAGGGCGACGACCTGCTCGGCGACGGCGTCAACGTCGCGGCGCGCATTCAGGCCGCGACCGAACCCGGCGGCATCTGCATTTCGGGCAGCGTGCACGACCAGATCCAGAACAAGCTGTCGCTCGATTTCAAGCTGCTCGGCGAGCAGAGCTACAAGAACATCGCCAAGCCGGTCCGCACCTACACCATCGCGGAAGGGGCGGCCGTCACCGCGCCCGCGAGGCGCCCCATGTCGAAACTGTGGGCGGTCGCAACGGCTGCGGTCGTGGCCGTTGCCGTTGCCGGTTTCTGGGGCTACCAGCAGCTCGAGTCGCGCCGCGCCGAGCAGCTGCGTCTCGAGGCGCAGCTGGCGGCGCAGAAACAGGCCGCCGAGCAAGCGAAGCGCGAGGCGCAGTTGCAGGCGCAGAAACTGGCGGCCGAAGAGACCTTGCGCCGCGCGCAGGAGGAACGCAGCCGGATCGAGCAGGACCGCAGAAAACTCGAAGCCGAGCGGCAGGCGGCCGCAAGACCCGCACCCGCGGCATTCGCGGGGAGGGAAGGCAGCTACAGCGGTCGGCTGTGCAACGATTTCCGCAGCAGCGCGCCGAAATGCTGGCCGGTCATCCTGGTGGTGCGCAATGGCGCCATCGAAGCCAGCTGGCTCAGCGCGGCGAAGAAGACCTCCAGCGCGCGCGGGACGATTGCCGCCAGCGGCGCCGTTCGGCTGCAGTTGAACGGCTGGACGCCGGGCGGCCAGCCCAACGAGGCCAGGCTTCTCGGCCGCATGGCCGACGGCGCGATCAGGGCCTCCGGAAAATGGATCACTGGTGGCGAGGTGGCCGGCGAATGGAAATTCGCCCCGGCTACAGCGGCCGCGCCGAAACGCGCCAATGCTTACGACGGCAATTACGCAGGGCAGCTGTGCGCGCGCGTCGACGGCAAGGCACCCGGCTGCTGGCCGGTGCCCCTCGTGGTACGCAACGGCGCGATCGAGGGCAGCTGGCTGAGCCGCACCAGGAGCACCTCCCGCGCGAGCGGCACCGTTGCCGCCAACGGCACGCTGCGACTGAAGCTCTCGGCCTGGAAGCGCGACGGCACGGCGATCGACGCCGAATTGAACGGCCGCGTCGCCGGCGATGCGATGAGCGCTGCCGGCCGCTGGCGCGATAACACCGAAGTCAGCGGCAACTGGAAGCGCAGTCCCTGAAGCGGCAGCCCGCTCTCAAGCCAGCCGGTAGAGCTCGATCGGGTTGTCGCGTCCCTTGACGCGTACCGGCCCGAGCGGCACGGCGCCCGCGCCCTGGTCGCCGCTCGCCTGCAGCACTTCGCCCGAAATCAGCAGCTGCGAGCCGTAATCCTTGTTCAGCTGCTCGATGCGCGAGGCGAGAATTACGACGTTGCCCGTGATCGAGTACTGCTTGCGCAGCGCCGGGCCGACATTGCCGCTCACCGCCTCGCCGGCGTGCAGGCCGATGCCGACCGCCGCGGCCGGAATGCGACCCGCGTCCGCGAGCGCCTTCACCCGCGCGACCAGCTCGCGCGCCGCGGCCACGGCGTTGCGGCAGTCTTCACCCGTGGCGAGCGGCGCGCCGAAGGTCGCCATGAAGCCGTCGCCGAGGAACTGGTTGATGATGCCGTGGTGGCGGTTGACCACCTCCACCGCGGCGCCGAACACCGCGTTCTGGATGGCGACGATCTCCTCGGGCGAGCGATGCTCGACGAGCCGGGTGAAGTCGCGGATGTCCATGAACATGACGCAGACGAAGCCGCGGCGGCTGGGAATCTCCGGCCCTTGCCGCAGCAGTTCCTCGACCACCTCCGGCGACACCTGCTGGCCGAACGCATTGACGATGCGCTGGCGTTCCTCGCTTGCGTAGAACGCCTTCACGATGCGCCGGCGCAGCTGCGCCGCGACAAACCCCGCAGCGACGCCGGCAAGCAGCAGCATCACGCCTTTCATGAGGACGAAACCGGGCGCGATCAGCACCGCGGGCGTGGCATGGTCCGTCGCCGCGGGCGCGACGAGGAACGACAGCGCGACGAACTCGGCCGCCGCGACCAGGCCGGTGAACACCGAGAGGCGGATGTCGAGCCGCAATGTCGACAGCACGATAAACACGGCGTAGAGGAACGCCGCGGGCCCCTGCAGCACGAGGACGGCATCGGCGTATTGCCCGAGCACCAGCATCAGGACCGTCGGCACGCTGGTCTCGATCAACGCGTTCCAGAATCGCAGCAGCGGCGACGGCGTGCGGCCGGCGGCGAGCTGCCGCCCGAGGACGCCGCGCATCAGCAGCTCGTAGGCCACCAGCGCGGCGGCCACGCCGAGCGCGTAGCCGATCATGCCCACCGAACGGAAATTCCGCAGGTAGTCCTCGCGGAAGACCAGCGCAAAGAGCGGGAACAGAACCATCAGCAGCGCGAAGATGCCGGCGAGGATGGCCAGGCGCATGCGCTCGCTTTGCAGGATCTCGCGTGCCAGGTGGTCTTCGAAGGCACCGACCGAACTCGCCGGCCAGCGCGTCGCGCGCCCGGCGACGCCGCTCACGCGCTCCTCAGCAGTTCCACCGACCACGCCGACAGCAGCCTCGCGCCATCGAACAGCGCGCCACGCGCGCTGTAGCGGCGCGCGTCGCGCTGCAGCAGCGTGTCCTGGCCGCGGTAGCGCCCGGTGGCCGATTCGTAGGAGGACAGGATCGCATCGCCGACGATCAGGAAGCGGCCCCGCAGCGTGCCCAGCGTCGCGCTGTTCGACGACCAGTGCGTGGCGAAGGCGCCCGGCGCGAACGGGTGGATCTCGTACAGCGTGCGGGTTTCCTGCGGCGCCGGCGTCAGCGTGCGCAGCACGCCCTCGTAGACCCACTTTTCCGGATAGTGGCGCACTTCCGCCGTGCCCTCCACGCCCGTCAGGTTGCCGACCGCGTCGAAGAATTCGCCTTCGGCGCGCCACAGGCCCGGTTGCAGCAGGAACGCATGCTCCATGGCACCGAATATACTTTGCCGCCATGGAGCCCCGCCACTTCCGCCACTGGCCGCCCGACATGCCGCGCAGTCTCGCGTTGCCAAGCCTGCGCCTGCATGACCTGCTGGCCCAATCCGCGCTGCGCTTCCCGCACCAGGCGGCGACGGTGTTTCAAGGCGAGACCCTGAGCTACGCCGAGCTGCTGTGCGCCAGCGAAAACCTCGCCGGCCACCTGCAGCAGGCGTGCGGCGTGCAGCGCGGCGACCGCGTGCTGCTCGACCTGCAGAACGGGCCCGCGTTCGTGATCGCCTTCTTCGCCGTGCTGCGCGCCGACGCGGTCGCAGTGCCCGTGAGCCCGATGAACCTCGCCAGCGAGCTGCGCCACTATCTCGAGGATGCCGATTGCCGCGTGGCGATCGCCGACGCCGAGGTCGCGGACCGCTTCGCCGGGCTGCCGCTCGAGCACCTGATCGTCGCCACGGAGATCGCCCGGCTGCGGGCCGCGCCGGCGCCATCGCAGAGCGGACTGCACGAGCTGTGCGTGATGCCCTATACCTCAGGCAGCACCGGACGGCCCAAGGGCTGCATGCACACGCATGCGACGGCGATGCACAACGTCGTCGGCTCGGGCCTGTGGAAACACGTCACGCCGGACTCGGTGGCGCTCGCCACGGCGCCGTTCTTCCATGTCACGGGGCTGATCCACAGCTTTCTCGCCACGGTGTGGGCCGGCGGCACGATCGTGATCCAGCGACGCTGGGACCCCCTGGCCGCGGCCGAGCTGGTCGAGCGGCATCGCTGCACGCACTGGGACAACGTGCCGACGATGGTGGTCGACCTGCTCTCGCACCCGCAGGCGCTGGCGCACGACGTTTCGTCGCTGCGCTGGATCTTCGGCGGCGGCGCGGCGATGCCGGAGGCGATCGCGCAGAAGCTCTTCGAGCTTTGCGGCGTGCGCTACATGGAGGGCTACGGCCTGACCGAGACGATTTCGCAGACGCACATCAACCCGCCGCAGAATCCGAAGAAACAGTGTCTCGGCATCCCGACCTTCGACACCGAGTCGCTGGTGGTGGACCCGGAGAGCTTCAGGATTCTCGGACCCGGCGAGCAGGGCGAGATCGTGGTGCGCGGACCGCAGCTGCTCACCGGCTACTGGAAAAACGAAGCCGCATTCCGCGAGTCCTGGGTCGAAATCGAGGGCCGGTCGTTCTTTCGCACCGGCGACCTCGGCCGCACCGACGAGGACGGCTACTTCTACATCTCCGACCGCCTCAAGCGCATGATCAACGCCGCGGGGTTCAAGGTGTGGCCCGCGGAAGTCGAAGCCACGATGTACCGGCATCCCGCGATCCAGGAATGCTGCATCATCGCCGCGCCGGATGCGCGCCGCGGCGAGACGGTCAAGGCGGTGGTGGTGCTCAAACCGGGCGCGCAGGCGTCCGGCGCCGAAATCCTGGAGTGGGCCCACGGCGAGATGGCCGCCTACAAGGCGCCGCGGCTGATCGAATTCTGCCCGGCGCTGCCGCGCACGCCCTCGGGCAAGATCCAGTGGCGTGCGCTGCAGGAGAAGGAATTCGCCGTGCGCGGCAATTGATCGATCGATCAATCGGACAATGATTCACCGCAAGACCACCATCGCCGAGGGGGTCCTTGGGGATTGAATCCAGACGCAATTTTGGTGCGCTGCATGACTAAAGTATCAGGTTATTTGAATTGGTTATCTTACTGTTCAGAAATAACAATTTTATTTTCAGAATCAAAGACTATAGATTGACTGTCGCAGCGCAGCATCTCTGCGCGAATTCAAAGGAAACGCATCATGGAAAAGCGGCAGGTATCACTCGGCAGCGGGCGGACGATCCAGTCCGTCGACATCGTATTGGTCGAGCGCGAGGCGCGACGGCTGCGCGCGCAGTATCTCGCAACCCTCCTCCGCGGCGCGGCAGATTGGTTCAAGCGCGCGGTGGCGCCCCGTCCACATCGCAACCTCGGCGGGAGCGCCAGACCGAGCCCGGGCTGAAGCCCCGCGAGCGGGACATGCAAGTCATCACCCGGCAGCTGCCGCGCCACGAGCTCGGCGCCTACGCGGGCCACCTCCTCGCGCTCGACGCAGACGACCGGCGCCTGCGCTTCGGACAGGCGATCAGTGACGGCGCGATTCGTGGCTACGTCGAACGGATCGACGCCGGCCGTGACACGATCTTCGGCGTGATCGACGCCGATCTGGCGCTGGTCGGCGCCGCGCACCTGGCGCGCGGCGCGCAGTATGCCGAGCTGGGCATCTCCGTGCTTGCCGGCCACCGCCGGCGCGGCGTCGGCGCGGCGCTGCTGCAGCGCGCCCAGCTGCACGCGCGCAACCGGGGCATACCCGAGTTCTTCACCCATTGCCTGCGCGAGAATGTGCCGCTCATGCGCCTGGCGCGACGCCACGGCATGCAGATCATCGTCGAGGGCGGTGAGGCGGACGGCTTCATCGCGCTGCCGCCGCCGGACGCGTCGACCCACGCCGTGGAACTGCTGGCCGATCGCGTCGGCCGCTTCGACCACCTGCTCAAGTCGCAGGCGCTTGCGCTTCGGCAGGTCGCCGCCGCCTGGCTCGGCTGAGCGCGTTACCCGCGTCGCGCCGGACTGCGGTATCGTCCGCCGCAGGATGGCGGCTCCGGTCAGCGTTTCACACACCCACGTCCACTCGGTCCGACTGAAGGACGGCCGCGAGGCGCTCATCGCGCGCGTTCTCGCCGACGCGGGCACGGCGGGCTTCGGCTTCACCCTGAATGACGATGCGGGCGTGGCACGCGACATGGCGGCGTGGGACGCCGCAGCGCGCATGCGTGGCGAGCCGTTGCACGCGCTCCTCGGCGGCGCGCGCCGCAGACAGGTGCCGGTGCTTCCGGACGAACTGCCCGCGATCGCGCCCGACTGGGACGCGCTGCGCAAAGGCATCCGCGAGAGCCGCTGGAAGCTGCTGCGCCTCGATCCTTTTGCCTGGGGCTCGCTGGAAAAGATTCACGCCATTGCCGCGGTCGCGGGCCAGCGCGCGATCGCCCTGCTCGCGCCGCACGCCCATCCCTGGGAAATCGCCTGGTGCGCGATGCTCGCGGCGACGCTGCCGGGCAGCGACGCGCACATCATCGTGCGCACGCAACCGCAGACACCTGCCTATGCGGTGGGCGACCAGCCGGGAATCGGCCTCGACTGGTCGCTCGAGCCGGCGTTCGCGGCGATCCCGTGGTGATGCGCTAGCCCCAGACCTCGCGCGCGACCTCGACGATGCGCTCGAGCTTGCGCCACTGCTCCTCGTAGGACAGCAGGTTGCCGTGATGCGTCGAAGAAAAACCGCATTGCGGCGACAGGCACAGGTCTTCGAGCGGCACGTACTTCGCGGCGGCCTCAATGCGCCGCTTGAGCGTGTCCTTGTCCTCCAGCGCACCCACCTTCGTGGTCACCAGCCCGAGCACCACCTTCCTGCCGCGCGGCGCGTAGCGCAGCGGCGCGAAATCCCCCGCGCGCTCGCTGTCGAATTCCATGAAAAAACCGTCGACGTGCGCCGAAAACAGCGTTTCCACGACCGGCTCGTAGCCGCCCGAGGCGACCCAGGTGCTCTTGAAGTTGCCGCGGCAGGTGTGCAGCGTCACGGCCATTCCCGCGGGACGCTCGGCGAGCGCGGCGTTGATCGCTTCGGCATAGGCACGCGCCAGCTGCTTCGGGTCGTCGCCGCGCTTCACCATGCTGGCGCGGAACTCCGGGTCGCAGAGGTAGGCGAAGCTGGTGTCGTCGAGCTGCAGGTAGCGGCAGCCCGCGGCGGCCAGATCGCGGATTTCCTCGCGATAGGCGCGCGCCACGTCCCACCAGAATTCCCTCAGGTCCGGGTACGCGTTGCGGCTGATCCCGGCGCGCCCAGGGCGCATGTGCAGCATCGCCGGCGCAGGAATGGTCTGCTTGGCCGTGCGCGCGGTCGCCGCCTGCAGGAACCGGAACGACTCGACGAAGATCGGGTGCTTGCGCCGCACCGGTCCCGTCACGCGCAGCATCGGCGGCTGCTCTGCGCTGTCCTTGAAGCCGACCACGAGCGGTGCCGCGTACGACTCGACGCCGGCGAAGCCGGTGAGGAAATCGACGTGCCACCAGTCGCGGCGGAACTCGCCGTCGGTCACCGCCTGCAGCCCGATCGCCTCCTGTTTCGCAATCGCCTCGCGGATGGCGCGGTCTTCGGCTTCACGCAACGCCGCGGTCGAAATCTCGGCCTGCTGGCGCCGGGCGCGCGCCTCGCGCAGTGCCGGCGGGCGCAGGAGACTCCCGACCTGGTCGGCGCGGAACGGCGGCATCATGGTTTCTTCCTCGAGGTCTTTTTCGCCGCCGTCCTGAGCACGAAATCGTAGCGCGCGGCGTACTCACCGTTGCGGTTCCTGCGGAATTCTACGATCAGCGAGCGCTTGACGCCGAACACCGCATCCGAATCCAGATACGGGTCGCCCCTGACGAAGAGGTGCGTCACCAGCGTTTCGCAACCGGGCGCGGCGATCCTGAAGTGCAGGTGCCCCGGACGCATCGGGAGGCGGCCGGTGGCGCGCAGCATTTTTCCGACCGGGCCGTCGTGGGGCACCGGATAGCTCACCGGCCGGACGCAGCGGAACGCGTAGCGGCCGTCGGGCCCGCTGCGAAAGCGCGCGCGCGCGTTCAGGCCGCCGGGCTTCTGCACGTCGTACAGGCCGTCGCCCTGCGCCTCCCAGACGTCGATCCTTGCGCCCGCGACCGGGCGTCCCCTGGCGTTGCGGATCGTGCCGCTCACCTCGCAGGGCGCGCCGGGCGTGCCCGGCCTGATGATGTTCGATCCCATCGGCAACCGGGGCGCGCCATCGACGTAAAAGGGGCCCAGCAGCGTCGATTCGGTCGCCGCCCCGCCGCCGCCATGGTTGATGCAATCGACCAGCATCGAAACGCCGAGGGTGTCCGAGAGCAGGATGAACTCCTGGCGCCTGTCGTCGCACCAGTGGCCCGTGTCGGTGAGAAAACGGATGCCCTGGAACCATTCCTCCGGCGTCGGCCGCACCTCGCGCACGAAACGATGCAGATGCCGCACGAGGCTCGCCATCACCTGCCGCAGGCGCGCATCGGGCGCGCGCCGGACGCGGCGCAGCACTTCCGCGGTGAGCGTCCTTTCGCTGAAACTGCGGATCGCCATGCCCGGCCTCCCGGTGCGGCGAATGCTACCATCGCGCCGCTCAACTGGAGGACACGCCATGCGCCTTTACGGCAGGGCCGCGATCGAGGCGATCCGCGCGCCGATTACGACGAGTCGGAGGCCGGTGACCAGGGCCTCCGGCTTCAGGCCGACGCAGTGAACATCCTTTTCTCGTCCACCATCGAATTGCCGGGGCGCTGGCTGCCGTTGCTCGAACAGGCGCTGCCGCAGGACCGTTTCATCCTCGAGCCCGGATCGCAGATCGACGTCGCGCTGGTCGCCTCGCCTCCGGAGGGAACCTTCGCGCACCTGCCCAACCTCAAGCTGGTGCAGTCGCTGTGGATGGGGGTGGAGAACCTGCTGGCGGACCCGTCGCTGCCGC
>SCUF01000434.1 GCA_004298325.1 Betaproteobacteria bacterium | reverse complement strand
CTCCTCCACCGAGCGGTTGTGGCCGAGGTGGATCACTTCCGCGCCCGAGGCCTGCAGGATGCGGCGCATGATGTTGATCGAGGCGTCGTGGCCGTCGAACAGGCTCGCCGCGGTGACGAAGCGGATCTTGTGCTTCGCCTTGTAGGCGAGGTTCTGGGAGTCGGAGAGATCGGTCATGGCCCTGCCTCCGGGGCGAGCAAAAGCCTACTTGACGTTTACGTAAACGTCAACTTTGCGGTCGGCGGTGCGGCAGAGCTTGGCAGTCTCGGCAAAGCCCCGCAAGACCGCCGCCTTCGGCCGCCCGCCGTGCCTCGGGTTGATGCCCGTCAAGACGAAACCGGTGGACGTTGGTAATAAGTCAATCATCCGCGCCGCGCGCGGTACACGATGGAGCGGCTACTGCTTGTGTTTTTCCTGGGCCTGGCGGGATGCGGCGCGCTCCTGCCGCGCGGCCAGAGCGTGGTCGAGGGACCCTGGGAGAGCTTCGCCGAGGCGCAGCGCGTCTTCGACCAGATCACGCCGCATCGCACCACGGTGGCCGATCTCAAGGCGCTCAAGCTGGACCCGCACAGCTATCCGAATATCGCCCTCCTGAACTATTCGGACGTGCTGCGGCGCTTCGTTCCCAGCCCCTCGATCAATGCCGAGGAGCTGGATGCCGGGGTGAGGGAATGCATCACCGCGAAAACGGTCTGCCGCGGTCTCGAGATCGACCAGCGCTCGATCAAGCGCCAGCGCCTCGGCAATTTCTGGGCCGATTTCCTGAATTTCAAACGCCACACCGACGTCACCGGCTGGCGCTTCAACGGCGTGCTGCTGATCCTGGACGACGTCGTGGTGTACAAGCTGGTGGGCGGCCAGCCCATCATTCACGAGCTGGAAGAGAACCGCAACCCGCTCGGCCCGTTTCAGGGGGTCGGCGAGTCGGAGCTGCGTCGCCGCTTCTGAGGTCAACGGGTCCGGATCGGGCTCAAGCGGCGAGTTCGAGGCGGTTGACGACGCGATCGACGCCGAACAGCGTCCAGGCGTCGAATTCCGCAGGCCGCCGAATCTGTTGATCAATCCTCCGCCGGCGGATTTAAACTGGGGTCAGCGGACGAACGTTTGCCGCGTTTAGCGCTCCATGCAGATGGAAGCGCGATTCGTCCGGGAAGCCGCGATCGGCGCAGGGCTTGTCGCACCGCAGCGGCGGTCCGAGGCATGAGCAGGCTCGACACCGTCTAGAGGAGGAACGAGCATGAAAGATGTCACCCAGACGCCCAATGCCGAGCGGAAATCGAATTTCCTGAGATCGCTGGTGGCCTTCAGCCAGGATCATCGGGCGGCGCATTGGTCCGGGACCTTCGGCAGTTTCCTCGAGACGATCTTCCCCAACGACCCGCGCGGCATCACGCGGATGAGCCACCAGTACATCTGGGACATGATCCGCACCGAGGGCTGCGGGGACGACAAGGGGCAGCTGCGCTGCCGCCTCTTCGACGACGAGCTGTACGGGATCGACGAGACCCTCGATCGCCTCGTCGATTACTTCAAGGCGGCGAGCGCGGGCAGCGAAGTCGGCAGGCGGCTGCTGCTGCTGCTCGGACCGCCCTCGGGCGGCAAATCGACCCTGGTCATCCTGCTCAAGCGCGGCCTGGAAGAATACAGCCATACCGACGCCGGCGCGCTGTACGCGATCCACGGCTGCCCGGTGCACGAGTCGCCGCTGCACCTGGTGCCGCACACCCTCAGGCCGCAATTCCGCCAGACCTACGGCGTCGAGATCAGCGGCGAGCTGTGCCCCTACTGCGTGACGCGCCTCAACCACGAGTACTCGGGCGATTTCATGCAGATGCCGGTGCACCGCATCTTCATCTCCGAGGCCGGGCGGATGGGCGTGGGCACCTACGCGCCGCACGACCCGACCACGGCCGACATCGCCGACCTGGTGGGCTCGGTGGACCTCTCCAAGGTGTCGCAATTCGGCGACGAGGGCGACCCCCGTGCCTGGTCCTGGTCCGGGGCGGTGTTTGCCGCGAGCCGCGGGCTGCTGGAGATGATCGAAATCCTGAAGGTGAAGCGCGAGTTCCTGTACCTGCTGCTCACGCTGACGCAGGAGAAGAACGTCAAGGTGTCGCGCTTTCCGCTCATCTACCTGGACGAGACGATCCTCGCGCACACCAACCTCGCCGAGTTCCGCAAGTTCCTGCAGGAATCGGAGAACGAGGCGCTGCTCGACCGCATGGTCATCATCCAGGTGCCGTACACGCTGTCCTACAAGGAGGAGGCGCGCATCTACCGCAAGCTCACCTCGAGCACGCAGGCGTTCCGCGAGGTGCACCTCGACCCCCACGCCTTCCACGTCGCCGCGGTGTTCGCGATCCTCACCCGCCTGCAGGAAGGCGACGACAAGGAGGCGGAACTGGCCAAGAAGCTGCGCCTCTACGCCGGCGAGGACGTCGAGGGCGCGTCGCAGGGCGAAATCGAGAAAATCCGCGCCAAGACGCCGGAAGAGGGCCTCTCGGGCGTGTCGCCGCGCTTCGTCATCAACGCCCTTTCCAACGCCATCATCCAGTCGCAGGCGCGCAGCCTCACGACCA
Source organism: Betaproteobacteria bacterium (assembly GCA_004298325.1). Taxonomy (GTDB): domain Bacteria; phylum Pseudomonadota; class Gammaproteobacteria; order Burkholderiales; family SG8-39; genus 2-02-FULL-66-14. Next base: position 3,388 of record SCUF01000434.1, on the reverse strand, counting down.
TGGAGGTGCTGCTCGCGCTCAAGGACGCGATCGAGTCGGACGCCCGCATGGACGCGACGAAGAAGCGCAAGTGGGTCGATTTCCTGGTGATCGCGCGCAAGGACTTCTACAACCGCTGGGTCAAGGAGGACGTGCACAAGGCGCTGTTCGTGTCCTTCGAGCAGGAGGCGCAGGACCTGCTCAACAAGTACCTCGACGAGGTCGAGGCGACGCTCGACAACAAGACCGTCAAGGACCCGATCACGAGCGAGGAGCGCAAGCCCGACGAGCGCTTCCTGCGCTCGGTGGAGGACAAGATCAGCATCTCCGATTCGGGCAAGCTGTCGTTCCGCCAGGAGGTGGTGCGCAAGGCGATGGGCTCGTACAAGCGCGGCGAGAAGTTCACCCTCGACAGCCATGCCCAGCTGCACGAGGCGATCGAGCAGTACCTGTTCGAGCAGCGCCGCGACGTACTGCGGCTGGTCAGCTCGACCACGCGCCCCGACGACGAGACCCGGCAGAAGATCTCCGTGGTCGAGCAGCGCCTCGCTGACGAGTACGGCTACGACAGCCACAGCGCGCGCGAAGCGCTCAATTACGTCACCACGCTGCTGGCGCAGGAGTAGGCGGCGGCCATGACCGAGCGGCCTTCGCGAATCACGGCGGAGACGCCCTGGTACGATCTGTTCTCGCGCGGCGCGCGCGACTGGCTGCGGCACAACCAGAAGGTGCGCGAGACGGTGAAGAGCCGCCTTCCGGAGCTGCTCGCCGGCGGCGACCTCATCACCCACCCGGAGAACCGCACCGTGCTGGTGCCGGTGCGCTTTCTCGAGCACGCGCGCTTTCGCCTCGCCGATGGCAGTGCGCGCAGCGGCGCCGGCCAGGGCAAGGGCGATCCCGGCCAGGTGCTGCGCCCGGCGCCGGGCAGGGACGAGCGGCGCGCGGGCGCGCCCGGCAGCGAGGCCGGCGAAGTGCGCTTCGTCCTCGAGCTGAAGATCGACGAGATCGTCGAGTGGCTGTGGCAGGAGCTGAAGCTGCCCAACCTCAAGCCCAGGCGCAGCGCGACGCTCGACGAGCCCGACTACGTCCGCGAGGGCTGGGACAAGCGCGGCGCGCGCGCGCGGCTCGACCGCCGCCGCACCGTGAAGGAAGCGGTGAAGCGCCGCGCCATGCAGGAGGCGCCGCTCGCCTTCACCAACGAGGACCTGCGCTTCCGGCAGCTGGTGCGGCGCGCCACGCCGGCGATCAACGCCGCGGTGATCTTCGCGCTCGATGTCTCGGGCAGCATGCAGGAGGCGCAGCGCCGGCTCGCCAAGACGTTCTTCTTCTTCGCGCTGCAGGGCCTGCGGCGGCAGTACGCCAAGGTCGAAACGGTGTTCCTGGCGCACACGGTCGAGGCCTGGGAGTTCCCGGAGGAGCAGTTCTTCCAGGTCACCGGCGACGGCGGCACCGCGGCTTCGAGCGCCTTTCGCATCGCCGAGGACCTGCTCGCGAAGCGCTACGATCCCTCGCGCTACAACGCCTACCTGTTCTACGCTTCGGACGGCGAAAACGCCCCCGATGACCGCGCGCTCGCCGCGCAGTCGATCGCCGCGCTCGCCGCCGAGCTCAACTTCGTCGGCTACGTCGAGACCGGCGGCGCAGCGTACGCGTCCCGGGTGACGCAGATGGCGGAGCTGTTTGCCGCGCTGAAGGACAAAGACCTTCCGGTCGGCGCGGCGCAGCTCGATTCGCTCGAGGACGTGTGGAACGCGATCCGCGCCTTCTTCCGCGAGCAGGGTGCGGCGGCCGCATGAACGAGGCGCTGGGCGCGTACATCGAGGCGCTCGAGCGCCTCGCGCACCGGCTGGGGCTCGACTACCACCCGGTGGATTTCGAGCTCGTGCCCGCGACGCTGATGACCGAGATCGCGGTGTACGGCCTGCCGGTGCGCATGGCGCACTGGTCTTTCGGCGTGCGCTACATCCACCAGCTGGTGCGCCAGAGCATGGGGCATTCGCGCATCTTCGAAGTGATGTTCCCGGGCGATCCCTGCCGCGCCTACCTGATGGACGGCAACACGCTGGCCGAAAACACGCTGGTCGCGGCGCACGTGCTGGGACACGCCGATTTTGCGAAGAACAACACGCTCTTCGCGCGCTTCCACGAGATGGCGGGCGGCAACATCATCGAGATGGCCGCGGCGCACGCGCGCCGCATCGACCGCGCGATCGAGGAGTTCGGCCTGGAGCGCGTCGAGGCCGTGCTCGATGCGGCGCTCGCGCTCGAATCGCACGTCGACGTCGACCAGCCGCTGCACCGCGAGCCGTACCCGGCGCGGGCGCCGCGGCCGAAGGCGGAGCCGAAGGACGCCTTTCGCGAACGCTTCGAGCGCCTGCCGGACGAGCCGGCGCCCGAGCCGCCGGCCGCGCCGCAGCAGCGACCGCCCCTGCCGCCGCACCCGGAGCGGGACCTGCTCTGGTTCATCGCGCAGTACGGGCCCGAGCTGGAGCAGTGGGAGCGCGACGTATTCCTTTCGGTGCGCGCCGAGTCGCTGTATTTCTATCCGGTGTTCGCCTGCCAGATCATGAACGAGGGCTGGGCTTCGTACTGGCATGCGCGGCTGCTGCGCGAGGCCGACTTCCTGCCGCAGGACCTGTACCTCTCGTCGATCAAGTCGCATTCCGACGTGGTGCGGCCGTTCGCCGCGGGCGAGCAGAGCGCGCTCGCCGTCAACCCCTACCACCTCGGCTTCACGCTCTGGGAGCACATCGTCGAGCAGCACGGCCTGGCGCGCGCGCGCGAAGTGTGCCGCGACGAGGACGACTTCGGCTTCGTGCGCAACTATCTCGACCGCGATCTGGCCGAGCAGATGGACCTGTTCACCTACGAGGGCCGGCCCGACGGCGAGGTCCGCCTCGCGCGCCGCGACCTCGACGCCGTGCGCGAGGCGATCCTGGCGCCGAAATTCAACTACGGGGCGCCGCGCATCGCCGTCGCCGAGCTGCAGACCGACGGCACGCTGCGGCTCGATCACGACCATGCCGGCGACGGACGCGGACTCGACGCGGCGCGCGCCAGCAAGGTGCTCGAGTACGTGCACCGCGTCTGGCGCCGCCCGGTGCGCCTCGTCACCGTGGGCGGCAGGCAGGAGCCGCTCGAGCTGACGGCGTAGTGCTGCGGCGCTTCGTTCCCAGCCCCTCGATCAATGCCGACGAGCTGGAAGAGAACCGCAACCCGCTCGGCCCGTTTCAGGGGGCCGGCGAGTCGGAGCTGCGTCGCCGCTTCTGAGGTCAACGGGCCCGGATCGGGCTCAAGCGGCGAGTTCGAGGCGGTTGACGACGCGATCGACGCCGAACAGCGTCCAGGCGTCGAATTCCGCGCGCCGGCGCTCGTTCTCGGTGGGGACGAAACCTTCGAGCGTCACGAC
>SCUF01000433.1 GCA_004298325.1 Betaproteobacteria bacterium | reverse complement strand
TCTACAGCTTGAAGGGCGGACTGCGCAGCTCGATCTTCAGCGACGTGATCCAGGCGGTCGTGTTCACCCTGTTCCTGGGCGTGGTGCTGGCGTTCGTGCTTCCAGCCCATTCGCCGGCCAGATTGCTCGGCGAGGGAACGTTTGCCCTGAACTCTGGCGTGGACCTCCTGCTGGTTGCGCTATTGCAGGTCCTTTCCTACCCGTTTCACGATCCCGTGCTGACGGATCGGGGATTCATCACCCGCGAGAAGACGATGCTGCGCGCGTTCATCGTCGCCGGAATTCTCGGTTTCCTGGCCATTCTCGCCTTCAGCCTCGTGGGCGTTCACGCGCGCCTGGAGGGCATCAAGGTCACCAGCAACGTGCCGGCGGATGTGGCGAGGGGGCTGGGCTTCGCGGGATTCTTCGCGATGATGGTGGTGATGGTCACCTCGGCCGGTTCGACCCTGGACTCGACGTTCACCTCGCTGTCCAAGCTGGCGGCGCGGGAACTGCCGCTGCTCGCAGGTCGTCTGCCCTCACCCAAGGCGATGACCATCGGTTCCCTCACGATGGTGGTCTTTGCGTTGCTCGGCAACCTGCCGATGATTGCGGGTACCGACATTCTCAAGGCGACCACCATCAGCGGCACCATGGTGATCGGCCTGGCGCCGATCTTCCTGTTCTCGCGCTGGATCGGGCACTCGCCGCTTTCTTTCCACCTCGCCTTCTGGACCGGCATCACGCTCGGCGTCCTCCAGGCCATCAATCTGATCCCCGCGGGCTGGGCGATCGGCACCGGGAAATACGCGATCCTGCTGGGGACCAATCTCTACGGACTGGTGTTGTGCACGGCCGGTTTCTTCCTGCCGCTCGCCTTGGCGCGCCGTCGGGTGTCGCCTTCCGCCCGCGCGGCTGTCTGACTGCTGCCGAGCAGCGAATTGAAGAAAATGGCCGTTACGCTGACCGCCATCGCCGCCGTCGTCCAGATCGGATAGACCAGCCCCGTCGCGGCGGCGACGCGCCGGGAGGCCGCGGCATTGACTCCGCGATCAGCTCGCCGAGAAACCGCTCGCGGTAGTAGCCGGCGATTCCCCCGCCGAGAACGGCAGGTTCATGGCGGATGGCGTGCGGCGCGCGCCGCTCAATACACGCCATAATCGGGACTGCCCTGAATGTCCGAATCCCGCCGACCATGGCTCATGCCTGCCGTCGCCTTGATCGCCGTGCTGGCGCTCGCTGCGGCGTATCTCGCGCTGCGCGATGCCGGCGTTCTCGACTGGCTTGCGCACGGAACGGCATTGCGCGCATGGGTGGAGACGCTGGGGCCGTGGGGCCCGCTCGCGATCGTCGGGCTCATGATCGCCGCCGTGCTGGTGAGCCCCATCCCGAGCGCGCCGATCGCAATGGCGGCCGGCGCCGCCTACGGACATGCCTGGGGCACCCTTTACGTTCTGGCGGGCGCGGAGATCGGCGCGCTCGCGGCGTTCTCGCTCGCGCGCATCCTGGGGCATGCTGCCTTGAGGCGTCGATTCGGTGACCGCCTCGAGATGGGGCTCATCGGTTCGCAGAACGCTCTCACGGGAATCGTCCTGGTGAGCCGCCTGGTGCCGTTCATCTCGTTCGACCTGATCAGCTACGCGGCCGGCTTGACGGTGCTGTCGTTCTGGCGCTTCGCGCTCGCGACCCTGGCCGGGATCGTGCCGGCGAGCTTTCTCCTGGCTCATTTCGGACTCGAGCTGAGCGGCGGCGATGGGGAACAGTTGATGTACACGGCGCTGGCGCTGGGACTGATCACTGCGATACCGATCGCCTGGGCCCTGGTTCGAGATTTCAGGCACCGGCGCGCCAGGTCCAAGTAACCGGCCGCGGCGGTATCCGCCCTCCTGCCTGTGCGATGCGGCACAAATGCAAGTTCGCCGTCAGACCCCGAGTTTTCCCGCCAGCTCCGGAAAGCTGTCCACGATGAAATCGTGCGCCGGGTTCGGCACCGGGTCGGGCGGCTGCTCGGGACCCCACTCCGCCGGCCGGCGCACGAAGGCGCTGCGGTAGCCGCAGGCGCGCGCCGCGTTCAGGTCGAAATTGTGGCAGGCGACCATCAGGATTTCCTCCGGGTCGAGCGCCAGCCACTGCGCAGCCTTCTGATAGGCCTCGGGGTGCGGCTTGTGATGGCCCGTCATCTGGCAGGAAATGATCGCGTCCCATTGCAGGTCATTCCGGCGCGACACCGAGATCACCAGCGAGGTCGTCAGCAGCGTCAACGAAACCACGATGAACCGCTGCCGCAGCCGGCCGAGCACATCCGGAAAATCCGGCCAGGCCTCGAGCGCGTACCACGCGTGCCAGATGGCGTCGCGGTCCTCGGCAGTGAAGGCATCGAGCCGGAAATCCTTGACGACGTCGTCCAGCGTCTCCCGGTGCACGTCGTCGAAATCAAACTCCGGATTGACCTGGCCGACCATTCTGCGCAACGACCGGCGGCGGTACTCGTTGGTAATCGTGTGCCAGTCCGCGACCAGACCGCGCCTTGCGCCGGCCTTGGCGAAGGCCCGGCTGATGCCGCCGTGCCAGTCGAGGATCGTGCCGCCGGTATCGAAAGCGAGCGCCTTGAGCGTCATCAGGCGTCTCCCCGCGCCGGATAGTTCTTCGCTATGACGAAATCGAGACTCTGCAGCACTTCATTGAAATGCGGCCGTCCGAACGGCATGGTCGAGGTCGTGCCCCAGTAAAGGCGACCGTCCGACCGCACGATGAAAAGGCCGGGCTCGTTGAACAGCTCGGGCTCTACGACGCCCGCAGAGGTCATGCCGTTGGAGCGCGAGACGTACAGGCCCCACTTGCGCGCGTCCTCAATCGAAAGCCCGTGCGCAACGCGCAAGGCCTTTAACGCCCAACTGTTCGTCGCCTGCTCGGCCCGCTCCGCCGTATCGGAACTCGCGGCGATCACCGCGACGCCACGCTTCCCGAACTCCGGCAGCAGGCTCTCGAGTTCCGTGAGGTATCGACGGCAAATGGGACAGTGCAGGCCGCGGTAGAACACCACGAGGGTGAACCTGGCGGGATTCTCCGCGGCCATGGAAAAGGCGCCACCGCCCGCGAGCGACAGTTCGAGCGCGGGGACGGGCTGATTCGGCACGAGGGACATGGAGGCTTTCTGAAATGTGGGGCGTGCGACGCATTTCGCGCGCTGACGCTTGGTCGAACCGCGGGACCACAGTCTTACACCGGCAAGGGCCCGTCCTGCGGGCGGGTGGAAGAACCGACGCGCAAACGCGGTCAGCGAATGCCGCGCCGGTCCGGGCGGCGCGCATTGCGCCGGTAGGCGCCGGGGCTGGAGCCGATTACCCGCTTGAACGCCTTGCCGAACGCGGCTTCGGACTGGTATCCGACTGCCGCGGCAATGGCGGCGGTGCTCAGCGTGCCTGCGCGCAGCAATTCGCGCGCCTTTTCCATGCGCCGGAGGGCGAGGTACTCCATCGGCGGCTGACCGACGAGCTGGGCAAAGCGGGCTGCGAATGCCGAGCGCGACATCGCGACCTGCCTGCCGAGGTCGGCGAGCGACCAGGGCTTCTCCGGTGCGCCGTGAATCAGGCCGAGCGCGGAACCGATTTGCGTGTCCCCCAGTGCCGCAAGGATTCCCCGCGGCACGTCCGCCTGCCGGATGCAGGCGCGCAGCACCTGGACGAAGAGCACCTCGACCAGCCGCTGCACGACGGCGCCGGCGCCCGGACGGGACTCGCGCGTTTCGTGGCCGATGAACCTGACGACGGTCTGCAGCCGCTCGAATTCGCCGGAGTCCTGCGTGCGCAGATGGATCAGGCGCGGCAGGGCTGCGATCAGCGGGCTCCGCGATACCCGATCGAAGTCGAAATAGCCGCACAGGATCTCTGCGGGAATGCCGCTGCCGCCGGATACGACAGGGCCGTAATGCTCGAGGCTCTGCATGCCGACGACTTCCTCGGCGGGCGCCGCCGCGCCGTCCGGCGAGTCCACCAGGGCATGAGCGTCGCCGTGGGGCAGCACGATCACGTCGCCGGCGAGCAGCGGAATCGCGTCCTTGCGCTGCTGCAGGCGCAGCCAGCACTGGCCGCGCGCGACGAGGTGGAATTCGGCGACCGCGCTCGCTTTCATCGCCATGCCCCAGGGCGCTGAGAACTCGCAGCGGAAATGCACGCCGCCCCTGAGCCGGAGAGACGACAATATGTCCGTCAGTGCATCGGACGTCATAAGAATGGACGATGGAACAAGTTATCTGGACGTGCCAGCATAGCTCATCCTGAAACCGAAGCCTATTATCCATTCCACTCTACGGCACCTCGCCTCGGAGCGCGCACCCTCAACGGAGAATCGAATGCCAAGACTCAATCTCGTCGCACCGGAGCAGGCCAGCGGCCGCGTCAAGGAACTCTATGACGGACTGAAGGCGACGGTCGGTGTGGTCCCCAACATCTACCGTGGCGTCGCGAACAGCCCCGCCGCCCTCGATGTCCTTCTCGGCATGGGCGCCAAGCTGCGGGAAGGCAGTCTCACCGCAGCCCAGACCGAGGCGGTCAAGCTCGTCGTCTCGCAGGTCTACGGCTGCCACTACTGCCTCGCCGCGCACACGCTCGTCGGCAAGAAGGCCGGCCTGACAGAAGGCGACACGCTGGCGATTCGCCGCGGCACGATCGCGGATTCCGGCCTGCAGGCGCTGGTGCGCTTCGTGAACGTCGCAATTCAACCCGGCGGGCGCATCTCGGACGACGAGCTGAACGCGATCCGCGGCGCCGGATTCAACGACGCGCAGATCACCGAAGTCCTGATGGTACTGGCGCAGACCGTATTCACGACACTCTTCAACCGCGCGAACCGGACCGAAGTGGATTTCCCGGCCGCGCCCGGCCTGTAGTCAGGCAGCCGACGGAAAAGGAAATCGCCATGGCCGCGAAAGTGACCCTGTACAGCGCCGCGGGCTGCTCGTACTGCCGGCGCGCGGAAGAACTGCTCCGCGGCAAGGGGGTGAGCGAGCTGGACAGGATCGAGGTCGATGCGAGCCCCGGACAGCTCCGGCGCATGATCGAACGCTCGGGCCGGCGCAGCGTGCCGCAGATCTTCATCGGCGACGCGCACGTCGGCGGATTCGACGATCTGGCAGCGCTGGAGCGCAGCGGCCGGCTCGACGTCCTGCTCGCCGGTTCCCCAAACCCGGCGTAAGGATATCGCCCGCGCCACGGTCTCATGCCAAGGAACCGGCCGCTGGTGGCGGTTCCGTTCTTGGCGAAAGGGATGGGGCGCGATGCTCGTGCCGGGGCGCAGGGCCGGATTCGATCGGGCCGTCGAGCGTTATTTCGGCGGCCTGTATCGCTACGCCTACTGGCTGTGCCGCAACCGTTGGCAGGCTGAAGACGTCGTCCAGGAATCGTTGCTGCGCGCCTGGCGCGCATGGCCCGCGCTGCGCGAGGAGCGCGCGCTCAGGTCCTGGCTGTTCACCATCGTGCATCGCGAACATCTGCGCGCCGCGGCGCGAGCGCCGCGCAGCGAAAACGATGGCGGCGCGGAAGAGCCCGGCTACCACCCGGATCCGGGCGGCACGCTCGACATGGAGCACGCGCTGCAGGCGTTGCCCGACGATTCGCGCGAAGCGCTGCTGTTGCAAGTCCTCGGCGGCTTCAGCTGTGCCGAGATCGCTCGGGTGCTGGGTGCGAGCGAGGGCGCTGTCATGACCCGGCTCACGCGCGCCCGCCAGGCGTTGCGGCGCCAGCTCGGCGCCGCCGATGAGGCCACCGGCACGGCCCGCGAGGCGCGCAAGGCATGAACTGTTTCGAATTCAGGCGCGCTGCAATGCTCGATCCGCGCCGGCTCGACACCGAGGCGCTCGGTCATGCGGAGCGCTGCCAGGCCTGCGGCACCATGCTCGCGGAAGCGCTTGAACTCGAGGCGCAGATCGAGAACGCGCTGCACATCCCCGTGCCACATGGCCTGCGGGAGCGCGCAGTGCGCAACGCGCTCGAGACGCCGCGCATTTCGCGCCGTCAGGCGCTCGCCGCCGGACTGGCGCTTGCTGCAACCGCCGCCGCGAGCCTGCTCTGGCGGCGCGACGATCCGCTCGCGCTCGCGGGAATCGATTTCGTCGTGTTCGAGGAAGCGCAGGCCATACTCGATGCGAAGCCCGCCGATCCCGTCGCGCTGCAACGCGCGGCCGTGCAAACGGGGATCGTGCTGCCGGCGCAGCTCGGCGAGCTGCGCTACGTCGGCACCTGCCCTTTTGCCGGCACCACCGCCCATCATGTGGTGCTGAAGACGGCATTCGGCAAGGCGACTCTGCTGCTGCTGCCCGATCGCCCGCTCGGCGCGCGCCTGATCGCCAGCGCGCGCGGACTGCACGCGGCGATTTCGCCCACCACCGGCGGCAGCGTCGTGATCGTTGCCGATTCGTCGCGGGGCATCGCGCGCATCGAAACCATTCTGAAATCCGGGTAAGTCGCCGGCCCGAACCCGAAGCGGCGCTGTGATACCTATCAACCAGGAGGATTGAACATGAACCTGAATCTCAAGCCCGTCGTGGCGTCGATGATGTCCTCGGGACTGCTGCTCGGCGCGCCGCTCGCGGCTGCCGCCGGACCGTGCAGTCCATGCGCGCCGCGGCAGCGGGAGCGCCTGCAGCTCGCGCAGAACCCCTGCGCCGCCAAACGCAATCCCTGCGCGGCTAAGCGCAACCCCTGTGCGGCGAAGAACCCCTGCGCGGCAAAGAATCCCTGCGCCGCAAAAAATCCGTGCGGCGCGGCGGGCGTGGACCCGAAGCGGGTCACGCGGCCCCGGGGCAGCAAGCCCTACGCCGGCGCGCGTGCCGACCTCGTCAAGGCCGGCGAACAGCTCTGGTCCGATGCCGCGATCAGCACCAACGGCATGTCCTGCAATACGTGCCACAAGGACGGCGCCGCATTCAGCGCGAGCTTCGCCAAACCCTATCCGCACGCCGTCGCGATGGCGAACCAGCAGGCGAAGATGAAGAGCATTTCCCTGGAGCAGATGGTGCAGTTCTGCATGGTCGTGCCGATGGCGGCGAAGCCGCTCGCCTGGGATTCGAAGGAGCTTGCTGCGCTCACGGCGTATACGGGAGAGGTGCAGAAGCGCTTCATGAAGACCGCGGCGAACCCCTGTGCGGCGAAGAAACGCAAGCCCTGCGCGGCAAAAAATCCATGCGCCGCGAAAAATCCATGCGCCGCCAGGAATCCCTGCGCCGCCAAGAACCCCTGCGGCGCAAAGAATCCGTGCGCCGCAAAAAACCCCTGCGCGGCGAAAAATCCGTGCGCGGCAAAGCGCAAGTAGCTCCGCGCGCGCCCGATGCCGCCGATTATGCCCGCCTGCCGCGCGCGCAGCTCGCGGCGATGCACGCCGCGGGATGCGAAATCCTGGAGTGCTACCGCGTGCTGCGCAAGGGCGGGCTCAACATCGTAGGCGAAGTGCTGCGCGGCCAAGGCACGTTCTACGAAATGGAGCATTACCCGCAGAACGATGTGTTCGACGCGGAATCGCACGCGCAGTATTACTATCATGCGCACCGCGCCGGCGAGCACGGCCACTTCCACACGTTCCTGCGCCGCGGCGGGATGCCCGGGGGCGTGGCGCCACTCGATTACCCGCATCACGAACCGTGGCCCGAAGGCGACGATCAGCTCGCGCACCTGATCGCCATCTCGATGGACGATTACGGCTACCCGACGGGGTTGTTTGCGCCCAACCGCTGGGTGGTGGACGACGCCTGGTTCGGCGCCGGCGACCTGATCCGCATGCTGGACGGCTTTCGCATCGACCACGCCTTTCCGTCCTGGCCAGTGAACCGCTGGATCGGCGCCATGGTCGTGCTCTTCCGCCCGCACATCGAGGCGCTGCTGCTCGGGCGCGACCGCGCCTTTGCCGATTTGCGGCGCGCGCTGCCGGACGAGGACGTGCTCGAGCGCCGCGACATCGAGGTCTACGCTTCGATGCCGATCGCGGTGGAGCAGACCGTTGCCGCGGTGCGCCTGGCGTTCGAAAGCTGAGTCAACCGGAGACTTGCCGATGAAACTCCCGCTCCTGATGTTGATCGCCGGTGTCCTGCCTTGCGCGGCCGTTGCGGCCGCCGGGCCGCAGGTCGTTTCGCTGACCCAGACGCCCTGCCAGTTCCTCGAAAGCGAGGGCGGCAGGGACCGCGGCTTCAAATCGGCGAGAGGCGCCGATTGCGAAGCCGTCAATGCGCGCACCGGCGAGCAGCGGCTGGCCGAATCGAAGACCCTCGAGCTGAAACCCGGCAAATACATTTTCCGCGTCACCAACCGCGACGTGCCCTACGAACTCGGATTCTGGCTGCGCGGGGCCACGCTCAAGGAACGCGCGCTACTGCCGAGCGTCTCCGGCGGCGGCCTGACGGCCGGGCGGACGCAGGACTACGCGATCGAACTGAAACGCGGCAATTACGTCTACTCGTGCCCGCTCAATCCGACGCCGGATTACCGATTGGTGGTCAGGTGAAGGCGCTTGCGGCGTGTTTCGCGGTGCTGGCGGCACTCGCGCCGGCAACGATCGCCGTCGCGCAGGCGCCCTCAGGCATGCGGGTGCTGGCGACGCAGCACTCGTTCGAGCGGTTGCTCGGGCGCGTCGAGCAGGCGGTGGAAAAGAACCGCCTCGGCGTGATCGCCACGGCGAGCGCGAGTCGCGGCGCGGCTGCGCGCGGCGTCAGGATTCCCGGCAATGCGGTGGTCATGGTCTTTCGCAACGATCTCGCCGTGCGCCTGCTCGCCGCGAGCGTTCCCGCGGGGATCGAGGCGCCGCTGCGGCTCTACGTCACCGCGAATGCGGACCGTACCGCGACACTCAGCTATCGCGCCCCGAGCGCCGTGTTTGCGCCATACCGCCATCCCGAAATCGAGCGCCTCGCGCACGAGTTGGATCCGTTGATGGAACAGATCGCGAAGGATGCTGCAGGTGGCTAGCGCGCCGTTGGCCGGCCCGGTCGCAGCGGCAGCGCTGCCGGGGAGCTGGTTCGCGCTGTGGTTCATGCGCGTGTGGCTGCCGGACTCTTCCGCCCCCTAGAATGCGCACCATGCACAGATTGCGCGCCCTGATTCCCGGCGCAATGGCCGCGATCTTGGTGATCGCCGACGCGACCGCCGGCGAGGCGGACGTCGTCGCTGCCCAGGTTCGCCGCAGTGCAATCGGCGTGTACGACTTCGACGTCACGATCCGCAGCGTCGACCGGGGCTGGGACCACTACGCCGACGCTTTCGAGGTGCTTGCGCCCGACGGTACGCTGCTCGGCCGCCGCGTGCTGGTACATCCGCACGAGACCGAGCAGCCCTTCACGCGCGAACTTTACGGCGTCCGGATTTCGCCGCAGATCGAGCGCGTCACCGTTCGCGCGCGCCACAAGCCGAAAGGCTATGACGGCAAAAGCGTAACCGTGGCGCTGCCCAGGTAATCGACCGTAGCGCCACGGTTGGCCGCTACCCGAGCAGCTTTGCCAGCCCCCCGTAACCGCCATCGTGCAGCCGCTTCGCGGCCAGCGCGAAATACTCGCCGCCGGCATCGATCCCGGCTCCGGACACCAGACGGTTCATGAAATTGAACAGCGCGCACACCGACACCGCGTCGTGCAGCGCACGGTCATCCCATCCTGCGGCGAACACCTGATCGGCGTCATCGCGGGTCATGCGCGAGGGTTCGAGCGTGAGCTTGCGCACGTAGCCGAGCAACGGTTTGAGCCGCGCCTCGACCGGCGCCGCGCCGACGTCGGTCAGCAGACTACCCATCGTCGCCTCGTTGACGCCGAACTGGCGCGCCGTTGCCTCGTGCACGCCGTGGCAGTAGTGGCAGGCGTTGAGTCCCGACACGAACGCGGCGATAAGTTCGCGCTCGGCCGCGGTAAGCGGCGAGGGTCCCCGCATCAGGATCTCGTGATACGCGAGCAACGCTTTCGAAGTCTCGGGAAACGCCTTGAACAGTTCCAGCAGCACCGCGTTCGGTGGCAGGCTCTTGAGGAACGCCATCGGTGGAAACCTCGCAGGGGCCGGCCGCAGGGCCGATTTGCCGGATTCTACGGTCGCGCGGCCGCAATTGCCGCGTAAGAATCGGGCGCCCGCCGCGGTCTAAGAATCATCCGTGGCGGGGACAATTCCCGCCCCGCCGGAAGGAGTTGATGAGCAGTCTGCTCGAGCACGCCGGCCGCCGGCTGGCGCGGTATCTCGCGCGTCCCGACCCGCGCTATGCGCCGCTCGCCACCTCGAGTGCGGCGAGCCTGGTCTCGGCGCTGCAGCCCTGCGACGTGCTGCTCGTGGAGGGCAATACGCGCATCAGCCACGCCATCAAGTACCTCACGCAATCCACCTGGTCGCATGCCGCGCTCTATCTGGGGCCAGGGCCGTTCGCCGGGCAGCTTTCTGGACACCACGTGCTGATCGAGGCCGATGTGGTCGAAGGGATCCGGCTGGTACCGCTCACCGAGTACGCCGGCATGCACACGCGGATCTGCCGCCCCGTCGGCCTGGGTCCGGAAGACCGTGCTCACATCGTCGCCTCGGCGCTCGACAGGCTGGGCCAGCGCTACGACCTCCGGAACCTGTTCGATCTTGCGCGCTACCTGCTGCCGGAGCCGCCCGTCCCCGCCCGCTGGCGCCGGCGCATGCTGGCGCTGGGCGGCGGCCAGCCGACGCAGGCGATCTGTTCCACCTTCATTGCGCAGCTGTTCCAGTCGCTGCGCTATCCGATTCTGCCCCGGCTCGAGCGCCGTCCTTCGGCCGACGCCGACTGCAACAGCTGCTACGACGAAATCCTGCACATCCGCCATTACAGCCTGTTCGTGCCGCGCGATTTCGACATATCGCCCTGGTTTCGCATCGTCAAACCAACGCTCGAAAAAGGCTTCGAATACCGCGACCTCGCCTGGTCCGACGAACTGGAGGAGCCCGCATGACCCCTGCCACGCGATCCGTCCCGCTGCGCGCCTTCGGACTCGCGGCGGCACTGCTGCTCGCGCCGCCGCTGCTCGCGCAGACCGACCACGACCGCCGCGAGTGGCCGCGGACGGACTTCTCGAAACGCACCGTCGAGCTGGCGGAAATCGAATCGGGCGGGCCGCCCAAGGACGGCATCCCCGCGATCGACCGGCCGCGCTTCGTCGCGACGCGCGTCGCGCGCGCCTGGCTCAAGCCGAAGGAGCCGGTGCTGGTGCTGCGCCTCGGGCGCGACGCGCGCGCCTACCCGATCCAGATCCTGATGTTCCACGAGATCGTGAACGACACGGTGAACGACGTGCCGGTCGCGGTGACGTTCTGCCCGCTGTGCAACGCCTCGATCGTGTTCGAGCGCCGCGTCGCCGGCCGAGTGCTCGATTTTGGCACCACCGGCCGGCTGCGGCTTTCCGATCTCGTGATGTACGACCGGCAGACCGAATCCTGGTGGCAGCAGTTCACCGGCAAGGGCATCGTCGGGGAGCATGCCGGAACCGTGCTGAAGCAGCTGCCCTCCGAAATCGTCGCCTTCGAGGATTTCGAGGCCGCGCACCGCGCACAAGGCCTGGTGCTTTCGCGCGAAACCGGGCACTCGCGCCCCTACGGGCGCAATCCGTACGCGGGCTACGACCGCATCGACCAGTCGCCGTTTCTCTTCAGCGGCAAGCTCGACGCACGCCTGCCGCCGATGGAGCGCGTACTTTCGGTGTCTGCGGGCGGCAAGCACCGCCTGTATCCGCTTTCGCTGCTCGAGCGGCATCCGGTGAGCAACCGCGAACTGGGCGGCGTACCCTACGTGGTGTTCGCGCGAACCGGCATGGTCTCGCCGCTCGATGCCGATCGGATCGAGGCCGGGCGAAACATCGCCGCAGCCACGGCGTTCGATCGCCGACTCGATGGGCGCGTGCTCGAATTTGCATTCCGTGAGAGCCGCTGGACCGATCGCGCCACGGGCTCGGAATGGAACATCCTCGGCGAAGCGCTCGCGGGCCCGCTCAAGGGAAAGCGCCTCGCCGCCATGGCGAGCGGCGTGCACTTCGCCTTCGCCTGGCTCGCATTCAATCCCGACAGCGAGATCGTGCGCGGGCCGTAGCGGTCGGCGTAAGTTTCGGATGCGGTTTTCTGCTCGCCTCGCTCGGCGGCAGCACCGTAGTGGTGGCCTACGTCAGCGAGCGCAACGCGATCGTCGCGAGATCAATCGAGGTGCTCGACGCCAAATCGGTCGAGATTATTGGGCCGCGCACGCATTGAGTCTGGCGCCCGGCGTCAGGCCGGCATTTCCGCGAGCACCGCGACGTCCATGCGGCCCGGCACACCGGCCACCTCGCGGTCGCGCCGGATCTCGATTGCCCCGTGCGCAACGTAGCCCTGCGCCGCGGCGCGCTTGAAGGTCTGCTCGGTCGTCAGCGCGCGCACGCCTTCCGCCTTGGTGTGGTTCTGCAGCTTCGCGGCGCGGTTGACGGCGTCGCCGATCACCGCGTACTCGAGCCGCCCCTCGCCGCCGATCGCGCCGCAGGTCACCCGCCCCGATTCGATGCCGATGCCGATGCCCGGCACGGCAATCGAGAGCGTCCGGCAAGCGTCGCACCAGCGCGTCAGCTGCGACGCCAGCTCGTCGGCGCAGCGCAGCGCGTCCGCGGCGAAGGTCTCGTTCGGCCGGACCGCGCCGAAAGTCACCATCACGCCATCGCCGAGAAACGTGGTGATCGAGCCGTGGTGGCGCTGCACCACCGAAACCACCATGCGCTGATACTCGCCGAGCAGTTCGATCAGCTTCTTCGGCTCGAGCGTCGCGGCCAGCTTCGTGAAACCGCGCAGGTCGATGAACATCGCGGCGGCTTCGCGGCTCTCGCCCTCGCCCGGCCGCAGCAGCTCGTCGGCGCTGATCAGCGTCTCCGCGATGTCGGGCGAAAAGAAGCGCGCCAGCTGCACCGCCGCCGCCTGTTCGGCCACCGCGCGCTCGAGCAGCCGCCGGCCGCGCGCCGCGCCCGCCGCAAGCAGCCCGGTCACCACGAGGATCGAGATGATCTTGTCCACCTCGCCGCCGACCAGGATCATCGCCGAGGTCATGTAGGCGACGTAATCGCGCGTGATGAGCGCCATCCCGCCCGGCGCATTGAGCGCGTACAGGAGCAGCGCGAGCCAGCCGAGCGCAGCGGCGGCGCCTGCGAGCAGCACGTAGCCGGGTGAAAATGACAGCGCACGCAGCGCGATGAAGATGAAGACGTAGGCGAAGGTCGGCGCCTTGAGATAGAACGCGGCCGGCTGCCCGTACTGCAGGTGGAAGCTCCAGATCGTGACCATGAGCACGGCAACGTCGACGACGATGGACAGCACGCCGAGCGCGGGCGTGAGGCGGCGCGCATGCGCGCGCTGCATGCGGAACAGGGTGAACGCCGCGTACACCGCGAGCGCCCACGGCACGGGTCTGAAGTCGGCGTCCGCCGGCGAGGTGCTCGGCGCGACCAGGTAGAGCGTCGCCAGCACGGCGACGATCGCCGCCTGCACCCAGCTCGTCAGGATCTCGCCCTGCTCACGCTGCACCTCGATCGCGCGCACCACCCGGGCCGGCAGCCGCGCTGCGGTGTTCTGCGTGCCTGCCGCCTCCTCAAGCTCCATCGTTCGCTCCGTGATGCCGGACGAACGATCAGTCGGCGCAGACCCCCGATCCGTTACACCTGTCCCCCATCCCCGCGCAGCCGCGCCAGATCGCGGATACGGATGGTGCGGCCGTCGACCTCGACCAGGCCGCTCGCGGCAAGGTCGTGCAGGATGCGCGAGAAATGCTCGGGCGTCATGTTGAGCCGCGAGGCGATCACGCTCTTGCCGGGGGTCAGATTGACCTCGATGGGCGCGCCGCCCGGCAGCGCATCGTCCGGCACGTCGCGCAGCAGGTAGCCGATCACGCGCTCGGCGCCGGAGCGCAGCGTGTAGGCCTCGACGTCGCGCACCAGCCCGTGCAGCCGCCGCGACAGTCCCGAGAGCATGCGCCGCGCGAAACCGGGATGGCGGTCGAGCTGCTCGAACACCGTCTGCTTGGCGACGTGCAACAGCATCGTGTCGGTGAGCGCCTGCGCGAACACGATGTAGGGTTTGTCGAGGAACATCAGCGCCTCGCCGAAGCTCTGGCCGGGGCGGATGATCTCGACCACCTTCTCGATGCCCTGCGGCGAGGTGAAGCCGAGCTTGACCTGGCCGTAGACGATGACATGGAAACCGTTGCAGGCATCCCCCGTGCGGCAGATGGTCTCGCCCTTTTCGGCGTGCACCGGCTGCGTGCCGAGCGCGATGCGGTCGAGCTCCCCGGTGCTCATCTCGCTGAACATCGGCAGGTTGGCGAGAAAAGCCTGCACCCGGATCTGCGGGTGGCGCGGCTTGCGCGCCGGCGCCGGCGGCTGGCTGCTCACGATGCGGACTTCCGGTGCGCGATGCGCAACATGGGAGGTACTCCTTAATGGCTATAGGTTGCGGTAAGCCGCCGGTCTATATTTGACCTGAATCAACGCTCCCGGCCCCTCCCCTTGAGCCACGAGGTCACGGCATGACGATCCCGGCACCCGACCGCCCCTACTTCGCCGCGTTCCTCAACCTGCGCGGCAAGCCCGGACTCGTCGTCGGTGGCGGCGAGGTGGCCGCCGCGAAGACCGAAACGCTGCTGCGCTCGGGCGTGCGCGTCAGCGTGATCGCGCCGCAGCTGTGCGCGCGGCTGGCGGAACTCACGGTGCTCGGGGCCGTGCGGCACGAGGCCAGGCGCTTCCAGCCCGGCGACCTGGTCGGCGCCGAGGTGGTCGTCGCGGCCACCGACGACCCGGCAGTCAACGAAGCGGTCTCCGCCGCGGCGAAATCGCTGCGCGTCCCGGTGAACGTGGCCGACAACGCCGAGCTTTCCAGCTTCATCATGCCCGCGGTGGTCGATCGCGTGCCGGTGCAGATCGCGATTTCCACCGGCGGCGCCTCGCCGGTGCTGGCACGGCGCCTGCGCGCCGCAATCGAGTCGGCGGTGCCGTATGCCTTCGGGCGCCTGGCGGCACTCGCGGCGCGCTTTCGACCCGCCTCCAAGCGGCGCCACCCGGACGCGATGGCGCGGCGCAGGTTCTGGGAGCGCGTGGTCGAAGGGCCGATCGCCGACCTGGTGCTCGCCGGGCAGGAGCAGCAGGCGCTCGAGGCGCTGCAGCGCGAACTGGCGCCGGGCGCGGCGCCTGAACCGCCCAGGGGCACGGTCTACCTCGTCGGCGGCGGCCCGGGCAATCCCGAGCTGCTCACGCTGCGCGCCCTGCGCGTGCTGCAGCATGCCGATGTCCTGCTCTACGACAATCTCGTCTCCCCCGCCATCGTGGACCTGGCGCGGCGCGAGGCCGAGCGCGTCTACGTCGGCAAGAAGGCGGCCGATCACGCGCTGTCGCAGGACCAGATCAACGATCTGCTGGTGCATTACGCCAGGGCGGGCAGGCGCGTCGTGCGCCTGAAGGGCGGCGACCCGTTCATTTTCGGGCGCGGCGGCGAGGAGATCGAGACGCTCGCCAGCCGCCGCATCAGCTTCGAAGTGGTGCCGGGCGTCACGGCGGCCTCGGGTGCGTCCGCTTATGCCGGGATCCCGCTCACGCACCGCGATTACGCGCACGCTTGCGTGTTCGTCACCGGCCACCTGCAGGACGGCGAGCCGGAGCTGGACTGGAACGCGCTGGCCGCACCGCGCCAGACCATCGTCGTCTACATGGGCGTGCGCGCCCTGCCGCAGATCTGCCGCCGCCTGGTCGCGCACGGGCTGGCGCCGGAGCATCCGGCGGCGATCGTGCAGGGCGCTACCGGAGAGAAGCAGCGCGTGCTGACCGCAACCCTGGCGACGCTCGCGGACATTGCGGTGCGCGAGAAGGTGAAGCCGCCCGCGCTCGTGATCATCGGCGAAGTGGTGCGGCTGCGCGACAAGCTGCAGTGGTATTGGCCCGGAGAAATCGAGGCCGGCGAAGTCCAACCGGCGGCGCCGGCCTAGGCGACGCCCCCGCCGGCCGGCGACGCCAGCAGGGCCGCGGCCTCGTCCGCCGAGAGCGGCCGGCTGTACAGGTAACCCTGCATCTGGTCGCAGCGCAGCAGCCGGAGCAGCTGCGCCTGGGTCTCGTTTTCCACGCCCTCTGCGACCGTCTTGAGGCGGAGCGCCCGGGCGAGCGAAACGATCGCCGACACGATCGTCGTGTCTTCCGAGTTCTCGGCGACGCCATGAACGAAGGCGCGATCGATCTTCAGCGTGTCGATCGGCAGTTTGCTCAGGTAGGCGAGCGAGGAGTAGCCGGTACCGAAGTCATCCAGCGCAAGGCGCACGCCAAGATCGCGCAGCGCGCGAAGCTTCTCCAGACTCTCGTCGATGTTCTCCATCAGCAGGCTCTCCGTGATCTCGAGGTCGAGGCCGCCTGCTTCGCCCGTGCCGCCGCCGAGTGCGGCGCGCACCTCGTCCACGAAATTGCGGCCGCGCAGCTGGATCGCAGAGACGTTCACTGCGATGCGCGGCGCTGGCAACCCGCGCGCCAGCCAGCCGCGATGCATCGCTACGGCCTCACGCATGGCCCACTGGCCGACGTTCAGGATGAGGCCGGTGTCCTCCAGCACCGGGACGAATTCCGCCGGCGAAATCGCGCCCCCGGCACCGCCGCCCCAGCGCAGCAGCGCCTCCATGCCGACGATGCGGCCGCCATCGAGCTCGACTTTGGGCTGGACCACCAGCGTGAACTCGCCGCGCTCGACGGCGCGCAGCACCCTCGCCTCCAGGCCGAGCCGCTCGGCGACGCGCGCGTTGAGCGACGGCGCGTAGAACAGGAACCGCTCGCCGGTCGTCTTGGCGCGCTTCATCGCTGCCTCGGCGTTGGTGATCAGGGCCTCGGCATCGGCGCCGTCCTCCGGATAGATCGCCGCGCCGGCCTTGGCGGCGACGCGCACTTCGCGCCCCTCGACCTCGACCAGGGTATCGAGCAGGCTGCCGCTCATGCGCTCCAGTCTGCGCCCGAGTTCGCCCGCCGCGCGCAGCAGCGGGAACAGCAACGCGAACTGGTTGCCGCCGACGCGCGCCACGAGTTCGTGCTCGCCCAGGGCCTGCGCCGCGAGCCGGGCGACGCGCTGCAGGACCAGATCGCCCGCGGCCTGCCCGAAAGCGTCGTTGATCGCCCTGAAGCGGTCGATGTCCAGCATCACCAGCGCCATGCCCTGGCCGGCGGCGCGCGCCGCGTCGATCGCGTGCGTCAGGCGGTGCCGCAGCTGGCTGCGGTTGGGCAGGTCGGTGAGCGGGTCGAAGTAGGCGAGAAAATCGAGCTGCTGCTGCTTGTCCATCAGCTCGAGCGCGAACGCCAGGTTCGCGGTCAGCTCGCGCAGCAGACCCAGCTCTTCCTCGTCGAAGAAATTGCGTTCGCGCGCGCGTAGCACGACCGCGCCTCCGACCTTGCCGTCCATCACGATGGGCAGGCAGGCGAGCGAATTGACGCCCTCGCCTTGCAGCAATTCCCGCTGCAGCACCCGGGAATCGATGCCGGCGTCGTTCGAGACCTCGGCTCGACCGCTGCGCAGGGCGTCGGCCAGCAGGCTTCGCGCGGCCGCCGGGTCGCGGTTGTATTCCTCCACCACCTGAATCGCCGTGTCGCGGCTGTCATCGGTGGTCACGGCCAGGCGCAGCGCACCGCTCTCGGGGTCGATCTCCACCAGGCGCGCGGTCTGGAACCCGCCCTGCTCGACCGCGATGTGGCAGAACAGCTCGAACAGCTCGTGGCGTTCCCGGACGCGCACGATCGCGGCGTTGACCGCACTGTTCAGCGCGCGGATGCGCCCGAGGCGCGCGAGGCGCTCGCGTTGCGCCACCTGTTCCGTGACGTCGCGCGCGATGCCGTCGATGCGCAGGGGCGTTCCCGCGGAGTCGCGCACCAGCCGTCCACGCAGGTCGAGCCAGCGCACGCCGCCGTCCGGCCGCAGCACGCGGTATTCGATCTCGAAGGACTCGCCGCTCCGCGCGGCCTGCAATGCCGCCATCACCGCCACCTTGTCCTTCGGGTGGATGACCTCGAACCAGAGCCGCGGATTCGATTCCAGAACCGCGGCCTCGTGGCCGAGCACGCGCCGCGCCGCCGGGCTGACGTAGAGCAATTGCTCGCCGTCCAGGGTCGAAGACCAGAGCACGTCGGGCAACGTTTCCATGATGCTGGCCAGGCGCTCGCGCGCTTCCGCCAGTGCCGCCTCGGTGCGCCTGCGCTCGGCACGCGCCCGGGCCTCCTCCAGCGCGCGCTCGACCGCGGCCGGCAGGCGGATGAGGTTGGTCTTGAGGACGTAATCGGTGGCGCCGTTCTTCAGGGCGCGGATGGCGTATTCCTCGCCCAGGGTTCCGGAGACGAAGATGAACGGCGTGTCGGGCGCCAGCTCGCGCGCCAGGTCGAGCGCGTGCATGCCGTCGAAGCGCGGCATGGTGAAGTCCGACAGGATGACCTGCGGCACGAACTCGGCCAGCGCGCGGCGAAATGCCGCTTCGCTGTCGGTGATGCGGTGCACGACGCGCAGGCCGGCGCGCTTGAGCTCGCGCACCGCCAGCTCGGCGTCGGTCGGGACGTCCTCGGCGATCAGCAGCCGGATGGGCTCGGCGACGCTCATGGGCCTGGCTGGGGCAAGCGGTTGGTCAGCATCCAGTACAGTCCGAGCGCCGCCACTGTGTCGATCAGCGCCTCGAACTGCACCGGCTTCACGATGTAGCTGTTGACGCCGAGGCGGTAGCTCTCGACCACGTCGCGCTCCTCGTTGGACGAGGTCATGATGACGACCGGCGTCAGGCGGGTGCGTTCGTCGGACTTGAGGCGCCGCAGCACCTCGATGCCGTCGACCTTCGGCATCTTGATGTCCAGCAGCACCAGCCTCAGGCCGAGATTGGGATCGCGCTCGGCGTAAGCGCCCTCGCGGAACATGAATTCGAGCGCCTCGGCGCCGTCCTTCACCCAGTGCACCTTGTTGGCGAGCTTGTGCTTGGTGAGCGAGCGCAGCGTCATTTCGGCGTCTCGCGGGTTGTCCTCGACGAGCAGGATCTCGATCTGCTGGTAGGTTTCCATGGTTCAGCCCTCCTTCGGCAGCGCGAAGCCGAAGCAGGCGCCCTCGCCCGGCCGCCCTTCGGCCCACACCCGCCCGCCGTGGCGCGACACCACGCGGCGCACGATCGCCAGCCCCACGCCCGTGCCCGGGAACTC
>SCUF01000432.1 GCA_004298325.1 Betaproteobacteria bacterium | reverse complement strand
TCGTCATGGGCGCCTACGGCCACTCGCGCCTGCGCGAGCTGGTGCTCGGCGGCGTCACGCGCACGCTGCTCGACACCATGACCGTGCCGGTGCTGATGTCGCATTGAACGCGCCCTTCACCCCGGCCGCGCTGCAGCCCTACCTGGAGGCGCTGCACGGCGCCGCCGTGCAGGCGGTGCAGGTGTCGGCGCTGGGGGGTGGTGCACCCGGCGACAAGGGCTACGGCTACGGCATTCCGCTGCGCGTCGATTACCGGCTCGCGGGCGAGGCGCGCAGCGCGGTGCTGGAGACGGTGCGCGCCGGGCCTTTCGGCCACGAGCACCTGTCGGACCGCGCACAGGCGCTGCTCTGGGCACACGACGCTTTCGCGCGACTGCCGCGCCACGTGCGCTCGCTCGACGTCGGCGCGGTGCGCGCCGATGGCACGCTGGTCGCGCTGGGCACGGCGGAAGAGTTCTTCATCGTCACCGCTTTCGTCCCGGGCCGCGAGTACGCGGGCGACCTGCAGCGCCTGCGCGATGGCGCAACGCTCGCGGACCTCGATCTCGCGCGGGCCGACGCCCTGTGCGATTACCTCGTCGAGATCCACGCCCGGCCCGGGCCAGACGCCGGTCTTTACGCGCGCCGCATCCGCGAGCTCGTCGGCCACGGCGAGTGCATTTTCGGCATCGCCGACAGTTATCCGCTGCCCTGCGGATTCATCACCGCGCCGCTGCTGCAGGCGATCGAGGAACGCTGCGTGGCCTGGCGCTGGAAACTGAAGGCCCGCGCCCACCGCCTGCGCCAGGTGCACGGCGACTTCCATCCCTGGAACCTCCTGTTCCGCGACGGCGTCGATTTCACCGCGCTCGACCGCTCGCGCGGCGAATGGGGCGAGCCGGCCGACGATCTCGCCTGCCTGACGCTGAACTATCTGTTCTTCTCCCTGCAGCGCCACGGCCGGCTCGAAGGCGCGTTCGAGACGCTGTTCCTGCGCTTCTGGGAGCGCTACCTGGAGCGCAGCGGCGACGCGGAAATGCCGGAGGTGATCGCGCCCTTTTACGCCTTTCGCGCGCTGGTGGTCGCGAGCCCGGTCTGGTATCCGACGCTCGACGATACGCTGCGGCGAAAATTGTTCGATTTCCTGCAGGCGGTGCTCGGCGAAGCGCGTTTCGAGCCGCACCGCGTCAACGCCTATTGCGGGGTCTGAGCGTGGCGGCGTTCGCCGTTTGGCTCACCGGACTGCCGGCCTCGGGCAAGAGCGCCATCGCGCGCGCGCTGCTCGCGCGGCTGCAGGCCCGCGGCATCGACTGCGCGGTGCTTGAATCCGATGTCCTGCGCACCCTCATCACGCCGCGGCCCCGTTACGACGCGGCCGAGCGCGAACTGTTCTACGCCGCGATGGCGCAGCTCGGCGAATTCCTGGTGCAGCGCGGCGTGCCGGTGGTGTTCGACGCCACGGCCAACCGGCGCAGCTATCGCGACGCGGCGCGCCAGCGCATTGCGCGCTTTGCCGAAGTGTTCGTCGATTGCCCGCTCGCAATCTGCCAGGCGCGCGATCCCAAGGGCCTGTACCGGCGCGCCCGCGAGGGATGCTCGAGCACGCTGCCGGGCGCGCAAACGGATTACGAAGCCCCCCTGCAGCCGGAGCTGGTGGTGCACGGCGACCGCGGCAGCCCTGGCGACGCGGCGCGCGAGGTCGAAGCGCTGCTCGAGCGCCGTGGCTGGCTCGCACGAACGCCGGATTGACACACGTCAACACGGAAATTCCGCAACGTGATTCGCTAGCGGCATGTATCGGATCCGCTTGCATGGACGCGGCGGACAGGGCATCAAGACCGGCAGCCGCATTCTCGGGAGCGCGTTTTTTGGCGCCGGTTTCGAAGTGCAGGATGCCCCGGTGTACGGTGCCGAGCGGCGCGGTGCCGCGATGTCCGCGCATGTGCGCGCGGCGCGCACCCCGATCCGCGAACGCGGCGTGATCACGCGGCCGGACCTGGTCGCGCTCGTCGATGAAACACTGCTGCAGGTGCCGGCGGCGAACGTGCTGCTCGGCGTGGATGCGGCCAGCGTGCTGCTGCTGCAGGGCAACGGCGACGCCGAAACCTGGCGCGCAAGGCTCGCGCTCAGCGGCACCGTGGTGGTGCTGCCCGCTGCGGGCGAGCGCGCCGAAGCGGAGCTGGGCGGTGCCCGCTGCGCGGGCGCGGCAGCACGGCTCGCAGGCGTCATCTCGCGACCGCAGCTCATTGCCGCGATCGCACAGGAGCTGGCGTCGCTCGGACCCGTCGCCACGGCGACGACGACGGCGCAGGCGCTCGCCGCCTACGACGCCGTGGCACCGCATGCGGGCGTGCTGCGCGAGAGCAGACCCGCGGCCGCAACCGCTTTCGCCGCACCGGAGTGGATCGACCTGCCGCTCGAATCCGCCCGCGTCGCGGCGCCCGCTATCTTTGCCGCCGCGACCAGCGTCGAAGTGCGCACCGGGCTGTGGCGCACGATGCGCCCCGAAATCGACTACGCGCGCTGCAACCGCTGCGCCTGGATCTGTTCGACGCTGTGCCCGGACAGCGCGATCCGCGTGCGGGCGGACCGCAGCCCGGAGATCGACCTCGAGCATTGCAAGGGCTGCATGATCTGCGTCAGCGTGTGCCCGCCGCAAGCGATCCGGGCGCTGCCGGAGCGCGCGGCACGTGCGCGTGAATTGGCGGCGGCGCCATGAGACGACTGCTCACCGGCAACGCCGCGGCCGCGTGGGGCGCGCGCCTGGCGCGCGCCGACTACGTGCCGGCCTTCCCGATCACCCCGCAGACCGAGATCATCGAGCTGCTGGCGCAGTGGTTCGGCTCCGGCGAGCTGCGCGGACGCCTGACGCTGCTCGAATCCGAGCATTCCATGCTCACCGCGGCGGCGGCAGCCGCGGCCACCGGCGTGCGCGTGTTCACCGCCACCTCGAGCCAGGGCCTGCTGTACGCGATGGAGATGCTGTACGCGGTGCCGGGCTGGCGCGCACCGTTCGTGCTCGTCAACGTATCGCGCGGCCTGGCGAGCCCGATCACCCTGGAATCCGACCACAACGACGTGCTCGCCGCGCGCGATAGCGGTTTCCTGCAGTTCCATTGCGCGAGCTGCCAGGAGGTCGTCGATTCGGTCCTGCTCGCGTACCGGCTCGCCGAGGACCCGCGGGTGCGGCTGCCCGCCCTCGTCAACCTGGACGGTTTTCATCTGTCGTTCACGCGCGAACCGGTCGACCTGCCCACGGCCGAAGCGGCGGCCGCCTTCCTGCCGCCGTTCGAGTCGCAAGGCATCGAGTTTCGCGCCGGCCGGCCGGTCAGCCAGGCGGTGGCCGTGCTCGGCGGCTCGGCCTACTCCTACTTCCGCTACGAAACGCATCTCGCCGCCGAGCAGGCACTGCAGGCGCATGGCGCGATCGCCGCCGAGTTCGCGCAGCGCTTCGGGCGCCGGCATGACGCGGTCGAGCGCTATCGCAGCGATGACGCCGAAATCGCGTTCTTCATGATCGGTGCTTTCGCCACCAAGGCCATGGACGCCGTCGACCGGCTGCGCGAGGCCGGCATCGCCGCGGGGCTGGTCAGGCCGCGGCTGCTGCGCCCCTACCCGGCCGCGGCCCTGCAGCGCGCGCTCGCCGGAAAGCGCGCCGTCGCGGTGATCGACCAGAATCTGTCCGTGGGCAAAGGCGGCGTGCTGCACGGCGAACTGGCGTCGGTCCTGTACGGGCAGCCCGATGCGCCGCTGCTCGCCAGCTACATCGGCGGACTCGGCGGCCGCGACATCAGCGCCGGGGAATTCTTCCAGATCGCGCGCGAGCTGCAGGACGCCGTGCTCGCGCGGCGCGTGCCGCCGCCGCGGCTGCTGTATACCGCAGGCGAATTGCGCCAGATGCGCAATCTGCAGGCGATCGCCGCCGGCGAGCGCGGCATGCCGGAGGCGCGCGCATGAATCCGGCGCTGCGGCGCATGAAGGATCTGCCGTCGACGCACCTGCTCGGCGCCGGCAGCGCGATGTGCGCCGGCTGCGGCGGACTGCTGGCGCTGCACGAGATCTGCGACCTGCTCGGCGCGCGCACCGTGTTCGTCAATGCCGCGAGCTGCATGACGCTGCTGGCGAGCTATCCGTTCACGCCGTTTCGCGGCTCTTGGCTCTACACCGCGATGGCCTCGGCCCCGGCAGGCGCGCAGGGGGTGCGCGACGCGCTCGACATCCTCAGCGAGCGGGGCCGCCTGCCGCCGGAGCAAGACCTGACGGCGGTCGCGCTGACGGGCGATGGTGCGGCGACCGGCATCGGTCTTTCGGCGACCGCGGGCGCGATCGATCGCGGGCTCGACTTCATCTACCTCTGCTACGACAACGAAGGCTACGGCAACACCGGGCAGCAAAGCTCGCCCGCGACGCCCTTGGGCGCCCGCACCGCGACCAGCACCGGCGCTCACGGCCACCCTGCGAGCAAGATGGACCTGTTCGCGATCTGGGTCGCGCAGCGTCCCGCTTATGCCGCCACGGTGATCGGCGCCGACCCGCTCGACCTCGCGAGGAAGATCGACAGGGCGCGCGCCCTGAAGGGTCCGCGGCTGATCCATGCGCTCGCGCCCTGCCCGCCGGGCTGGAGTTTCGATCCCGCCGAGGGCGTGGAGATCGGCCGCCTCGCCGTCAAGACCGGGATCTGGCCCCTGAAAGAATATGTCGACGGCAGGGTGGTGCATACGCACGTGCCGCATCCGCGCCTGCCAGTCGAGGAATACCTGAAGAGGCAGGGACGCTTCCGCCACCTGTTCGAGCCCGGGCGCGACACCCGGGTGCTGGCGCAGATCCAGTCGCAGGTGGACGCCTACTGGGAACAGGTCTGCGCATGAAGCTTGCGCACAGCTACTGCCATCGCGGCGGCGAGGTGCCCCTGCTCGGCGACACCATCCCGGCGCGCTTCGGCGCAATCGCGGCTCGCTTCGCGCAGCGCGAGGCGGTCGTCAGCGTGCATCAGCGACGGCGCCTCACTTACGCCGCACTGGCGCATGAGGCGGACCGCCTGGCGCGCGGTCTGCTGGGGCTCGGGTTCCGGCGCGGCGAGCGCATCGGCGTCTGGTCGACCGACAACATCGAATGGCTGCTGCTGCAGGTGGCGACCGCGCGCATCGGCGTGGTGCTGGTGAACATCAATCCGGCCAATCGCGTGCGCGAGCTGGCGCATGCGCTGCAGCGCGCCGAGGTCCAGGCGCTGTTTGCGATTCCCGCGTTCCGTTCGAGCGACTACGTCGCCATGCTGCTCGAACTGTTGCCGGAACTGCGCACGACGGCACCCGATGCGCTCGCCGGAAGATCGCTGCCGTTGCTGCGGCGGGTGGTGCTGTTCGACCCGGCGCAGCCGGACGCGACGGCGCGCGCGCACGCGGGGTTTACGCTCTGGCAGGAAGTGCTGGCGGCGGCTGACGCGGTCAGCCGCGGCGAGCTGGCGGCGGCCAGCGACGGGCTCGATCGCGACGATCCGATCAACATCCAGTACACCTCCGGCACCACCGGCTTTCCGAAGGCCGTGGTCCTCACGCATCACAACCTTCTCAACAACGCCTGGTTCGCGGCGCAGGCGATGAACCTCGGCGAGAGCGACCGGCTGGCGGTGCCGGTGCCCTTCTATCACTGCTTCGGCATGGTGCTGGCGAACCTCGCCTGCCTATCGGTCGGCGCATGCCTCGTGGTTCCGGCCGAGCACTTCGACCCGCTTGCCACGCTGCAGGCGGTGCAGGCCGAGCGCTGCAGCGCGATCCACGGCGTGCCGACGATGTTCATCGCGCAGCTCGAGCATCCCGAATTTCGCGACTTCGATCTCTCCACCTTGCGCACCGGCATCATGGCCGGCGCGCCCTGCCCCCCGGCGCTGATGCGCCGGGTCATGGGGGAAATGCACGTACCGGAAATCCTGATCGGTTACGGCGAGACCGAGGCGAGCCCCCTGACCCACCTCACCGCGCGCAGCGACAGCCTGGAACGGCGCACCGAGACCGTAGGCAGCAATCTTCCGCACCAGGAGGTGAAGGTCGTGCACCTGAAGAGCGGCGCCACGCTGCCGGTGAACCAGGTCGGCGAACTGTGCTTTCGCGGCTATCACGTGATGCGCGGCTATTACGCCGACGCCGAAGCGACGCGCCGGGCGATCGACGCGCAGGGCTGGCTGCATTCGGGCGACCTCGGCACGATGGACGCCGACGGCTACGTGCGCATCACCGGCCGGCTGAAGGAGATGATCGACCGCGGCGGCGAGAAGATCTTCCCGGCCGAGATCGAGGAATTCCTCTTCGGCCATCCGGCGATCGCCCAGGTCGCGGTGTTCGGCGTGCCCGACCCCCTCTACGGCGAGGAGGTCGCGGCCTGGATCCAGCTGAAAGCCGGCGCATCGCTCAGCGCCGAGGAGCTCCACGCGTATTGCAGCGGACGGATCGCGCATTACAAGATTCCGCGCTACATCCGCTTCGTGGACGAATTTCCGATGACCGTGACGGGGAAGCTGCAGAAATACCGCATGCGCGAAATCGCCGCCGTGCAGCGCGCCGGCGTCGCGAGCGCGGTTTGATTTCCATCAATCGCGCAACCGCGCGAGGTGTGCATATAATGGGCCCTCATGAACCGAGCCAGCAAAGCGAAGCCCCGGCGCCGCAGGAAGGCGGCACCCCATGACGAACTGCGCGTCAATTTCATCGAGCGCCCCGACGGCGTTTACTGGCAGAGCCGGGACGGCGGCAAGGAATACGGTCCGTTCGCGACCCTGGCCGACGCCGAAGCCGACGCGTTGACGGTCGAGGTGACGGAATACGGGCCGGGCGAGTCGGTCGAGGAAGCCGAGGCCGAGATCGGGATCGCCGAATGGGTCGACCCCGATACCGGCGCACCCGCCGAAGAATCGGTGCCGCGCATCGAGGATCACTGATCGGGGCGGCCCCGCCTCACTGCCGCAGCACGCACTTGGCGTAGAGGTCCGGAAACGCACCCTGGGGGTCGTATTTCCGTTTCAGCCGGCGGTAGGCATCGCCGCCGTAGCAGCGCCAGAATTCTTCCTGCGGAAAGTAGCTGTCCGAGTACAGCGACTTGATTCCGCCCAGCTCCAGCACCTTGCGTTCCACCCGGCGGTTGAAATGTCCCGCCTCGTGGCGCTCGTGCGTGCGCAGCACGTCCCAGAAGCCGAAATTCAGGTACCACGGCGCCGACGTCGGATAGAGGCAGAAGCGCCCCGCGCCGGGGCGCGGGCCGAGCGGACAGATCCACAGCGGCCAGATGCCGATCGCGCGCGCGTAGAAACTGAAGAACTCGGCGGCCCGCGGCAGCGGGATGTCGACGTCCTGGATCACCGACTCGGCGTGCAAACCGCGCAGGCGATCGAACGCGCGCGTCAGTCCGAGCCGGCTGTTCCAGCGCATGAGCCGCGCGTAGGTTTTCGAGCCGAGGCGCCGCCGGCCGTACAGCCGGCGCAGCCACGGCTGCTGCGCGCCCAGGCTCTTCGAGCACCAGAACCAGTCGGTATCCCAGCGCCAGAGGAAATCACGCGTCGTCAGCCAGTCCTCGCGCTTTTCCGCGATCGAGCGATAGTAGATGTGCTCGTAACCGTAGTCGCTCGTGAATGGCGCGCGCGGCACGAAACGCCCGAGGCTGAGGTACAGGCGTTCGGGCGAGAATGCCGTGGCGTCGATGAAGTCCGCATCGCCCGCCCGGCAGGAGCGCTCGAGCGCGTCGAACAAGGCGCCGGCGTCGGTGAACGCGACATGCTCCAGGCGCACGTAGGGCAGCACCGGCACCGCCTGCGCCTTCACCCGCAGGGCGTAGCCCAGCGTGCCGTAGGAATTGGGGAAGCCGAAGAACAGGTCGGCATGAGCGTTGTCGGGCGTGCACGACAGGATGCTGCCATCGGCCACCAGCACTTCGAGCTCGGATACGGTTTCGTGCACCAGGCCGTAGCGGTGCGACGAAGCCTCGATGCCGACGCCGGCCACGGCACCGCCCAGCGTGATCGTCTTCAGCTGCGGCACCACGGCCGGCATGACGCTGCGCGCGAGGCAGGCTTCGACCAGCCGCTCGTAGCTGACCATGCCTTCGGCTTCGAGCCAGCCGGCCTGCGCGTCGACGCCGAGGACCTCGCTGAAGGCGCGTACGTCGAGCCTGCGGCGCGCCGCGCCCGCGCGGTCGCGAAACAGGTTCGACGTGTCCTTTTGCAGGCGTACCGGCACGCCGGCGGCGCGCAGGCTGCGCGCCAGCGCCTCGCACTTGGCAGCGTGTGCCGCGTTCACGGGTAGAGGAACCCCCGGCTCATCGGATAACGGCCGCGCGCGACATTGCCCCTGGCGAATACGATCTGGAACAGGTAGGTGCGCCCCTGCGGCGCGCGGAACAGCTCGGCGCAGCCGTAGAGGTAGGCGCGCCAGATGCGCCGGAAGCGTTCGTCGAAGCGGCGCGGATCGAGCGCGTGGATGCGCTCCCAGTTGCGCTCAAAGCGCTCGACCCAGGCGTCGAGCGTCAGCGCATAGTGGCGGCGCAGGTTCTCGACGTCGATCACTTCCAGCCCCGCGCGCTCCATCTCCTGCAGCACCTGGGCCAGCCCCGGAATCCAGCCGCCGGGAAAGACATGCTTGCGGATGAAGAACTCGGTGTCGAGCGCCCCGACATGGCCGATGAAATGCAGCAGGCCCAGGCCACCCGGCTTGAGAAAGCGCGCATGCGCGCGCACGACCTCGGCCAGCTGGTCGCGGCCCGCATGCTCCAGGACGCCGATGGACACGACCTTGTCGTACGCGCGCCGGGCGTCGCGGAAGTCGGTTTCGATCACCGCCAGTTCGGCGCCGAGGCCGCGGCGCCCGATCTCGGCTCGCACGGCATCGACCTGTTCGGTGGCGGTATTGATTCCGCTGACGCGCGCGCCGAACTGCTCGTGCGCGCGGTACATGAAACCGCCGAAGCCGCAACCGATGTCGACCACCTCGTCACCCGGCGCCAGCAGCAGCTTGCGGCAGACATGGTCGATCTTGTTGGCCTGTGCTTCCTCCAGCGATCGCGTACCCTCGCGCCAGTAGGCGCAGGTGTACATCATGAGCGGCTGGTCCAGCCAGAGGCGGTAGAACGGCTCGCCCAGTCCGTAGTGGAAGCGCGCGTTGCGCTTGGCCTGCGCCCAGGAGGCATTGGAGAAGCGCCATTCGTGCCAGCGGTTGCGCAGGTGCACCAGCGCGCCGGGGCGGTCCAGGCCGCCCCGCACGCCGAAAGCGAACGCGCGCGCCAGATCGCCTTCGACTTCGAGTTCGCCGCAGAAATACGATTCGAGCAGCCCGATATGCCCGAAGAGGGCGACGCGCAGCTCTGCGCGACGGCTGCGGAAGACGAACGTGAACTCGGGTTCGCCGGCGGCGGTCCGGAACCCGCCGCCGCGCGCGAAGCGCACCGCGAGCGGCACGCGGCTGCGTTCCGCGGCGTCGCGCAGCACCGCCTCCTGCTGGAATGGCATGGCCTGCGTCCTCTCGGGTTTGGCGCCCGCTGGCGCTGCCCTACGCTCTACCGATCGCTGCGTGCGTGCTTGCGCCAGATCAAGACCCCTGGCGCCATTCCGGTGTCTACTCCTGCATGCAGTAAAACCTCGCTCACTCCGTGTTGTCCAGCGAAACGGCCTACTACAGGAGGTTCGCCATGTCTGTCGCCAAAGTCATCGAGATCAGCGCCGAATCCAGCAAGAGTTTCGAGGATGCGGTCAACGACGGCATCAAGCAGGCATCGAAGTCGGTGCACGGCATCAAGAGCGCCTGGATCAACGGCCAGCAGGCGATCGTCGACAAGAACAAGGTCACCCGCTACCGGGTCGACATGAAGGTCAGCTTCGTCCTCGATTGAGCAGGCGCCGCAACCCGGATAGCGGCCGCGCGTTGAGCACGTCACCGCGTTCGAGCCAGCCGCGGCGCGCCTGGCCGACGCCGCAGGCGAGCACCTCGAAGCCATCGGCCGCGTGGGCGTCCGAGTTGATGCAGACAAGGACGCCCTCGTCCTTCGCCATGCGGCAGTGGACGTCGCTCAGGTCGAGACGGTCCGGCTGGGCGTTCAGCTCCAGACACACGCCCCGCGCGCGCGCCTTGCGAATCACCGCCTGCATGTCGACGTCGTAGGGGTCGCGTTCGTCGATCAGGCGTCCTGACGGGTGCGCGAGCAGGCGCACCAGCGGATGATCGAGCGCGCGCAGGATACGCTCGGTCTGCCGTGCGCGCGGCAGATTGAAGCGGCTGTGCACGGCCGCCACCACCACGTCGAGCCGGGACAGGATCGAATCCGGCAGGTCGAGGCTGCCGTCCTCGAGGATATCCACTTCGACGCCCGTGAGCAGCGTGATGCCCTGCAGTTCGCGGTCGAGCCGCTCGATCTCGTCAATCTGCTTGGCCAGCCGCACCGCGTCCAGGCCGTGCACCAGGGTCTGGCGTTGCGAATGGTCGGTGATCGCGACGTATTGCAGGCCGCGCGCCCTGGCCGCGAGCGCCATCTCGCGCGCCGTATTGCGCCCGTCCGTCGCCCGGGTGTGGACGTGCAGATCGCCGCGCAGATCGCCCAGCTCGATCAGGTGCGGCAGCGCGCCGCGCCGCGCCGCTTCGATCTCGCCCTGGTCTTCGCGCAACTCGGGCGGGATCCACGGCAGCTCGAGCGCCGCGTAGACCGAAGCCTCGGTGTCGCCCGCGATGCGCTGCGCGCCGCGAAACAGGCCGTACTCGTTCACCTTCAGGCCACGCTCCCGCGCGCTGCGGCGCAGCGCGATGTTGTGCGCCTTGGAGCCGGTGAAGTAGTGCAGCGCCGCGCCCAGGCTCCCGGGAGGCACGACGCGCAAGTCCGCCTGGATGCCCGAGGCGAGCCGCACGCTCGCCTTCGTGGCGCCGCTGGCGAGCACTTCCCGGACCTCCGCGTAGGCAGTGAAGCGCTCGATCACCCGGTTGCGCGGCTGCGCCGAGACCAGGAAGTCGAGATCGCCCACCGTCTCCTTCATGCGGCGATAGCTCCCCGCCACCACCACCTCGCGCGCACCGGGCGCCTTGCGCAACCAGGCAGCGTAAGGTTCCGCGTATTGCGCCGCGAGCGCGAGCTTGAAGCGCCGCGCCTTGCTCAGGTGCGCCGACACGGCCGCCAGAAGCCGCTGCTCGGTCTTCTCGCCGAAACCGGGCAGCGCGCGCAGTCGGCCGTCGCGCGCCGCGCGCTGCAGCGCTGCGAGACTGCCGATGCCGAGTTCCTGGTGCAGCGCCCGCACGCGCTTCGGACCGAGGCCCGGCAGGCGCAGCAGGTCGGTGATGCCGGCCGGCGCCCCCGCCTTGAGACGATCGAGCAGCTCGCAGCTGCCGCGCGCGGCCAGCTCGCGTATCTTGCCCGCGAGGTCGGCGCCGATGCCCGGAATCTTCGGCAGCTCGAGCCCCCGCGCCAGGCGCGCCGCGATGTCGAAGCGCAGCCCGCCCGCGATGCGCGCCGCGTTGCGGTAGGCGCGCACGCGAAACGGATTCGCGTTCTGCAGCTCGAGCAGGTCCGCGATCTGGTCGAGCGCCGCCGCGATGTCGGCGTTGTGAACCGCCATGATTCAAAAGTATAGTGGGCCTCCACACGCGAAAGGGTGACCATGGACAAACGCAGTCAAGAAGAGCGCGCCAGGGACGGACTGAAGACGCGGCGCGAAGTGCTGGGCGCCGAGTACGTCGACAAGGCGATGGCGGCGGTGGACGACTTCAACGCCGAGTTCGCCGAGCTGCTCAACACCTACTGCTGGAACGACATCTGGAACCGCCCCGGGCTGCCGCGCCAGACGCGCTCGATGCTGAACCTGGCCATGCTTTCGGCGCTCGGCCGCTCGCACGAGCTGAAGCTGCACGTCAACGGCGCGCTCAACAACGGACTGACGAAGGAACAGATCCGCGAAGTGTTCCTGCAGGTCGCGATCTACTGCGGCGTGCCGGCCGCGGTGGAGAGCTTCCGCTGCGCGCGCGAGGTGTTCAGGGAGCGCGGCGTCTGAGCGCTAGGCCGCGCTGCGTGCCGGCGCTGCGTAGTGCACTTCCATCTCGCGGCGCAGTTGCACCGCGGCAAGGCTCGTGTCGTGCGCGACGTTGCTCCAGCGCACGGGCTGACCCGCAGCAACCGGCGCAAGGAGCTTCACGCCCTGCGCCAGGCCGAGCGGCAGGCAGCCCTGCGCGAGCGAGTCCGCGGCGGGCATGAGCCGGCCCGCGACGGTGTAGCCGCCCTCGCCGTCGAGGACCTCCCCCACCTTGAGATCGCGCTTGGCGAAAGCGACGGCGTCGGCGCGCCAGCCGGTGGCGCAGCCGGTGGGCTCGCCACGCAGGCCGACCGCGGCCACGGAGATGCCGACCTCGAGTCCGATCAGGTGCCAGCGCTTGTAAAGGCAGGCGTACCTGCCGCTGGCGTCGGTGTTCACGCCGTACTCCATAAAGCAGCGCCGCACGTACTCGGTTTCGCCCTCGAACACCACCCACACGCCCATGCGGATGTCGTAGGGGATCGGCCGGCCGTCGAGTAGCAGCGAGGACGCGACCTCCACCTGCCCCTTGTGGTGCAGGCATCCGCCCTCCGCCTTCGGTTTCATCACCGCGGGCAGCTCGTCGATCGAACACGGCGGGTACGCCAGTCCCCACGGCGCCGGCGTGAGGCCGGTCGCGTTGCACACCGCCGAGGTCTCGATCGCGGGCTTGGAGCCGTCGAGAAAGGAATTGAACATCTTGGGATTGAGGCCACCGTCCTTCGCCTGCTGCGCGGTGAGGCCCCAGTGCTGCCAGACCGTATCGGGCGTCGACTGCGCATAATGTGGCAGCCACTTGTGGCCGCGCCCCGCGGCGACCACATTAAAGCCGGCGGCGCGCGCCCAGTCGACCAGGTCGCAGATGAGCGCCGGCTGGTCGCCGTAGGCCAGGCTGTACACGACGCCCGCCTCCTGCGCGCGTTGCGCGAGGATCGGCCCGCAGAAGGCATCGGCCTCGACCGTCACCATGACCACGTGCTTGCCGTGGCGGAACGCGGCGAGCGCGTGCTCGACCGCCGCGACCGGATTGCCCGTGGCCTCAATAACGATATCGATTGCAGGGTGCGCAACCAGCGCCTGCCAGTCGTCGCCGAGATGGGTCGTGCGGTTCTTCAGCGCCGAATCGAGATTCGCCGCCGCGTACGACTCTGGATTCCAGCCTACGCGCGCCAGGTTGGCGCGGGCGTTTTCCGGCGCCAGGTCGGCGATGCCCGCGAGGTGCACGCCCGGCGTGTTCGGCACCTGCGCGAGATACATGGCCGCGAACTTGCCCGCGCCGATCAGGCCGACACGCAGCGGCCTGTCCTGCCTTTGCCTGAGTTTCTGGTAGAGGTTCATGCCGCTTTCAGGTCTCCCTGCAGTTCCTCGGCTGGCGTGCCGTCCTTCCACGGCAGTGGCACTTCGTAGTGCCCCAGCAGGCAGTCGTCGGGCAGGCAGCGGATCGGCGTGAAATCCCGGTGCGCAATGTAACCGGGCCGCTTGAAGCGCCGGATGTGGTTCGACACCGCGCAAAGCGACAGATAGACGCTGACGCGGTTCCAGGGCGACAGGTTCGAGGTCGATGCATGCACCAGGCAGCCGTGGAACAGGATCATCGACCCCGCAGGGCCCTTGGGCGCGACGATGCCGCCGCGCCCGACCAGTTTGCGGATGGTGTCGTGATTGATGGTCCAAAGCGGGTAGCTCGTGGTCGCCGTGTCATGCTCGGCCTGCAAAACGCCGAGGCGGTGGCTGCCCGGAATGAACATCAGCGGGCCGTTGAATTCGTTCACCGCGTCGAGGAAGATCGCGATGTTCATGGCGCGCGCCTCGGGCATGAGGTCGTCGTTGCGCCAGGTGCCGTAATCCTGGTGCCACTGCCAGAGATCGCCGTCGAAAGCCATCTTGCCGTTGATCTTGAACTGGTGCATGTAGACGTCTTCGCCGAAGATCTGCCGCACCGGCTCGATCATGCGCGGATGGCGCGCGAGCCTGGCGAAGGGCGCGCTGTACAGATGCGCCGCGAAATTGGTGCGCACGGCGTCGCCGATTTTCTCGCGCACGTTCTCGGGACGGCGCTGCGCATAGAGCTGCGGCACCTCGCGCGCGAGAACGGCGATCTCCTCGGCCGAAATAAGTCCCGGGAAGAAGAGATAGCCTTCGCGGTCGAACGCCTCGATCTGCTGCGGCGTGAGTCTCATGCCGATCCTCCGCCGGCTAGCCTAGCACACGCAGCAGCAGGTCGAGGTCGACGTTGCCGCCCGAAAGGATCACGGCGCTCTTGCGGCCTCGCATCGCCGCGCGTTCCTTGAGCAGCGCCGCCAGCGGCGCCGCTCCCGCACCCTCGGCCAGGTTGTGGGTATCGGTGAACAGGATGCGCATCGCAGCCGCGATCTCCTCCTCGCTCAGGGTGACGATCCGCTCCGCGCCGCCGCGGATGATCTCCAGGGCCCCGGGATCGGGCACCCGCGTCGCCATGCCGTCGGCCAAGGTGTCTGCCGTCTGCGTTGTGATCACACGACCTGCCGCGAACGAACGCGCGTAGGCCGGCGCGCGCTCGGCCTGCACGCCTACGATGCGCGTCGCCAGGCCAAGCAGGTCGCGGGTGCGGATCAGGCCGCAGATGCCCGAGCCCATGCCGATCGGCGCGTACACCGTGTCCAGATCGGGCACCGCGCGCAGCAGCTCGAGCGCGTAGGTCGCCACGCCGAGCACCAGGTCGGGGTGGAAGGACGGAACCCAGCCGAGGTCGCGCTCGCGGGCGACGCGCTCGGCCTCCACGCGCGCCTCGTCGAAATCGCCGCCGAACTCGATCAGCTGCGCGCCGAAGCCGCGCATGGCGGCGTTCTTTTCGCGGCTGTTGCCGTGCGGCACCACGATGGTGACCGGGACGCCGGCGCGCCGGCCGGCGAAAGCGATGCTCTGGCCATGATTGCCGCGCGTCGCGCTGATGACGCCCTTCGCCGGGCGGTTGCGCTCGAAGTAGACCAGCCCGCCGCGCAGCTTGAAGGCGCCGATCGGCGTGTGGTTCTCGTGCTTGACCCAGACCTCGCAGCCGGCGCGCTCGCCGAGCAGCGGCCAGGCGTACTGCGGCGTGGGCGGCATCGCGGCGTAGACGATGCGCGCCGCAGCCTCGAGTTCGGCGACGGAAAACACTACTGGCCGGCGTACTGGAAGAACACCTCGTCGTGGCGCACCAGGCCCAGTTCGTAGCGGGCGCGCTCCTCGACCGCCTCCAGCCCCTGCTTCAGATCCCTCACTTCCGCCGCCAGCGCGCCGTTGCGCGCCTCCCGCTGCGCGTTCGTCGCGCGCTGCGCCGCGACCTGCCGGTCGACGTCCCAGACCCGCAGCCAGCCGCCCTTGCCGAACCAAAGCGGATACTGGATGGCAACGATGAGCGCGGCGAAGATGGCGGCGAGCAGCTTCACGTCATCCCAGGCGGAGGTACGCCTCGCGCCCCGGATAACTCACCGAGTCGCCCAGGTCCTCCTCGATGCGCAGCAGCTGGTTGTACTTGGACGTGCGGTCGGCGCGCGACAGCGACCCGGTCTTGATCTGCAGCGCGCTGGTGCCGACCGCGAGATCGGCGATGGTGGTGTCCTCCGTTTCGCCCGAGCGGTGCGAGATCACGGTGCCGTAACCGGCACGCTTGGCGAGCTCGATCGCGGCGAAGGTCTCGGTCAGCGTGCCGATCTGGTTCAGCTTGACGAGGATCGCATTGGCGACGCGCTGCCGGATGCCTTCGCGCAGCAGGCGGGTGCTGGTGACGAAGACGTCGTCGCCGACGAGCTGGATCCTGCCGCCCAGGCGCTGGGTGAGCAGGCGCCAGCCCTCCCAGTCGTTTTCCGCCATGCCGTCCTCGATCGAGACGATCGGGTAGCGGTCGGCCAGGCTCGCCAGGTAATCGCAGAATTCCG
>SCUF01000431.1 GCA_004298325.1 Betaproteobacteria bacterium | reverse complement strand
GAGGAGGAGTTCGCGGGCAACAAGCGCGAGCTGCGTCGCTGGGAGTCCATGCTGGTCGCGGTGCTGTGCGTCGGCTTCACCGTGTTCCACCTGTTCGTCCTCAACGTCTATTCGCTCGAGCCGCTGATGTTCCGCGTCATCCACGTCGGCTGGGGCGGCGCGATCGGCTTCATGCTGTACTCGGCGTTCAAGCGCGCCGGGCGCCAGGGCGTGCCCTGGTACGACTGGCTGCTCGCGGCCGCGTCGATCGGTTGCGCCGCCTACGTCACCGTCGAGATCGACGGCCTGCTGTTCCGCGCCGGTGCGCAATGGACCCCCTGGGACGTCGTGGTCGGGTTCGTCGGCACCCTGCTGGTGCTCGAGTTCGGGCGCCGCACCTCCGGTCTCGCGCTGGTGGTGATCGCCGGCGCATTCCTGCTCTACACGTTCGTCGGACCCTGGATGCCCGGCGTGCTGCAGCACCGCGGCTATGCCTTCGGCCAGATCTTCACCTACATGTACAGCGAGTACGGGATGTTCGGCGTGACGACGCAAGTGTCGTCGTCGTACATCATCCTGTTCGTCACCTTCGCGGCGTTCTTGCAGGTATCGAAGGTGGGCGACTACATCAACGACCTTTGCAATGCGCTGTTCGGCTGGGCGCGCGGCGGACCGGCCAAGGCGGCGGTTGCCTCGGGCGTGCTGTTCGGCTCGATCTCGGGATCCTCGGTCGCCAACGTGGTGGCTTCCGGCATGGTCACCATTCCGATGATGCGCAAGGTCGGCTATGACCGGGCTACTGCAGCAGCCATCGAGGCCACCTCCTCCACCGGCGGCCAGATGACACCGCCCGTGCTCGGCGCGGGCGCGTTCCTGATGGCCGAGATCACCGGCATTCCCTACACCACGATCGCACTCGCGGCGGTGATTCCGGCCCTGCTGTTCTACGTCGCGTGCTGGCTGCACGTCGATTACCACGCCATCCGCCTCGGCCTCAGGGGCCTGCGTCGCGACGAGCTGCCGTCGCTCAACCGCATGCTCACGATGCTGTACCTGTTTTCGCCCATCGTCGTGCTGGTCTGGGCGTTCATGGCGGGTTACTCGCCGTTTCGCGCCGGCGGACTGGGAATCATCGCGGCGCTGGTCGCCGGGTCGCTCGCGATGGTGTTCCGCGATCTGGAAACCGGCGACCGGGCGGCTTTGATCTCCGATAGCGCAGCGGGCGTGGCAGCGGCGCTCCTCGTACGGGTCGCGGCGCTGCTCGTGGCGGGCGGCGCACTCGCCTTCGCGGTGATGCAGGGACACGGAATCGCGGAGCGGGCGTTCGGCGAATGGGCCGCCCATGCGGTGGCGGTCGTGCTGATCGCGATTCCCGCGGCGCTGTTCGGCTGGCGGCGCACGCTGGAGGCGCTCAACCTCGCCGCGCGCGACACGATTCAGCTGGTCGCGGTCTGCGCCTGTGCCGGCATCATCGTCGGCGTCGTGGCGCTCACCGGGATCGGCGGCCGCTTCTCGGAGCTGATCCTCGGCATCGCCGGCGCCAACGTGCTGCTGGCCATGTTCTTCGCGGCACTGGTCGCCCTCATCCTCGGGATGGGCATGCCGACT
This sequence comes from Betaproteobacteria bacterium, assembly GCA_004298325.1. Classification (GTDB taxonomy): domain Bacteria; phylum Pseudomonadota; class Gammaproteobacteria; order Burkholderiales; family SG8-39; genus 2-02-FULL-66-14. Next base: position 2,656 of record SCUF01000431.1, on the reverse strand, counting down.
ACGGCCGCCTACGCGATCGCCGCGGCCGTGCTCGCGCCGGGGCTCGCCAAGATTGGCGTGCCGACGCTGGTAGCGCACATGTTCGTGTTCTATTTCGCCGTCGTTTCCGCGATCACTCCGCCGGTGGCGCTCGCGTCGTTTGCTGCCGCAGGGCTGGCGCAGTCCGATCCATGGAAGACCTCCTGGATCGCCGTGAAGATGGGGCTTGCGACGTACATCGTGCCGTTCATGTTCTTCTACAGCCCGGTTCTGCTGTGGCAGGGGCCGTGGCTCGACATCCTTCATGCGACTGCGACGGCCTGCATCGGCGTCTGGTTTCTCGCCGCATCTACGGAAGGGATGTTCGGCAAACGGCACCTGATCCTGCCGTTGAGGGTGCTCCTTTTCGGCGCCGCGATCGCCCTCATGCACCCGGGCACGGTCACGGACCTCATCGGTTTCGCCGTCGGCGTGCCGATCTACCTCTGGCAGCGGCTGCGCCGGGATTGACGGCGCAGCGATGCCCAGATACATTTGCGCAAATTCAATTGCTTCGCGATACCGAGTTGAGGAGGATGGCGGCAGGAGACTGCAGCTGGACTCGTTAAGCGCCCTTCGGGGCGCTTTTTTTTGATGGCGCACGCAAGGAATCCCGCTCTTGCCGAAAAAACGAAGGCGCACTGCGGTGCATGAAGTGCTCGGTGCATTTCGCGTCATTTTCGGCTCGGTGCGCAGGCACTTCGCCTGGCTTGAAAGCGCCTGCGGCGTGGGCGGGGCTCAGATCTGGGCGCTCGCCGTGATGGCGAAGCGGCCGGGCCTGCGGGTCGGCGATCTCGCCGAGGCGCTGTCGATCCACCAGTCCACCGCGAGCAACCTGGCCGAGCGGCTGATTCGCCAGGGTCTGGCGAAGCGGCGGCGGGACGGCGGCGATCAGCGCGTGGTGCATTTGGAACTGAGCGCGCGGGGCAGGAGTTTGCTCAAGCGCGCGCCGCGCCCGCTGCAGGGCGTGCTGCCGGATGCACTCGAACGTCTGCCGGCCGGTACGTTGCGCCGGCTCAAGGCGGACCTCGGCGTGCTCGTCCGGTCGTTGCATGCCAAGGACGACCGCGCCGCGTACCTGCCGCTCGCGGATCTGTGACCGGCTGCGCCCGGGATCCCGGGAGATCGGATCCTGGCGACGGCGTACATCGTGAAGTATTGCCGTGGGAGGGATGAATACTTGTTGCGAATGCGACTCCTTTTGGCCTAATGTGTTGTGCAGGGGGAGCAAGGATGGAGGGTGGACGCATGAACTCGATTCGAATCCAGGGCTGCCTGTGGGTAGCGCTGTCGGTTTCGGCTGCGCTGATGTCGGCCAATGCTGCGGCGCAAAATGGAAAGGTCATCGACGTCGAGAAGGCGCGCGTCGTCCAGTTTTGGACTCCGGAGCGCAGGGCAGCCGCGATTCCGCGCGACTTCGTGATTGATCCGCGGGGGTTGGGTTATTTGCGGCATCCCGACGGATTCCTGCAGCCATACGGGCACAAGGTCGCTGCAGAGGTAGCCGCCAGAACCTTGCCGCCTTCGCCTTTTGCCAAGCCTGGCGGGGGCGGCCCGGGTGGCGGCGGTGGTGGCGGCAGCACCACCGGAGGAATCATTAAGAATGCAACGTGGTCGTCAGGCGGGGCGATTCAGACAGCTGCGGGCCGCCTACTGTTTGCGATGGCGGGCGGCTATTACGTTTGCTCCGGCACTGTTGTCACGGATACGACAAATGGTCGCTCCATCATCGCTACGGCAGCGCATTGCGTCTATGACGACGAGAATAAGGCGTTCGCAACGAACGCCATGTTCATTCCGGACCAGGCTCACACGGCGCGCGGCTCGAAGACCGACTTTAATTGCGATAACGATCCGCTCGGGTGCTGGGTTCCATCATTCGGAGTGGTTGACACGAACTGGACGACGAGGGTTTTCCCCGCAAATATCGCGTGGGACTACGCCTTTTACGTAGTCAACGACGCCGGCGCGCATGATGGCACTCCGGTCTCGTCGGACGCGCTCGACGTTGCGGCGGGCACTCTGGACCTCAATTTCGATCCGCCGAAGGTTGACGTCGCGAACGACAGCATCGATTACACGTATGCGCTGGGATACTCGTATCGCAATGATCCAAAATTCATGTATTGCGCCATGGACATGACCACGGAAGGTGCGGTCAACTGGTGGCTGCCGAGCTGCGGCCTAAGCGGCGGATCGTCGGGTGGTCCTTGGGTTCAGAATGGATCCAGCACATGGTCGGGTGGCACCGATGGCAAGATCATATCGGTCAATTCCTGGGGCTACTCAAACTCGCCGGGAATGGCGGGACCGAAACTGTCCGGAACTTCGGCATCGTGCGTATTTGGTGCGGCCAAGGGCGACAGTCCGGCTGGTGGTGGAACTGGCATCGTGAAGTCCTGCTAGTCGACCTTTGAAACAACATCGCGGCGTGGCCAGCTGACCACGCCGTTTCTTTTGACGCCCAGGCTTCCGGTTCGTCTAACCCGCGATCACGATGTGAACGCGGTACGGCCCGTGCGCGCCGAGGACGATGGTCTGCTCGATGTCGGCCGTGCGTGACGGCCCCGAAATGAAATTCACCGCGCGCGGCAGCTGACCCAGCTCGGCGCGCGCCAGATCCCAGCCGTCTTCCATC
>SCUF01000430.1 GCA_004298325.1 Betaproteobacteria bacterium | reverse complement strand
CCCGCCGCGAGCGCCGCGGTCTTGGCGATGCAGGAGCCCTGCTCGCCGACCGGGGTGACGCAGCCCATGACCACGTCGTCGACCTGCGAGGTGTCGAGGTCGTGGCGCCGCTGCAGCTCCTTCAGCACCCCGGTGAGCAGCGCAATCGGCTTCACTTCATGCAGCGAACCGTCCTTCTTGCCCTTGCCGCGCGGCGTGCGCAGCGCATCGAAAATCATCGCTTCCGGCATATCAACCTCCATAAAGGGGTCAGACCCCATTTTTCTACAAACGAAAAATGGGGTCTGACCCCTATTTCTCGCCCAGTCCGAGCGAGCGGGAAATGACTTCCTTCATGATCTCGTTGGTGCCGCCGTAGATGCGCTGCACGCGCGCGTCGACATAGGCCTGCGCGATCGGGAACTCCCACATGTAGCCGTAGCCGCCGTGCAGCTGCAGGCACTCGTCGATGATGCGGTTCTCGAGATCGGTCGCCCACAGTTTCGCCATCGAGGCGGTCGCGGTGTCGAGCTTCTTCTCGAGCAGCAGTTGCATGCAGCGATCGACGAACACGCGCATCACCTGCGCCTGGGTCGCGAGCTCGGCGAGCTTGAAGCGCGTGTTCTGGAAGCTCGCCACCGGCCGGCCGAAGGCCTTGCGCTCGCGCACGTAGGCGAGCGTCCACTCGATCGCTGCTTCGCTCTTGGCCGCCGCGCCGATCGCGATCTGCATGCGCTCCCAGGGCAGCTCCTGCATGAGATAGACGAAGCCGTTGTTCTCGGCACCGAGCAGGTTTTGCGCCGGCACTTCGACGTTGTCGAAGAAGAGCTCGGCCGTGTCCTGGCCCTTGAGGCCCATCTTCTTCAGGCGCTTGCCCTTGGAAAAGCCCGGCATCGACGCCTCGACCACGAGCAGGCTGGTGCCCTTGGCGCCCTTCGCCGGATCGGTCTTCGCCACCACGATCACCAGGTCCGCGTTCCAGCCGTTGGTGATGAACGTCTTCGAGCCGTTGACGACGTAGCGATCGCCCTTGCGGATCGCGGTGGTCTTCACCGACTGCAGGTCGGAGCCGGCGCCGGGCTCGCTCATCGCGATGGCGCCGATCGCCTCGCCCGAGGCCATCTTCGGCAGGCAGGTCCGCTTCAGCGGCTCGCTGCCGTAGTTGAGCAGGTAGGGCGCGACGATCTCGGAGTGCAGCCCCCAGCCCAGCGAGGAGTTGTTGGCGCGCGCCTGTTCCTCGATCAGTACCATGCTGTAGAGACGGTCGGCGCCCGCGCCGCCGTAGGCTTCGGGCATGCTCATGCAGAGGAAACCGTTGCGGCCCGCCTCGCGCCACACCTCGCGATCGACGTAACCCTGCTCCTGCCATTTCTCGTCGAAGGGCTTGACCCGTTCTTGCATGAAGCGCCGCGCGCTGTCGCGGAAAGTCTCGTGCTCGGAACTGAAGAGGGTGCGCGGAATCATCGCCGGATGGTGCGCTTGCGGAATTGACGAATCATACCCCTTGGGGGAGACTCGCCGAGCCGCATCCCGCTGAAACAATGCCCCCGGTCAATCGCTACGCTTCCGTCTTCCGCCCCGGTCTTTTCGCAGGACAGGTCGCGATCGTCACCGGCGCCGGATCGGGCATCGGCCGCTGCATCGCGCACGAACTCGCGGCGCTCGGCGCCCGCGTCGCACTCGCCGGCCGCAAGCCGGAAAAGCTGCAACGCACGCGCGAGGAGATCGTCGCGGCGGCAGGCGAGGCGCGGGGTTACGCCTGCGACATCCGTGAAGAAGACACCGTCAAACAGACCGTTTCAAACGTCCTCGCCGACTTTGGCCGCATCGACTGCCTCGTCAACAACGCGGGCGGCCAGTTCGCTTCGCCGCTGGAGAACATTTCCGCGAAGGGCTGGGAGACGGTGGTGCGCACCAACCTCACCGGCGGCTTCCTCATGGCGCGCGAGTGCTACGCGCAGTGGATGAAGGCGGCGCGCGGCGGCGCGATCGTGAACATGGTCGCCGACATGTGGCTCGGCATGCCGGGCATGGGCCATAGCGGCGCGGCGCGCGCCGGCATGCTCAATTTCACCGAAACCGCGGCCTGCGAGTGGGCCCCGGTGCGCGTCAACGCGCTGGCGCCGGGCTGGATCGCCTCGAGCGGCCTCGACCATTACCCGCCGGAAATGGCGGCGCATATCCAGACGCTGCACCGCCAGGTGCCGCTCGGACGTCTGGGCACCGAATCGGAAGTCTCGGCCGCAGCCTGTTTTCTGCTCTCGCCCGCGGCGGCGTTCATCTCGGGCAGCTGCCTGCGGGTCGATGGCGCGGTACCGAACGTGCGCCACCACCGCAACCTCCTCGGCCAGGGGCGGACCGAGCCGTTCGACGGTTTCCATCTGGCGCGCAAGCCCAAGGTGCTCGAGTAATCATGCCGGCCATCGAATCGAAAATTGACCGCCAGTCGGACGCCTTCCGGCGCAACCGCGAGCGGATGCTGGCGCTCGTCGAGCGGCTGCGCGTGCTCGAAGCCCGCACGCGCGACGAATCGGCCAAGGTGAAGCCGCTGTTCGAGAAGCGCCAGCAGCTGCTGCCGCGCGAGCGCATCGCGCGCCTGCTCGATCTGGGTGCGCCGTGGCTCGAGCTCGCCTCGATGGCGGGTTTCTGCCTCGACAACCCGGATCCGGAAAAGTCGATCCCCGGCGGCGGCGTGATCGGGGGGATCGGCTACGTTTCGGGCGTGCGCGTCGTGGTGGTGGCGAGCGACGCGGGCATCGACGCCGGCGCGATCCAGCACATGGGGCGCGAGAAGCTGCTGCGCATGCAGGAGCTGGCGCTCGCGAACAAGATGCCCTTCGTGCACCTAGTGGAATCGGCCGGCGCGAACCTGCTCAAGTACCGCGTCGAGGGCTTCATCCATGGCGGCTCGATCTTCTACAACCTGGCGAAGCTGTCGGCCGCCGGCGTGCCCGTGATCACCGTGGTGCACGGCTCGTCCACCGCGGGCGGCGCGTACATGCCGGGGCTCTCGGACTACGTCATCATGGTGCGCGGCCGGGCGAAAGCGTTCCTCGCCGGGCCGCCGTTGCTGAAGGCGGCGACCGGCGAAATCGCCACCGACGAGGAACTGGGTGGCGCCGTGATGCACACGCACGTCTCGGGCCTGGGCGAGTATCTGGCGGAGGACGACGCCGACGGCGTGCGGCTCGCGCGCGAGGTGCTGGCGCGGCTCGATTGGCGCACCGCGGCGCTGCCGCAGGGCAAGCCGCCGCGTTATCCCGAGGAGGACCTGCTCGGCATCCTGCCGGAGGACTATCGCAAGCCGCTCGACATGCGCGAGGCGATCGCGCGCATCGTCGACGAGTCGGACTTCCTCGACTTCAAGGCCGATTACGGCCCGGCGACGGTCTGCGGCCACGCGATGCTGCACGGCATGGCGATCGGCATCGTCACCAACAACGGGCCGCTCGACCCGGCGGGTTCCAACAAGGCGACGCATTTCATCCAGAGCTGCTGTCAGGCCGGGCTGCCGATCCTTTACCTGCAGAACACCACCGGCTACATCGTCGGCAAGGCCTCCGAAGAGGCCGGCATGATCAAGCACGGCTCGAAGATGATCCAGGCGGTGGCCAACGCCAACGTGCCGCAGCTCACCGTGATGTGCGGCGCTTCCTTCGGCGCCGGCAACTACGGCATGTGCGGCCGCGCCTACCAGCCGCGGTTCCTTTTTTCCTGGCCCAACGCGCAGACCGCGGTGATGGGCGCCGAGCAGGCCGCGCTCACCATGGCGATCGTCATGGAGGCCGGCATGAAGCGCAAGGGCCTGGCGGTGGACCGCGAGCAGATCGATGGCCTGAAAGCCCGGATCATCGAGAATTTCGAGCGCCAGCAAAGCGCCTTCGCCACCAGCGCCCTGATGCTCGACGACGGCATCATCGATCCCCGCGACACGCGCAACGTGCTCGGGCTCGCGCTCGCCGTGTGCAGGGACGCCGATGCGCGTTCGCTGCGGCCGCTGCAGTTCGGGGTGGCGCGGCCGTGAGAAATTTGGTGCAGACGCTTGACCACAGGTGACGCGCCGTTTTTGACTCTCTCAGATCTCGCCTTTTGGCTCGGAGAATCATCGAGCCAAAAGGCGAGACCGGGGGAAATCCATGGACGCGCTCACGGTATTGCGAGCGGCGGACCTGATTGAGGACTGAGGACAGCACATGCAATTCACCCAGGAACACGAAGAAATCCGCCGCAATCTCAAGCGCCTCATCGACAACGAGATCAACCCGCACGTCGACGAATGGGAAGCCGCCGAGCAGTTCCCCGCGCACGAGGTGTTCAAGAAGCTCGGCAACCTGGGGCTGCTCGGCCTGACCAAGCCCGAGGCCTACGGCGGGGCGGGGCTCGACTACAGCTACGCCATGGTGATGGCCGAGACGCTCGGCCACATCCGCTGCGGCGGCGTGCCGATGGCGATCGGCGTGCAGACCGACATGGCGACGCCGGCGCTGGCGCGTTTCGGCTCGGACGAGCTGAGGCAGGAATTCCTCGCGCCTTCGATCGCGGGCGATTTCGTCGCCTGCATCGGCGTCTCGGAACCCGGCGCCGGCTCGGACGTGGCGCAGATCCGTACCAGCGCGCGCAGGGACGGCGGCGACTACGTGATCAACGGCGCCAAGATGTGGATCACCAACAGCCTGCAGGCCGACTGGATGTGCCTGCTGGCGAACACTTCCGAAGGCGCAGCGCACAAGAACAAGACGCTGATCTGCGTGCCGATGAATGCTAAAGGCGTGGTCAAGGCGAAGAAGATCCGCAAGATCGGCATGATGTCCTCGGACACGGGGCTGATCCACTTTGATGATGTGCGCGTGCCGCAGCGCTACCGCATCGGCGAGGAAGGCCTGGGCTTCACCTACCAGATGATGCAGTTCCAGGAAGAGCGCCTGTGGGCCGCCGCGAGCACGGTGCAGGGCCTGTCGCGCAACATCCAGGAGACCATCGAGTACACGCGCGAGCGGCAGATCTTCGGCCAGCCGGTGCTCGATTTCCAGTACGTGCACTACCGCATCGCGGAACTCAAGACCGAAATCGAGGCGCTGCGCGCCCTCACCTATCGCGCCTGCGAACTCTACGTCCGCGGCCAGGACGTGACCGAACTCGCTTCGATGGCGAAGCTGAAGGCCGGAAGGTTGCGGCGCGAGGCGTCGGACGCGCTGCTGCAGTACTGGGGCGGCATGGGATTCACCTGGGACAACCCGGTGTCGCGCGCCTACCGCGACGGGCGCCTCGGCTCGATCGGCGGCGGCTCCGACGAAACCATGCTCGGCATCATTTGCAAGTACATGGGCATATTGCCCGGCCGGAAGTGAAGTACAACGCGCTCCTCATCGCCAACCGCGGCGAGATTTCGCTTCGCGTGCAGCGCAGCGCGCGCCGCATGGGCCTGCGCACCATCGCGGTGTATTCGGAGGCCGACCGCGACGCGCGCCACGCGCGCGAAGCCGATGGCGCCGTGTGCATCGGCGGTGCCGCACCGCGTGATTCCTATCTCGACATCGGTAACCTCATCGCAGCCGCGAAGCGCACGGGCGCGCAGGCGGTGCATCCGGGCTATGGCTTCCTCGCCGAAAGTGCCGAGTTTGCACAGGCGGTGATCGACGCGGGGCTGGTCTGGATCGGACCGCCGCCGGCCGCGATCCGCGCCATGGGCGACAAGGGCGCAGCGAAGGAAAGGATGCGCGCCGCGGGCGTGCCGGTGCTGCCGAGCTATGCCCAGGGCGACGCCATCGAGTACCCGGTGATGGTCAAGGCGGCGGCGGGCGGCGGCGGGCGCGGCATGCGGCTGGTGCGCGGCGCGGGGGAACTCGCTGCGGCCATGGCGCAGGCCCGGTCCGAGGCGGAACACGCCTTCGGCGACGGCCGCGTCATCCTCGAGCCCGCGCTGGAGGGCGCGCGTCACGTCGAATTCCAGGTCTTCGCCGATGCGCAGGGCCACTGCATTCACCTCGGCGAGCGCGACTGCTCGGTGCAGCGGCGGCACCAGAAGCTCATCGAGGAATCGCCCTCGCCCGCGGTCGACGAGCGCCTGCGCGCGCGCATGGGTGAAGCCGCGGTGGCCGCCGCGCGCGCGGTGGACTATGCAGGCGCCGGCACGGTCGAGTTCCTGCTCGGCGCCGACGGCCGGTTCTGGTTCATGGAAATGAACACGCGCCTGCAGGTCGAGCACCCGGTGACCGAGGCGCTCACCGGCCTCGATCTGGTCGAATGGCAGCTGCGCGTCGCCGCGGGCGAGCCGCTGCCGCTCGCGCAGGACCAAGTCCGCCTCGGCGGCCACGCCATCGAGGCGCGGCTGTGTTCCGAAGACCCGGCGCGCGATTTCCTTCCCCAGTCGGGGCGCGTCGCGCTGTGGCGGCCCGCCGATACGGTGCGCGCCGAGCACGCGCTCGAATCCGGCAGCGAGGTGTCGCCCCACTACGACTCGATGATCGCGAAGCTCGTGGCGCACGCCGCGACGCGCGACGAGGCGCGCGAGAAGCTCGCCGCGGCGCTCGATGCGACGGTCGCGCTCGGCCTGCCGACCAACAAGTCCTTCCTCGCCGCGGTGCTGCGCGACGCGGTTTTCGCGCGCGGCACCGCGACCACGGAATTCCTTGCGCAGCGCCGCTTCGCGCAACCCGGGCCGCAGGCCGCGGACTGCGCCATCGCCGCCGCGCTGCTCGCCGCGAGCGCCGGCTACGGCGAATGGCAGAGCTGGAGCAATTCGCCCGCGCGCAGCATGCACCTGCGCCTGGACGAGCGCGAGATCGCGCTGCAATTCGAGCGCGGCACTTACCGCGCCGGGGTGGAGCTGCGCGTGCTCGCCGTCGAAGGCGATGCCGCCCGCATCGAGCTGGCGGGCGCGGAGGAACGCGTGCCGTTCATCGTCGCCGGGGGCGCCGTGCACCTTGCGCGCGGCGGCGCGAGCTTCAGTTTCCGCGACCGCTCGCACCAGCCGAGCGTCCGGCGCGGCGTGGCGCTCGGCGACGGGCGTCTCGTGTCGCCCATGAACGGCCGCGTGGCCGCGGTGCACGCGCAGGCGGGCGAAACGATCGCCACCGGACAGGCGCTCATCGTGCTGGAGGCGATGAAGATGGAGCACGGCCTCGCGCTGCCGGCGCCGGTGCGCGTGACCAGCGTCCACGTGGCCGCGGGGGCACAGGTTTCGCCCGGCCATCTGCTGATCGAATTCGAGCCCGCGTGAACCCGCACCCCGCTTTCAGCGAAGAGCACGCGCGCTACCGCGACATGGTGCGGCGCTTCGTCGCGAAGGAAATCACCCCCTACGTCGGCGCCTGGGACGAGGCGGAAGAATTTCCGCGCGAACTCTATCGCAAGGCCGCCGCGGCCGGCATTCTCGGCGTCGGCTTTCCGCAAGAATACGGGGGTACGCCGGCCGACTACTTCTACCGCATCGCAAGCGCGGAGGAATTCGCGCAGGCGGGCGCCGGGGGCCTGTCGGCGAGCCTGTTCTCCCACACCATCGGCGCACCGCCCATCGCCGCGGTCGGGAGCCTGGAACTCAAAGCCCGCGTGCTGCCGGCGATCCTCGCCGGCGAGAAGATCAGCGCCCTCGCGATCACCGAGCCGGGCGGGGGTTCGGATGTCGCCAGCCTGCGCAGCCGCGCGCGGCGCGAAGGCGGCGATTACGTGGTGGATGGCGAGAAGACCTTCATCACCTCGGGCATGCGCGCGGACTATTACACCGTAGCGGTGCGCACCGGCGGGCCCGGCGCCGCGGGCATCTCGCTGCTCCTCGTCGAGCGCGAGCGCGAGGGCTTCACGCGCACGCCGCTGAAGAAGATGGGCTGGTGGTGCTCGGACACCGCGACGCTGCATTTCGACCACGTGCGCGTTCCCGCCGCCAACCTGATCGGCGAGGAAAATGCGGGCTTTCGCGCCATCATGCTCAATTTCAATTCCGAGCGCCTCGGCATGTCGGCCGGCGCGGTGGGCTTTGCCCAGGCCTGCCTCGAGGACGCGCTCGCGTGGGCGAAACAGCGCCAGACCTTCGGCCAGCCGCTGATCGAGCGGCAGGCGATTCGCCACAAGCTGGTCGAGATGCAGACCCGCGTGCATGCCGCACGCGCGCTGCTCTACGACACGGCGTGGAAGCTGATGCAGGCGCCGCGCGACGCGCGCTGGATCGCGCAGCTCGCGATGACGAAGAATTTCACCACGGACGCCATGCACTTCTGCGCCGACGCGGCGGTGCAGACGCTGGGCGGCGCGGGCTTCATCCGGGGTTCGCGCACCGAGCGCATCTACCGCGAGGCCAAGGTCATGCAGATCGGCGGCGGCAGCACCGAGATCATGAAGGACCTCGCCGCGCGCCAGCTCGACTGGTGAGCATGGCGCAAGCCCGCACCTCCAGGCACGCGGTGCAGCAGCAGATGCGCCGCATCTTCGAGGAGATCGTGCCCTTCAACCGCGTGCTCGGACTGAAGGTGGTGTCGTTCGACCCGAAGGCGCCCAGGGTGCGATTCGACATGCGGCCCGAGCTGATCGGCAATCCCTCGCGCCAGATCCTGCACGGCGGGGTCATCTCGGCGGTGCTCGATGTCGCCGCCGGATTCGCAATCCATTGCGCGATCCTCGATCGCCACCCGCCGCAGGCCAGGATCGAGTTCCCGAAAATGGGGACCGTCGACCTGCGGGTCGACTACCTGCGCCCGGGGCGCGGCCGGCACTTCGAGGCCACGGCGCGGGTGGTGCGCCTGGGCAACCGCATCGCCGTCACGCACATGGAAATGGCGAACGACGCGGGCGAACTGATCGCCACCGGCAGCGCGGCCTACGTCGTCGGCTGAGCTAGACGCGCTCCTTGAATTCCTTGCCGAGCAGCCCCTCGGGTCGCACCAGCAGCACCACGATGATGATCAGGAAGGCGAGCGTGTTCTTGAACTGGATCGCGAGGTAGGCGCCGGTCAGGCTTTCGGCGACGCCGAGGATCAGTGCGCCCACCACGGCCCCCGGGAGGCTGTTGAGCCCGCCGAGGACCGCCGCCGCGAAACCCTTCAGGAACGGGTCGAGCATGAAAAACGGGTCGAGCAGCAGCGCCGGCGCGAGGAACACCCCGGCCACGACACTGAGCGCGGCGGCCACGCCCCAGGAAACACCCAGCACCATGCGCGTCGGGATGCCGAGTGTCTGCGCCGCCATCAGGTTCTCCGAGGTCGCGCGCATCGCGAGCCCGAGGCGCGTCTTCTGCACCAGCAGATAGAGCAGCAGGCTGCCGACGAGGCCGGCGCCGAGGCTCGCCAGCGACAACTGGCTGACCACGACCGCACCGATCGTATAGGTCCTGGTGTCGGATATGGGGAACGGCAGCGCGACCGGCTCGGCGCCCCAATACCAGACCACCGCGCCCTGGATGATCAGCGCGAGCCCCAGCGTCAGGATGACCATGCCCAGGAGATTGGCCCCCTCGCGCTGGGCCTTGACCAGCACGCCGAAATAGAACGCAACGCCCACCGCCGCGCCGACGACAAGGGCGGCGCCGAAGGCGACGAAGAATGAGTACTGCTGCGAGAGCGCCGAGTACGCGACGAAGGTCGCCACCGTCGCGATATCGCCATGGGCGAAGTTGAGCACGCGCGTCGAGCGGTAGATGAGCACGATGCCGAGCGCGACCAGCGCATACAGGCTCCCCGCGGAAAGCCCGGTGAAGACGTACTGCAGCATCTGGTCGATCATCGGAAAGGCCAATTGCGGAAGTAAAGGCGGGTCTTCAGCCAGCCGCCGTACAGGCCGAGCGGCTCGAACATCAGCACGATCAGGATCGCAACACCGTAGACGATCGGCACCAGTTCGCGGTACTCGGAGAACAGCTTCGGCACGGCGATGACGAACAGCGCGCCGAGAATCGAGCCCTCGATCGAGGCGATGCCGCCGATCACCACGGCGACGAACAGCGTGAGCGACTCCAGGATATTGAAGATCTGCGGCTCGATGTGGCCGAGCACCTGGGCATAGAGCGCGCCGTGCACGCCGGTGTAGAACGACGAGATGGCGAACGCGAGCAGCTTGTAGCGCGTCAGGTTGACGCCGTTCACCTCGGCGGCGATGTCCGAGTCGCGGACCGCGACCAGCGCCCGGCCGACGTACGAGGAGACGAGGTTGTAGGTCACGAGCGTGAACAGCGCGAGCAGCAGCAGGTAGACGTAGTACTGGGTGTGCATGGCCGACAGGCCGAACAGGGGTTTGAGCTTCGCGATCGCCAGGCCGGTGCGCCCGCCCGAGAGCAGCTCGACGTTGACGAAGACCTGGTAGACCGCGACCCCGAAGCCCAGCGTCGCGATGGCGAGGTACGGGCCCTTGAGCCGCAGCGACGGGAATCCGACCAGAACGCCGACCACGGCCGCGACGGTTCCCGCGCCGACCAGCGCCAGCGGGAACGGCACGCCCCCGATGCGCAGGTGTCCGAAGGCGAAGGCACCGATGGCGAGAAACGCCGCCTGGGCGAACGAAATCTGCCCGGTGTAGCCGATCAGGATGTTCTGCCCCATGACGCCGATCGAATACAGGGCAACCAGGGTGGCGAGGAACACCAGGTGATCGGGCGCCACCCAGGGCAGCCCGAGCAGCGCCGCGAGCAGCAGGCCGAGCAGCACGCGCGCGATCGGCCGGCGCGCGAAGCGCAGGTCCTCGCGGTAGGACTCGATCAGGTCCACGAACCCGCCCCGCCCGCAATTTGCCCCGGCAACGTCATCTCCGGTCAGTCCGCATACAACGCCTTGATCTGGTCCGCATAGCGCGACTCGAGCGAGCGCCGCTTCACTTTCATGGTGGGCGTGACGTCGCCCTCCTCGGCGTAGAAGCGGCGCGGCAGCAGCGCGACCTTCTTGATCGACTCGACCTGCGAGAGCGTCTTGTTCACCTTGTTCACCTCGTCGTCGATCAGGCGGACGATTTCCGGGTTCTGCGTCAGGTCCTGGAAGGTGGTGAACGGAACGCGGTGGTCCTGCGCGAACTTGATCACGTTGTCCTCGTCGATCAGGATCAGCGCGATCAGGTACTTGCGGCGCTCCCCGATCACCACCGCGTCCTGGATGTAGGGGCTGAACTTCAGCTTGTTCTCGATGTACGCGGGCGTGATGTTCTTGCCGCCCGCCGTGATGATGATGTCTTTCTTGCGGTCCAGGATGCGCAGATAGTCGCCGTCCCAGGCGCCGACGTCGCCGGTGTGCAGCCAGCCCTCGGGGTCGATGGTCTGCGCCGTGAGCTCCGGGTCCTTGAAGTAGCCCTTGAAGACGTGCGGGCCGCGCGTCAGGATCTCGCCGTCGTCGGCGATTCTGACCTCCATGCCCGGGATCGCCTGGCCGACCGTGCCGACCCGCGGCCGCTCGACGCGGTTGACCGAGATCACGCCGGTGGACTCGGTCTGCCCGTAGCCTTCGATCAGGGGAATGCCCAGGGCATGGTAGTACTCGAACAGCTCCGGTGACGCCGGCGCGGCGCCGCAGACGGCGATCCGCGTGCGGTCGAATCCGAGCCGGCGCTTGAGCGGCGCGAGCACCGCCCATTGCGCAACCCAGTACGCGACCGCCAGCCCGGCGCCGATCGGCTCGTCCGCGAGCCTCGCGCGGGCGTGGCGCCGTCCGATCGCCACGGCAGTGCGATACAGGTGCCGCTTGAGCCAGGTCGAGTCGGCCATGCGCAGCTCGACCACCGAAGCGAGCTTCTCCCAGATGCGCGGCACGCTCGCGAAGTACGTCGGCGAAACCTCGCGCAGGTTCTCGAACAGCGTGTCCAGGCTTTCTACGAAGTTCACCACGTAGCCGGTGCGTTGCGCCCCGAACACCGAGATCAGGTTCTCGTAGATGTGCGCGAAGGGCAGGTAGGAAACCACCTCGTCGTCGGCGTTCACCGTATTGATCGAGAGGAACGCCTCGGTCACCCACAGGATCGAGCGGTGCGACAGCATCGCGCCCTTGGGCGGTCCGGTCGTGCCCGAGGTGTAGATGATCATCGCGGTGTCTTCCGGCTTGATCGCGCCGAGGGCCTGCTCCACCGCTTGAGGGCGCGAGGCGGCGAGCGCCAGGCCCGGCTTGAGGAAAGCGTCGAAGAAGCTGACGCGTTCGTCGGCAAACCCCCACAGTCCCTTCGCATCCCACACCACGACCCGCTCGAGCTGCGTGCCGCCCGCGACCGCCAGGATCTTGTCGAGCTGTTCGGCGTTCTCGACGAACACCAGCCGCGCCTCCGAGTGCTGCAGCAGGTACTTGATCTGCTCGGGCGCCGAAGTCGGATAGATGCCGACCGTGACGCCGCGCGCCATCTGGATGCCGATGTGGCAATAGAGCCATTCCGGCCGGTTCTCGGCGAGGACGGCGACGTTTTCCTGCGGTCGCAGCCCGAACGCGAGCAGCGCCGCCGCCACCTTGCGCACCGCCTCGCCGTACTGGCGCCAGCTCACCCGGTGCCAGACGCCGTACTCCTTGAAACGGATGGCGAGGCGATCGCCCTGCTGCTCGACCTGCTGGGCGAACAGCGCCGGCACGCTGCTGACAGCGGCAGCGCTCACCACCGCCTCCGCCTGCGGTACTGCCGCCAGCCCTGCGCGGGCTCGTCGGCCGTGCCGACCCCGAGGTACAACTCGCGCACGTTCTCGTCCTCCATCAAGGCCTTCGCGGTGTCCTCGAGCACCACGCGCCCGGCCTCCAGGATGGCGCCGCGGCGCGCCACGCCCAGGGCGAGCCGCGCGTTCTGCTCGACCAGCAGGATGGTGGTGCCGGTGCGGCTGATTGCCGTCAGCGCTTCGTACACGACCTTGGCGATGCGCGGGGCGAGGCCGAGCGAGGGCTCGTCGAGCATCAGCAGGCGCGGCCGACGCAGCATCGCGCGCCCCAGCGCGAGCATCTGCTGCTCGCCGCCCGAAAGCGTCTCCGCCTCCTGCCCGGCGCGCTCGCGCAGAATCGGAAACATGCCGTGCACGGACTCGAGGTCCCTGGCGACGTCCGCGTCGCGCCGTCCCCACAGGCCGAGCTCGAGGTTTTCCCGCACCGTCAGCTCCTTGAACAGGCCGCGGTCCTCGGGCACGTAGACGACGCCCAGCCGCGCGATCGATTCCGGCTGCCAGCCGTGAATGCGCCGGTTGTCGAAGACGATCTCGCCCTTCTTCGGCTGGTCCTTGAGCAGGCCCGCGATCGTGCGCAGCAGCGTGGTCTTGCCGGCGCCGTTCGGGCCGAGCACGGCGAAGATCTCGCCCTCCTCGACTTCGAGCGATACGCCGAACAGCGCGTAGATGCGGTCGAAGTAGAGCGTCTCGACCGAGCTGACCTTGAGCAGCGCCATTATTCGCCCAGGTAAGCCTTGATCACTTCGGGATGCCGCTGCACCTCGGCCGGCGTGCCTTCGGCGATCTTGACGCCATGGTCGAGCGCCGCCATGCGGCTCGCCAGGCGCGAGGCGAAGCGCAGGTCGTGCTCGACGAAAAGCACCGTGATGCCGAAGCGGCCGCGGATCTCGTGCACCCAGTAGCCGAATTCCTCCTTTTCCTCCTGCGTCAGGCCCGACACCGGTTCGTCGAGCAGCAAGAGCTTCGGCTCGGTCGCCAGCGCCCGGCCGAGCTCGACGCGCTTCTGCACCCCGTACGGGCAGTCGCCGACGCGGCTCTTGCGCACCGGCTCGAGGTTGAGGAACTCGACGATCTCCTCGCAGCGCCGGCGGTGGCGGATTTCCTCGCCGCGCAGGCGCAGCATGGCGTTGGCCAGGTTCTTCGCGAAGTGGAGGTGCCGGCCGACCATCAGGTTGTCGAGCACGCTTAGGTTGTGGAACAGGCGCAGGTTCTGGAACGTGCGCGCGATGCCGCGCCGGGTGATCGCATCCGGCGTGCTGCCGAGCAGCGACTCGCCCTGCCAGGCGATGGCGCCGGAGGTGGGCCGGTAAATGCCCGTGATGCAATTGAAAAGCGAGGTCTTTCCCGAGCCGTTCGGACCGATTACGGCCAGCGTCTCGCCCTCCGCCACGGAGAGCGAGACGCCTTCGAGTGCCTTGATGCCGCCGAAGTTGAGCGAGAGGTCGCCGACCTCGAGCAGACCCCCCATGCGCTGCCCGGCAATCGCCTAGAAATGCGCGGGGAAGGGCTGATAGCCGGTGATGGCGCTATATGAGGTGTTCGCCGCCTTGCCCGCCCGCATCATGCGGATCGGATTAAGCCCGTGGTGCCGGTTTGGCCCCCAGGTGATCTTCCCGGTGAGGCCCTCCGGCGACCAGTCCTTGATCGTTTCCATCGACGCGATGAAATTCTCGCGCGTCACGTTCTTGCCAGCCCGCTTCAGGCCCTCAACCGTGGCCATCATGGCGACCAC
Source organism: Betaproteobacteria bacterium (assembly GCA_004298325.1). Classification (GTDB taxonomy): domain Bacteria; phylum Pseudomonadota; class Gammaproteobacteria; order Burkholderiales; family SG8-39; genus 2-02-FULL-66-14. The sequence continues at coordinate 1,951 of SCUF01000430.1, read as the reverse complement.
ACCGGACAGCGCCAAGCCCTCGCGCCCCTTGAGGTTGGGGTTTTGCTTGAGCACGATAGCGAGCACCTTGTCGGCCTCCGGCTCCCCCACCACGGCGCCGGTGACGTTGAAATACGCCCCCTCCCAAAGCTCGCCGAGAACGCGAAACATCGTCGCGTGGTCCCCCAGTGGGAAGGCGCCGAAGATCTTCGGCCGGTAGCCAACCTTGGCCATCTCCTTGATCACGTTGGCGCTATGGGTCACCGTCGAGTAAAGCACGATCGCGTCCGCACCCGAGTCCTTGAGCTTCAGCGCGTGCGTTCCCAGCTCGCGATCGGAGACCTCGTAGGCGACCTCCGCCGCAACCGTGACACCGGCCTTACCCGCCCCGCGCCGTACGCCATCCAGGCCCCCCTTGCCGTAGTCGTCGTTCTGGTAGAACACGGCCACTTTCTTCGCCTTCTCGAGCCGCGCCGCCTGCTGCACGAGGAACTCGCCCTCGTCGGCGTAGTCGGGATAAACCATGAACACGCCGCGCACCTTGTCGCGGGGCTGCTTGGCGAATATCTGGGGATTGCCGTACGGCCAGATCGTCGGCAGCTTCGCCTCGGCGACGCCGTCCTTGTTGGCGTTGAGCACCGCGCTCCCGAGCAAGCCGACCAGAGCGAAGACCTGGTCCTTGAGTTCGTTGACGTTGGCGACCGAGCGCCCGGGGTTGTAGCCGTCGTCGCGCATCAGGACCTTGATCTGCCGCCCGTTGACGCCGCCTTGGGCATTGACGTGCTTGGCCCAAGCCTCGGCGCCTAGCGCAGTCGCGCTCCAAGCCGCCGCCGGGCCGGACAGCGGAGTCGTGATGCCGATGACGATCTCGGTGTCCGTGACGCCGGGAACCTTCTGGGCAACGGTCGATGACGCGAACGCCAACAGCGACGCGCCCATGATTGCAATGATCGGATTTTTCATGCTGTGCCACCTCCTTGTGGCTTGCCAGGATCTCTCTGAGAACCAGCGCTCGTGCAACGGTGCGCAGGCATTATATATACGGTTGCGCCACCGCCGCCCCCTGTCCGGCGCATGCCGGCGGCCATATCGCGCCGGAATTGCCGACCAAGATCAACAATGGCGGCATTCTGCCGCAGCGTGAAACGTCCTTGGCGGCGTTGCCTGGGCAAGAATTGCCATTCGCCGACCCCCGTTCTAGACTGGAACCGCATCGCCATGACCGCACCGATACCGATCCCCCGCGACCCTCACGCGACGCACGAGGTCATCAACCAGCCCGCGCCGCTCGAGGACTACAACCTGTTCGCGCGCGATCTGGCGCTGAACGACGCGCTCGGCTTCAACCTGCCGCCGGGGCGGCTCGAGCCGGCGCGCGCGCGGCTCGCGGCGCTCGGCGGCGAGCTCGGCACGCGTGAAATGTTCGCCGCCGGCGCGAGCGCCAACCGCAACGTGCCGGTGCTGCATACCCACGACCGGGCGGGCCGCCGGCGCGACGAAATCGAGTACCACCCCAGCTATCACCAGCTGATGGCGCTCCTGATGCGCCATGGGCTGCACAGCGGCGCCTGGGCCGACGGCACGCGCGGCGCGCACGTCGAGCGCGCCGCGGCCTACCTGCTGTTCGCGGAAGTCGAGAATGGCACGCAATGCCCGGCCACCATGACCTACGGCTCGGTGCCGGCGATCCGGCGCGACGCGGCGCTCGCCGCCGAATGGCTGCCGAAGATCCTGTCGCGCGAGTACGACCCGCGCAACGTCCCGGCGCGCGCCAAGCGCTCGGTGCTCGTCGGCATGGGCATGACCGAGAAGCAGGGCGGGTCCGACGTGCGCGCCAACACCACGCAGGCGCTGCGCGCCGGCGCCGGCGAGTGGCGCATCACCGGCCACAAGTGGTTCCTCTCGGCGCCGATGTGCGATGCCTGGCTGGTGCTGGCGCAGTCCCCCGGCGGGCTGTCGTGCTTTTTCATGC
>SCUF01000429.1 GCA_004298325.1 Betaproteobacteria bacterium | reverse complement strand
GAAGCGCCACGAGTTCATCACCGTGGAGCACCTGCTGCTGGCGCTGCTCGACAATCCCACCGCGGCCGAGGTGCTGCGCGCCTGCGGCGCCAGCCTCGAGGAGCTGCGCAAGCAGCTGACACAGCACATCGCCGAGCAGACGCCGCGCATCGCGCCGGACCGCGAGGTGGACACGCAGCCGACGCTCGGCTTCCAGCGCGTCATCCAGCGCGCCATCCTGCACGTGCAGTCCTCGGGCAAGAAGGAGGTCACCGGCGCCAACGTGCTGGTGGCGATCTTCGGCGAGAAGGACTCGCACGCGGTCTACTTCCTGCAGCAGCAGGGCATCACGCGCCTCGACGTGGTGAATTTCATCTCCCACGGCATCGCCAAGTCGCCGCAGCCGCATCAGGGCAAGAACGAGCCTGACAGCGAGCCCGAGGGCGAGGCGCAGGCCGCCAACAGCCCGCTCGACAATTTCACGCAGAATCTGAACGCGCTGGCGCAGGCCGGCAAGATCGACCCGCTCATCGGCCGCGACAAGGAACTCGAGCGCGTGGTGCAGACGCTCTGCCGCCGCCGCAAGAACAACCCGCTGCTGGTGGGCGAGGCCGGGGTCGGCAAGACCGCGATCGCCGAGGGCCTGGCGCGGCGCATCGTCGAGGGCGAGGTGCCCGAGCTGCTCGCGAAGTGCAATGTCTACGCGCTCGACATGGGCGCGCTGCTCGCCGGCACCAAGTACCGCGGCGACTTCGAACAGCGCCTGAAGGCGGTGCTGAAGCAGCTCGTCGACAATCCGAACGCGATCCTGTTCATCGACGAAATTCACACGGTCATCGGCGCCGGTGCGGCCTCCGGGGGTACGCTGGATGCCTCGAACCTGCTCAAGCCCGCGCTCTCGACCGGGGCGCTGAAGTGCATCGGCGCCACCACCTACCAGGAATACCGCGGCGTGTTCGAGAAGGACCACGCGCTGTCGCGCCGTTTCCAGAAGATCGACGTGGTCGAGCCCTCGGTGGAGGAGACGGTCGAGATCCTGAAAGGCCTCAAGAGTCGCTTCGAGACGCACCACAGCGTCAAATACACCGCCAATGCGCTCAGCACGGCGGCGGAGCTGTCGGCCAAGTACATCAATGACCGGCACCTGCCGGACAAGGCGATCGACGTCATCGACGAGGCCGGCGCGGCGCAGCGCATCGCCCCCAAGGGCAAGCAGAAACGCGTCATCGGCAAGACCGAGATCGAGGACATCATCGCCAAGATCGCGCGCATTCCGCCGCGCAGCGTCTCGACCGACGACCGCAGCGCGCTCGCCAACCTGGACCGCGACCTGAAGGCGGTCGTGTTCGGCCAGGACAAGGCGATCGAGGCGCTCGCCGCGGCGATCAAGATGGCGCGTTCCGGGCTCGGCAATCCGCAGAAGCCGATCGGCAACTTCCTCTTCAGCGGGCCGACCGGCGTCGGCAAGACCGAGGTCGCGCGCCAGCTCGCCTACTGCCTCGGCATCGAGCTGATCCGCTTCGACATGTCGGAATACATGGAGCGGCACGCGGTGAGCCGGCTGATCGGCGCGCCGCCGGGCTACGTCGGCTTCGAGCAGGGCGGTCTGATGACCGAGGCGATCACGAAGAAGCCCTACTCGGTGCTGCTGCTGGACGAGATCGAGAAGGCGCACCCGGACATCTACAGCATCCTGCTGCAGGTGATGGACCACGGCACGCTCACCGACAACAACGGCCGCAAGGCGGACTTCCGCAACGTGGTGATCGTCATGACCACCAACGCCGGCGCCGAGTCGCTGGCGAAGAACACCATGGGTTTCACTTCGGGCAAGCAGACCGGCGACGAGCTGGAGGCGATCAAGCGCACGTTCACGCCGGAGTTCCGCAACCGGCTCGACGCCATCATCTCGTTCCGCTCGCTCGATCACGACATCATCCTGCGCGTGGTCGACAAGTTCCTCATGCAGCTGGAAGAGCAGCTCGCGGAGAAGAAAGTCGAGGCGCATTTCACGACGGTACTCAAGGAGCACCTGGCGAAGAAGGGTTTCGACCCGCTGATGGGCGCGCGCCCCATGGCGCGCCTGATCCAGGACACGGTGCGCCGCGCGCTGGCCGACGAGTTGCTGTTCGGCAAGCTGCAGCATGGCGGCAAGGTCACGATCGACGTGCAGGCCGATGCCGGCGCCGAGCCCGAGGTCGTACTGCGCTTCGAGGAGCAGCCCGCGCCACCGGCACGGGTGGCGTCCGTCACCTGAGCGCAGGCGGGCCGCAACACCGACGCGCGGCTTGACAGCACGCCGCGTGCAAGTGGAAACTCGTTGCAGACCACTCACGGGAGGATGACCCACATGCGAATCGCTATCGTTTGCGCGGCCGCGCTCGCCGTTGCACCCATGGCTGCATCGGCGCAGCAGCAGAACGCGGGACGCGATCTCGCGGCTTCCTGCGCCATGTGCCACGGCACCAACGGCCGCGGCGCTGTAGGGTACGAGCCGCTCGCGGGAATGGCGAAACAGGATCTGGTGCGCAAGTTCACCGAATTCCGCTCGGGTGCGAAACCCGCGACTGTCATGCACCAGATATCCAAGGGCTACACGGACCCGCAGGTCCAGCTCATCGCCGAGTATTTCGCGGCGCAGAAACGCTAGGGGGCGGCCATGAACAGAACCTTCGACCGACGCGATTTCCTCAAGCTGGGCGGCGCGGCCGCGGCGCTGGCTGCCGCGGGATGCGCCACCACCCCGCAGACCCGGGCGCGCGTCGTCGTGATCGGCGGCGGCTTTGGCGGCGCGACCGCGGCGAAATACATCCGCCTGTGGGATCCGGCCATCGAGGTCGTGCTGGTCGAGCGCGCCAACCTCTTCACCTCCTGCCCGATCTCTAACCTGGTGCTCGGCGGCTCGAAAACGATGGAGGACATCCGCCACAGCTACGACGGCCTGCGCAAGTACGGCGTGCAGATCGTGTTCGACGAGGCGCTCGCGGTGGACGCGGCCAAGCGCAGCGTCAGGCTGGAGCGCGGCGGCGCGCTGAGCTACGACCGCCTCATCGTCGCACCGGGCATCGATTTCATGTACGACCAGATCGCCGGCTACGACGCCGCGATGAAGACTGGTCGCGTGCTGCATGGCTGGAAGGCGGGCGCGCAGACCGTCGGACTGCGCAAGCAGCTCATGCAGATGAAGGACGGCGGCGTCTATGTGCTCTCGGTGCCGCTCGCGCCCTACCGCTGCCCGCCGGGACCGTACGAGCGGGCCTGCCAGGTGGCGAGCTATTTCAAGAAGGCCAAGCCGCGCTCCAAGGTGCTGATCGTGGACGCCAATCCCGACGTCACGTCAAAGGGACCTCTGTTCAAGAAGGCCTGGGCCGAACTCTACAAGGGCATGATCGAGTTCCGCGGCAATGCCAAGGCGATCGGCGTCGACCCAAAGACGAACACCGTGAAGCTCGAGGTCGAGGACGTCAAGGGCGACGTGCTGAACGTCATCCCGCCGCAGCGCGCCGGCGACCTCGCGGTGAAAGCGGGGCTGATCACGGCTAACAACCGCTGGTGCGGCGTCGACTGGCTCACCACGGAGTCGACCGCGGTCAAGGGCGTGCACGTGCTCGGCGACGCGACGCTGTCGGCGCCCGGCATGCCCAAGTCCGGCGCCATGGCCAATCAGCAGGCCAAGATCTGCGCTTCTGCCGTGGTCGCGTTGCTCAACGGCCGCGCGCCCAACCCCGAACCGAAGATCGCCAACACCTGCTACAGCTACGTGTCGGCCGACGAGGCGATCCATGTCGCTTCGGTGCATACCTGGAACGCGCAGCAGAAGACGCTGACCACGGTACCCGGCGCGGGTGGCGTGTCGTCGGCCCGCAATGCGCTCGAAGGCTCGTACGCCTGGGCCTGGGCTGTGAACATCTGGCAGGACACGCTCGGCTGAAGCGACCCCTTGCCGCGAAGCCCCGCTGTGGCGGGGCTTTTTTCTTTCAGCGCCCGGTGCTGCCGAAACCGCCGGCGCCTCGCGCCGACGCCTGGAACTCCTCGACGACCTCGAATTCGACCTGCTGCACCGGCACCACGATCAGCTGCGCGATGCGCTCCAGGGGCTGCACCGTGAATGCGCCGCGGCTGCGATTCCACACCGAGACCAGGATCTGGCCCTGGTAGTCGGAGTCGATCAGGCCCACCAGATTGCCGAGCACGATGCCGTGCCTGGCGCCCAGCCCCGAGCGCGGCAGCACGAGCGCCGCGTAACCCGGGTTCCCGAGGTGGATCGCAATGCCCGAAGGCACGAGCTGCGAATCGCCCGGCTCGAGCACCAGCGGCGCATCGAGGCAGGCGCGCAGGTCGAGACCCGCCGCCCCGGGCGTGGCGTAATGCGGCAGATTCTCGCGGATCCGGGCATCGAGCACCCGGACTTCCAACCGCATCACCGCGCGCGCCTGCGGCGCGCCATGAGCGCCGCCATGTGCGCGACGAGCTTGCGCGCCAGCTCGATCTTGGGCCCGCGCCCGAGCGGGTGCTCGCCGTTGTCGTCGAACAGCGTGATGGCATTGGTGTCCGAGCCGAGCGCCTCCTGCGCCAGATTGGCGGCGAGCAGCGGGATCCCCTTGCGGGCGCGCTTCTCGCGGGCATGCGCCCCCAGCTTCTCGCTCTCGGCGGCAAAGCCGACGCAGAACGGCGCGCGCTTCTGTTTCGCAACCCAGGCGAGGATGTCCGGATTCTCGACCAGCTCCAGTCGCAGGCCGCGCGCCGCGCCTTTCTTGATCTTCTGCGCGGCGCGATTGGCGACGCGGTAATCGGACACCGCGGCGACGGCGATGAACACGTCGCAACCCGCGACCGCGGCTTTCACCGCCTTGAACATCGCTTCGGCCGTTCGCACATCCACGCGCGCCACGCCGGGCGGCGTTGGCTGCGTCACCGGACCGGCGATGAGCGTCACCTCGGCTCCGGCCTCGCGCGCCGCGCGCGCCACCGCGAAGCCCATCTTGCCGGAACTGGCGTTGGTGATGACCCGCACCGGATCGATCGGTTCCTCGGTCGGTCCCGCGGTCACCACGATGCGCTTGCCGGCAAGCACCTTGGGCTGGAAGAAGGCCTCGATCTCCGCCACGATCGCGGCCGCCTCCAGCATGCGGCCCATGCCGGTTTCGCCGCAGGCCTGGTCGCCCGCGACCGGCCCCGCGAGGGTGACGCCATCGTCGCGCAGCGCGAGGATGTTGCGCTGGGTGGCGGCGTTTTCCCACATCTCGACGTTCATCGCAGGAGCGATGAGCAGCGGGCAGCGGCGCGCCAGCACCAGCGTGGAAAGCAGGTCGTCGGCCAGGCCATGCGCGGTCTTGGCGATGAAGTCGGCGCTGGCCGGCGCCACCACGATCAGGTCGCGGTCGCGCGACAGTTCGATGTGCGCCATGTTGTCGGCAACGCGCGGGTCCCAGAGATCGCTCCAGGCGGTCTGGCCGGTCAGCGCCTGCATCGTGGCCGTGCCGACGAAGCGCGTCGCCGCCTCGGTCAGCACCGCGCGCACGTCGCAGCCGGACTTGGCCAGCGCGCGCGCCAGCTCGGCCGATTTGTAGGCCGCGATGCCGCCCGTCAGGCCGAGCAGGATGCGCCTGCCCTTGAGAGTCATCGGAGGATCGCCCAGCGCGTTAAAGGGAGTGCAGAGTTTAGGGGATTGGGGAGGACATGGCCATTTCGGACTGGCCGACGGCAGAGCGCCCCCGCGAGCGCCTGCTCGCGCTGGGAGCGGGTGCGCTGAGCGACGCCGAGCTGCTGGCCGTCTTCCTGCGCACGGGCGTACGCGGCAAGAGCGCGGTGGACGTCGCGCGCGAGCTGCTGGCGCGTTTCGGCGGGCTCGCCGGGCTGCTGGGTGCCGGCCGCGCCGCGCAGGGCGTCAAGGGCCTGGGCGCGGCGAAGGCGGCGCAGCTGGCCGCGGTGCTTGAAGTCGCGCGGCGCTGCCTGCGCGACGAGCTGCGCGGCGGCAGCGCCCTCAGCTCGCCCGCCGCGGTGCGCGATTACCTGCGGCTCGCCCTCGGTGCGCGCGAACACGAGGTGTTTGTGGCGCTCTTTGTCGATGCGCAGCACCGGGTGATGCGCTGCGAAGAGCTGTTCCGCGGCAGTCTGACGCAGACCAGCGTCTATCCGCGGGAAATCGTCAAAGCGGCGCTTGGCGCCAATGCTGCGGCAGTCATCTTCGCGCACAACCACCCGTCCGGCGTAGCGCAACCCAGCCAAGCCGACGAGCTGCTCACGCGGCAACTCAGGGAAGCGCTCGCCCTTGTGGACGTCAAGGTCCTGGACCACTTCATCGTCGCCGGCAACCAGTGCCTGTCGTTCGCCGAACGCGGGTTGCTGTGAGCGATTCCAGCGTCCTTGTAGGTCCCTGTTTCAGCGCGTATAATCCGCGCCTTTTCGTGGGTCGCGGAGTCACGCCATGTCCAGAGTCTGCCAGGTCACCGGCAAGAAACCGATGAAGGGAAACCACGTTTCCCACGCCAACAACAGGACCAAGCGGGTGTATCAGCCCAACCTGCACTACCGGCGCTTCTGGATCGAGAGCCAGAACCGCTTCGTGCGCCTGCGCGTTTCGACCGCCGGACTGCGCCGCATCGACAAGCTGGGCGTCGAGGCGGTGCTGGCCGAGATCGGCGCCCGCAAGAAAGCCGCCTGAGGAGCCCGAGCCATGCGCGAAAAGATCAAGCTCGAATCCTCCGCCGGCACCGGCCATTTCTACACCACCACCAAGAACAAGCGCACCACGCCGGACAAGATCGAGATCCGCAAGTACGATCCCAAGGCGCGCAAGCACGTGATGTACAAGGAGAGCAAGCTCAAGTAGGGCGGCTGCGCCGCCCCCGGAAGAACCCGCGCCGGCGCGGGTTTTTTTTCGCCTGCCGAGTACCCGTTGCTGCGTCGCCGCATTGCTCTTCACGGAACGCTTGGTTAGTATTTCCATTGCAGCCGCGCGCCCGTTTTCTTCCCATCGCAACCATCCCGCCGTTTCGCCAACGGCACGCGGCCCTCTATTCGACAAAGACGCTTCCGCTCAAAGGAGGAGCCATGGCAGTGAAAGTTTCGATGAAGGTCAACGGCAAGCCGGTGTCCGCGGAAGTGGAGGAACGCACGCTGCTCGTCACCCTGATCCGGGAAACCCTGCGTCTCACCGGCACGCACGTCGGTTGCGACACGGCCCAGTGCGGCGCGTGCACGGTGCACATGAACGGCAAGGCCGTGAAATCGTGCTCCCTGCTCGCCATGCAGGCCGAGGGCGCCGAGATCCGCACCATCGAGGATGTGGCGGCGGCCGACGGCACGCTGCATCCGATGCAAGCCGCCTTCAAGGAGCATCACGGCCTGCAGTGCGGCTTCTGCACCCCGGGCATGGTGATGAACGCGATCGACTTCGCGAACGGTCACCCGAATCCGACCGAACAGCAGGTGCGCGAAGCGCTCGACGGCAACTTCTGCCGCTGCACCGGCTATCACAATATCGTCAAAGCAATCATGGCCGGCGCGCAAGCGATGGCCGCAACCAAATAGAGAGGGGCGCCATGAACGCACCGCTGATCGGCGCGCGCATTCCGCGCAAGGAAGACTACCGCTTCCTCACGGGCGCGGGGCAGTACACCGATGACGTCACGCTGCCGGGACAGACCTACGCCGCGTTCGTGCGTTCGCCGCACGCGCATGCGCGCATCAAGTCGGTCAACACCTCCAGGGTCAAGGGCGCGCCGGGCGTGCTCGCGGTCTACACGGGCGACGACGTCGCCGCCGCCAAGCTGGGCGGACTGCCCTGCGGCTGGCTCATCACCGACGTCAACGGCCAGCCCATGAAGGAGCCGCCCTATCCGGTGCTGGCGCAAGGCAAGGTGCGCTTCAGCGGCGAGCGCGTCGCCGTAGTGATCGCGGAAACGCTGGCACAGGCGCGCGATGCCGCCGAGCTGGTCGAGGTCGACTACGAGACGTTGCCCGCGGTGGTGGACGGAGCGAAGGCCTGCGCGCCCGGGGCGCCCGTGATCCACGACATCGCACCGAACAATACCTGCTATGTGTGGGCGCTGGGTGACAAGGCGGCGGTGGATGCGGCCTTCGCCAAGGCCGCGCAGGTCAGCCGGCTCGATTTCGTCAACAACCGCCTGATCCCGAACGCGATCGAGCCGCGTTCGGCGAACGGCTCGTACTCGCGCGCCGAAGACAGCTACACGCTTTACGTGGCGAGCCAGAACCCGCACGTCGAGCGCCTGCTGATGACCGCCTTCGTCATGGGCCTGCCGGAGCACAAGGTGCGCGTGGTGGCCGGCGACGTCGGCGGCGGCTTCGGCTCCAAGATCTACCTGTACGCCGAGGACGTGGTGGTGACCTGGGCCGCGAAGCAGCTCAATCGGCCGGTGAAGTGGACCGCCGATCGCTCCGAGTCGTATCTCTCGGATGCGCACGGCCGCGACCACACCACGACCGCCGAGCTCGCCATGGACAAGGACGGCAAGTTCCTCGCCATGCGGGTCAGGACCGTCGCCAACGTGGGGGCCTACCTGTCCACGTTCGCGTCCTGTGTGCCGACGATCCTCTACGCCACGTTGCTGGCCGGCCAGTACACCACGCCGCTGATCCATTGCGAGGTGACTGCCGTGTTCACCAACACCAGCCCGGTGGATGCCTACCGCGGCGCGGGCCGGCCCGAAGCGACGTACGTGGTCGAGCGGCTGGTGGAGACCGCGGCGCGCGACCTGAAGCTCGACCCGGCCGAAATCCGCCGGCGCAATTTCATCCACAGTTTCCCCTACCAGACCCCGGTCGCGCTGCTCTACGACACCGGCAATTACGACGCCACGCTCGATGCCGCGGTCAAGATGGCGGACGTCGCCGGCTTTGCCGCCCGCAAGGCCGAGTCGGCGAAGCGCGGCAAGCTGCGGGGCCTGGGCTACGCCTGCTACATCGAGGCCTGCGGCATTGCGCCCTCGGCCGTTGCCGGCTCCCTCGGTGCGCGCGCCGGCCTGTTCGAGGCCGGCGAGATCCGCGTCCATCCGACCGGCAGCGTGACGGTTTTCACCGGTTCGCATTCGCACGGCCAGGGGCACGAGACCTCGTTCGCGCAGGTCGTGGCCGACCGCCTCGGCCTGCCGATCGAAAACGTCGACATCGTGCACGGCGATACCTCGAAAGTCCTCTTCGGCATGGGCACCTACGGTTCGCGCTCGATCGCCGTCGGCGGCACCGCCATCATGAAGGCGCTCGACAAGGTGATCGCGAAGGGCCGCAAGATCGCCGCGCACCTGATGGAGGCGGCCGAGGCGGACGTCGAGTACGACCGTGGCGTCTACAAGGTCGCCGGCACCGACAAGAAGAAGATGTTCGGCGAGGTGGCCTTCGCCGCCTACGTGCCGCACAACTACCCGCACGACAAGCTCGAGCCGGGGCTCAACGAAAACGCGTTCTACGATCCGTCCAACTTCACTTTCCCGGCCGGCAGCTACGTCTGCGAAGTGGAAGTGGATCCCGAGACCGGCAAGGTGAAGATCGAGAAATGGGTGGCGGTGGACGACTTCGGCAAGATCATCAACCCGATGATCGTCGAGGGGCAGGTGCACGGCGGCCTTGTGCAGGGCATCGGGCAGGCGCTCTTCGAGCGCTGCCAGTACGACGCGACCGGCCAGCTCGTCACGGGGTCGTTCATGGACTACTGCATCCCCCGCGCCGACGACGTGCCCTCGTTCGACGTCGACACGCGCGAAACGCCGTGCACCCACA
>SCUF01000428.1 GCA_004298325.1 Betaproteobacteria bacterium | reverse complement strand
CTTTTCCAGGCGCAGCAGGATCTCGTCCTCGACCTGCATGTTCCAGGCGTAGTCGAATTCGCCGGTCTGGATCACCGCGCGCGCCGCCGAAACCGCGTCGCCGCCGCCCTTCATCTCGATGGCGTCGAAATGCGGCCGGTTCGGCTCGTGGTAGGCGGTGTTGATCTGCCCGCGCACCATGTCGCCGGGCTTGAAGTCGACGAACTTGTACGGCCCAGTGCCGACCGGCTTGAGATTGTTCGGCGCCTCGCGCGACTTGTCGCCCTTGTAGGGCTCGAACAGGTGCTTCGGAATGATCATGCCGCGCGTGCCGCAGAACGCTTCCGCCCAGAACGGCGTCGGCTTCTGGAACACGACCCGCACGCTGTGGCTGTCGAGCTTCTCGACCTTGATGTCCTTGTAGGTGGCGATGGTCGTCGCCGCCGTGGCCGGGTTCGCCGCGTACTCCCAGTTGAAGACCACGTCGTCGGCCGTGAACGGCTTGCCGTCGTGCCACTGCACGCCCTTCTTGAGCTTCCAGACGACCGAGCGGCCGTCCGCGGCCAGGCCGCCGTTCTGAACGCTCGGAATTTCCGCGGCGAGGATCGGCACGAAGTTGCCGTCGTTGTCGTAACCGGCCAGCGGTTCGTAGAAGATGCGCGAACCCTCCTGGTCCTTGGTGCCCACCGCGAAATGCGGGTTGAGCAGGGTCGCGCCCTGCCACCAGAGCAGCTTCAGCGTACCGCCGCCCCCCCGCTTGGTGGGCTTGTAGGCGGATCGGACCTGCGCCTGCGCGATGCCCGAGTAGGTCAGCATCTGGCTGGCCATGGGCGCCGTCAGGCCGAGTCCGACCATCGCGCGCACGAATCGGCGCCGCGACAGACGTCCCCCGCGCACGTCCTCGATCAGGCTGCGCAGTTCTTGTTCGTTCATCGGATAGCCCTCCTCTGTAAAGGTCAACCGCGGCGCACGCGGCACCTCCCGCCGCGAGCAGGCGGATGTTACCCCGATTCGCGCAACGAAAATACCGGCGGCGAGGCCTGTTCAAGCGCGCGGAAACCCGGAAAATGTCGGCCCTTCCCCAGACACGAGGTCGCCATGCGGAAAATGAAGATCACGCTGCCGTCGATGACGCCGGGCACGGCTCGCAGCCTCGCCGTCTACCGCTTCGGCAGGGCCGGGGCACGGCCGAAGGCCTACCTGCAGGCGGCGATCCACGCCAACGAGTTGCCCGGCGCGATGGCGCTGCATCACCTGCTGCCGATGCTGGTCGAGGCCGACCGGCGCGGGCGCATCAGAGGCGAGATCGTGGCGGTGCCGGTGGTCAACCCGATCGGGCTGTCGCAACTCGTGGGCAACAATCACCTCGGGCGCTACGATTTCCTCGGCCGCGACAACTTCAATCGCAACTGGCACGACCTGTCGGGAGCGGTGGCCGAGCGTGTCGGGAAGCAGATTGGCCGCAATGCCGCGGAGAACGTCGCGCTGATCCGCAGGGCTGCGCTCGCCGCGCTCGCCGCGATGAAGCCGCAGAACGAGCTGCAGGCCCTGCGCGCCGAAGTGATGCGGCTTTCGGCGGATGCCGACATCGTGCTCGACCTGCACTGCGACCTCGAGGCGGCGCTGCACCTCTTCATCTCGCGCCGGGACTGGCCGGGACCGGCGCGGGAGTTGGCCTGCGACCTGGGCGCCGAGGCGACGCTCTACAACGACCCCTATCCCGAGTCGCTCACGTTTTCAGGCGTGCACAGCGCGCTCTGGGCGCGATTGGCCGAGCGGTTTGCGCAGGCGAGCATCCCGCAGGCGTGCCTTTCGGCGACCGTGGAGTATCGCGGGCAGCACGATGTCACGCATGCGCTCGGCGAGAGCGACGCGAACAATCTTTACCGCTTCCTGGTGCGGCGCGGGCTGATCTCGGGCCGTGCGGGCAGGCTGCCGCGGTTGAAGTCCGAGGCGACACCGATCGGCGGCATGGACGTGGGCTACAGCCCCAGGACGGGGATTCTCACTTACCACGCGCCCAAGGGCGCGCGGGTGCGCAAAGGCCAGCCGGTGTGCGAAGTGATCGATCCGATGGATGCGCGCGGTGAGCGGGCAAGGACGCAGGTGCTGGCGCGCACCGATGGCATTCTCTTCAGCCGCCGGCCGAACGGCCGGCTGGCCTGGCCCGGGATGGTGCTGTTCCGCATCGGCGGCGCGAAGCTGCTCGCGCACCGCAAAGGGGTGAGCGGGCTGGACGATTGATCGCGTCGCGTCAGGCGGTTTCGGGCGCTCCCTGCCACAGCATGTCGTAGCCCAGCTCTTTGGTCTCCGAGCACATCTTCGCCAGCACCTCGAATTTCGAGGTGAAGATCTTGTCGGCGTGCGACTTCTCGTGCTCTTCGAACGAGCGCCAGTAGGTGACGATGACGTAATGCTCGTCGGCCGTGCGCGACTCGGAGAGCGAACCCTCGTCGGAGACGAAGCCCGAAAACTTGAACACCTGCCCGGCGAGGAAGCCGCCCTTGTCGCCGCCGTAGGTTTCCTTGACGACGTTGCACATCTCGCCCACGGCGAGTTCCACCTGCTCGAAGCTGACGCCGGGCTTGAGCTTCACGGTGTTGAACAGCATCTTCGCGCCGAACGGCAGTGAAATCGGTTCGAACATGGCTCCTCCTCGTTGAAAAGCGTCCGTTGCGCCGCGCGCAGCCGGTTCACCGGCCGCCTACTCGGCTTCTTCGATCCACGCCGCCTGGATCGCCTCGAGGATCTTCTCGCCGCTGCGTTTCGGATCGTCGCTGAAGTCCGGCAGCGCCAAAACCCAGTTGTAGAGATCCACGAAATTCACCGCCTTCGGATCGGTGTCCGGACGCGCCTCGCTGAGCGCGATCGCGATCTCGCGCGAATCGGTCCACTTCACTTGTGCGCCGCCTCCTTGGCGTAATTGATCGTGTACCTGGGAATCTCGATCGTGAGGTCGGTGCCGCGCACCTTCGCCTGGCAGCCGAGGCGCGAATTCGCCTCCAGACCCCAGGCCTTGTCGAGCATGTCCTCTTCCTTCTCCTCCGCGGCGTCGAGCGATTCGATCCCGGCACGCACGATGACGTGGCAGGTGGTGCAGGCGCAGGACTTCTCGCAGGCATGCTCGATCTCGATGTGGTTCGCCAGCAGCGTGTCGAGAATCGACACGCCCGACGGCGCCTCGAGCTCGGCGCCCTGCGGGCAGAGCTCCGCGTGCGGCAGGACCTTGAGCCTCGGCATCAGCCGCCCAGACTGGCGATCTTCTGGCCGGCGAGCGCGCGCCGCACGCCCGCGTCCATGCGTCGCGCGGCAAATTCCTCGGTGGCGCGATTGAGCGCTTCGGCCGCCCGCTTGATCGCCCGGTGATCGCTCGCGGTCAGCGTCGCGCGAAGCTCCTGCAGCAGACCCTCGATGCCGCCGCGCTCCTCCGCCGAGAGCAGGTTGGCGTCGCTCGCCAGCGCCGCGCTGACCGCGTCGGCGAGGCGCTCGCCCTCGACGCGGTTTTCCTGCAGCGCGCGCGCGTGCATGTCCTCGCGGGCGTGCTCTACGGAATCGCGCAGCATGCGCTCGATCTCGGCATCGGTCAGGCCATAGGACGGCTTCACCGTCACCGAGGTCTCCACGCCGCTCGACTTCTCCCGCGCGGCGACCGAGAGCAGGCCGTCGGCGTCCACCTGGAACGTGACGCGCACGCGCGCCGCGCCGGCCGCCATCGGCGGGATGCCGCGCAGCTCGAACTTCGCCAGCGAGCGGCAATCCGACACCAGCTCGCGCTCGCCCTGTACGACGTGAAAGCTCATCGCGCGCTGGCCGTCCTTGAAGGTGGTGAATTCCTGCGCGCGCGCTGCCGGGATGGTCGAATTGCGCGGAATGATGCGCTCCACCAGCCCGCCCATCGTTTCCATGCCGAGCGACAGCGGGATCACGTCGAGCAGCAGCCAGTCCTCGCCCTGCGCGCGATTGCCCGCGAGAATATTCGCCTGCATCGCGGCGCCCAGCGCCACGACCTTGTCCGGATCGAGGTTGTTGAGCGGCGCGCAGCGGAAGAACTCGCCCACCGCGCGCTGCACCTGCGGCATGCGGGTGGCACCGCCCACCATCACCACGCCCTTGATCTGGTCCACCGTCAGGCCGGCGTCGCGCAGCGCGCGGCGCGTCGGGCCGATGGTCTTGTTGACGAGCGTCTGCGTCATGCCGCAGAACGCCTCCGTCGTGAGCTTCAGGTCGACGAACTCGCCGCCCGAAAGCCGCGCCGTGATCGGCGCCTCGCCGTGGGAAGTGAGCGTCTCCTTGGCTTCGCGCGCCTTGGCGTAGAGCAGCCGCATGTCGCGCGGCTGCAGCGGCGGCAGCTTGGCCTCTTCGAGCGCCCAGCAGAACACGCGATGGTCGAAATCATCGCCGCCGAGCAGCGAATCGCCGTTGGTCGCCACGACTTCGAAGACCCCCCGCGACAGCTTGAGGATCGAGATGTCGAAGGTGCCGCCGCCGAGGTCGAACACCGCGTAGGTGCCCTCGGCCGCATTGTCGAGGCCGTAGGCGATCGCGGCGGCCGTAGGCTCGCTCAGCAGGCGCAACACATTCAGGCCGGCGAGCGTCGCCGCGTCCTTGGTGGCCTGGCGCTGCGCGTCGTCGAAGTAGGCCGGCACCGTGACCACCGCGCCGACCAGGTCGCCACCGAGCGCGAGCTCCGCGCGCCGGCGCAGCACCTTCAGGATCTCCGAGGACACCTCGACCGGGCTCTTCACGCCCTGCGCGGTGCGCAGCTGCAGCATGCCCGGGGCGTCGACGAAATCGTACGGCGCGTTCTCGACGTGCCCGACGTCCTTGACCCCGCGCCCCATGAAGCGCTTTACCGACACGATGGTGTTCCTCGGGTCATTCGACTGTTGCGCCTGGGCGGCGAAGCCCACTTCGACCTCCCCCCCCGGGGCATAGCGCACGATCGACGGCAGCAGCGGCCGCCCCTGCTCGTCGGGCAGCACCGTGGCGACGCCGTTGCGCACCGTGGCCACCAGTGAATTGGTCGTGCCGAGGTCGATCCCCACCGCGAGCCGGTGCTCGTGCGGCGCGCTCGATTGGCCGGGTTCGGCGATCTGCAGGAGGGCCATGACTGATTCGTCTTAGTCCGTCGATATCATGCGGGCACCGGTGCGAATTGGTTTTTCCCTCGGTCTCCGTTTTTTTGCCCGATTGCGTCGACGCAATCGGGCAAAAAAACGGAGATCTGGGGAAATTCAACTACGCGCATACCTCTGCGTTCCAACGCGCACTCAACCGGGGACCGCTCAAGCCTCGATTGTCTCAAATCCGGCATCGATGTCGGCATCGAATTTTTCCAGGAACATGAGCCGGCGCACCAGATCGGCCGCGCCCGCCGCATCCGCCGGCCCGTCGAGGCACTCGGCGATGCGCCCTTCCAGCGCGCGCCGCTCGCCCTGCAGGCGCGCACGCAGGCGCTCCAGCTCGGTGGCGTCCTTGCGTCCGAGCGCCGCCTCGAGCTGCTCGCGCCATTCCATCTGCTGCATGAGGAAATCGGCCGCCATCGCGGTATTGCTCTCGAAGGCGACGTCCACGCCCCGCAGCGACAGCAGGTACTTGCCGCGCTGCACCGGGCTCTTGAGAATGCGATAGGCCTCGTTGACATGCGTGGCCCACTGCATCGAGGCGCGGCGTTCCGCATCGCCCGCGCGCGCGAAACGGTCCGGATGGATGCGCGCCTGGATCTCGCGATACGCCCGCTCGAGCTGCTCAAGCTCGAGCGCGTAAGCCGGTTGCAGCCCGAACAGCTCGAAATGGTTCTTCAGACGTTGAACGATTCACCGCAGCCGCACGCGTCCTTGACGTTGGGGTTGTTGAACCTGAACCCCTCGTTGAGGCCCTCGCGCGTGTAATCGAGTTCCGTGCCGTCGACATACGGCAGGCTCTTGGGGTCGACCACGACCTTGACGCCGTGCGATTCGAACTGCAGGTCCTCCGGCGTCACGCTGTCGGCGAACTCCAGCTTGTAGGCCATGCCCGAGCAGCCCGAGGTGCGCACGCCGACGCGCAAGGCCACGCCCTTGCCGCGTTTCGCCAGGAATCCCTGGACGTGGCTCGCGGCTTTTTCGGTCAATGTGACAGCCATGCCGGTCTCCGCCCTCAAGCGACCTTTTGCGTGTCGACCGGCTGCTCGCCGTGCTTGATGCGGTAATCGGCCACGGCCGCCTTGATGGCGTCCTCGGCCAGGATCGAGCAGTGGATCTTGACCGGCGGCAGCGCCAGCTCCGCGGCAATCTGCGTGTTCTTGATGGTGGCCGCCTCGTCGAGCGTCTTGCCCTTCACCCATTCGGTGACGAGCGAACTCGAGGCGATCGCCGAACCGCAGCCGTAGGTCTTGAAGCGCGCATCCTCGATGATGCCGGCCTCGTTCACCCTGATCTGCAGCTTCATCACGTCGCCGCAGGCGGGCGCCCCGACCATGCCGGTGCCGACCGCCTCGTCCGACTTGTCGAAGGAACCGACGTTTCTCGGGTTCTCGTAGTGATCGATGACTTTATCGCTGTATGCCATGTGCTTGCTCCTTCATGCCTTGCTCAATGCGCCGCCCACTGGACGGAGTTCAGGTCGATGCCTTCCTTGTGCATTTCCCACAGCG
>SCUF01000046.1 GCA_004298325.1 Betaproteobacteria bacterium | reverse complement strand
CAGCAGCGAGCCGTCCTTCATCACCATCACGTCGGCCGGCCGGCCGAGATACTGGTTGTTCTCCACCAGCCCGGTGAGGAACGGCTCCATCCTGGCGTTGCCCTTGGCGTCGATGAACACCGCCACCACGTCGGCGGCATACTTCTGCGACCGGTTCCAGGGGCCGTGGCGCGTGAGGAAGATCGCGTTCTGGTATTTCGCCGGGAACATCCTGCCGCTGTAGAAGCGCATGCCGAGCGGCGCCACGTGCGGCCCGAGCAGCAGCGCGGGCTTGACGTAATCCTCGCACCTCTTGCCCCAGCCGAACTGCGGATCGGCGAAATTGCCCTGGTGGCAGTACGGGAAGCCGAAATGCTGGCCGACCTTGGTGACGCGGTTCAGCTCGCAGTTCGGCAGGTCCTCGGAGAGCCAGTCGCGGCCGTTGTCGCCGAACCAGAGTTCCTTCGTCTTCGGGTGCCAATCGAAGCCGACCGTGTTGCGCATGCCCTTCACCACCGACTCGACGCCCGTGCCGTCGAGATTCATGCGGAAGATCTGCGCGTACTTGTCGGACGGATCGCAGATGTTGCATGGCCCGCCGACCGGGAAATAGAGCTTGCCGTCGGGTCCGACCTTGATGAACTTCCAGCCGTGCGGCACATCGCCGGGAAACTTGTCGTACACCATCACCGGCTTGGGCGGATTGTCGAGCCTGGCTTCGATGTCGTCGTAACGCGTCAGGTCCTTCGGCGTCGCGACGTAGAGCGCGCCCTTGTGGAACTCGATGCCGTTGGGCAGGAAGAGCTTCTCGGCGATGGTCTTCACCTCGCGCTTGCCGCCCTTGTCGACGACGGCGTAGATCTTGCCGGCGACGAAGAGCGACGACACGAACACCGTGCCCTTGTCGCCCTGGCGCATGCCGCGCGCGTCCAGGACGTCGCTCGCCCAGACTTCGACCTTGAAGCCGGGCGGCAGCTTGATTCTCTTCACCGGCAGCTTGTCGGCGGCGGTCGGCACCGGGAAGGCCGGCACCGGCGCCATCTTCATGGCGTCCGCGCTGTTCTTCGGCCGCCCGATCGCCCAGAACGGCTCTTCCTCCGCGGCCGGCTTCGCGGGCGCCGGCGCGGGCTTGGCTTTTTTTTCCTGCGCCAGGACGGCGGCGCCGAATGACGCTGCCAGGAGCCCCATGGCCGCGGCGTGCAGGGTGCGCTTCAGGATGGCTTCGGTCCGTTGCATGCTGTCCTCCTCCCAGAGTATGGCCAGGCCCGAAAAACGCCCGCATCATAATCCCGGGACCGCCCGCTTGCCAGGCCCTCAGCCGGCCGGCCTGCGCCTGAGCATGCGCAGGGGGTTGTAGGCGAGCACCGTTTCGCCCCGCTGGTTCACCACGCTGTTGGCCGATCGCACCAGGCCGCGATCGCCTTTCGCGGTCAGGCGCATCTCGGTGATTTCGACTGCGACGTGAATGGTGTCGCCCACGACCGTGGGCGCCTTGACGTCGAGCGTGGCGTTGAGAAACGCGAGCCCCGTGTGCTGCATCGCGGGCAGCAGCAGTCCCTCGGCGAAGGCGTACACCAGCGCGCCCGGCACCGGACGGCCCTTGATGGCGCGGCCGTCGTCGTCGGCCACTGCGAACAGCTCTTCGGTGAGCCAGGTGAGGTTGATGAAGCTGGCGAGATCGGCCTCGTTCAGGGTGCGACGATGGGTGCGAAAGCGAAAGCCGGGCTGCAGGTCCTCGTAGCAGAAGCCGCGGCCGACCACGGGAAGCGCGTCGCTCATCGTGGTGGTCTCATGCCGAGGGCGCGATCACCATCTGCGTCTGCGTCACCAGGGCCACCAGCTTGCCGGCCTCGGAAGTGACGCGCGTCTGCCAGACCATGGTGGTGCGGCCGCGGTGCAGCGGCGTGCTCTCCCCGGTGACGCGCGTGCCGAGCGGCGCCGCACCGAGAAAGTTGGTCTTCGATTCGATGGTCGTGGTGCGATGGCCGGCCGGCAGGTTGATCACCGTGCCGACCGCGCCGAGCGTGTCGGCAAAGGCCATGATCGAGCCGCCGTGCAGCGTCTTGCCGATGGTGCACAGCTCGGGGCGCACTTCGAGCGTCGCCACGACGCGCTCCGGCGACACCTCGGTCAGCCGGATGCCGAGGTGCTCCGAAAGCGTCCCCTTCATGCGCTCGTGAATCAACGCGGGATCCATGTCGTATCCTCCTCAGTAGGACTTCGGCAGGCCGAGCACCCGCTCGGCGATGTAGCACAGGATGAGTTGCGGGCTCACCGGTGCGATCCGGCCGACGAGCGATTCGCGCAGGTAGCGCTCGACATGATATTCCCTGGCGTAGCCGAAGCCGCCGTGCGTCATCACGGCCTGCTGACAGGCATCGAAACAGGCCTCGGCGGCGAGATATTTCGCGGCGTTCGATTCCGCGCCGCAGGCCTCGCCCCGGTCGTAGAGCCACGCCGCCTTGAAGACCATCAGCGCGGCCGCCTCGAGCGCCATCCAGTTCGCCGCGAGCGGATGCTGGATGCCCTGGTTCTGGCCGATCGGCCGGTCGAACACGATGCGCTCCTTCGCATACTGCGCGGCGCGCGCAAGCGCGCAGCGCCCGAGCCCCACGCACTCGGCGGCGATCAGCGCGCGCTCCGGGTTCATGCCGTGCAGGATGTATTCGAATCCCCTGCCCTCCTCGCCGATGCGGTCGGCCGCCGGCACCGGCAGGCCGTCGAAGAACACCTGGTTGGTGTCCACGGCCCTGCGTCCCATCTTCTCGATCTCGCGCACCTCGATGTGGCGCCGGTCGAAGTCGGTGTAAAACAGCGACAGGCCGTCCTGCGGCCGGCGGCACTGCTCCAGCGGCGTGGTGCGTGCGAGGAGCAGCACCTTTTCGGCGATCTGCGCGGTCGAGATCCACACCTTCTGCCCCGAGATCAGGTAGCGCTCGCCGGAGCGCTCGGCGCGCGTCTTGATGCGCGTCGTGTTGAGTCCGGTGTTCGGCTCGGTGACCGCGAAGCAGGCGCGCTCGCGGCCCGCGATGAGCGGCGGCAGCATGCGCCGCTTCTGCTCCGCGGTGCCGAACACGACCACCGGGTTGAGGCCGAAGATGTTCATGTGCACCGCCGACGCCCCGGAAAACCCGGCGCCCGACTCGGCGATCGCCTGCATCATCACCGCGGCTTCGCTGATGCCCAGGCCCGCGCCGCCGAATTCTTCCGGCATCGCGACGCCGAGCCAGCCGTCGCGCGCCAGTGCCAGGTGCAGTTCCTGCGGAAAGCCGCCGTCCTTGTCGTGCTTCAGCCAGTAGTCGTCGCCGAACTGCGCGCACAGCTTCGCCACCGCCTCGCGGATGCGCTCCTGCTCGGGGGTGGGCGCGAAGTCCATCGGCCTAGCGCGCGCGTCGCACCAATCCTGCAACGCCGAGCGCGATCAGGATCAGCGGCCACCAGGTGGCGAGCCACTGCCGCAGCTCGCCGAAGGAGATCAGCCCGAGGTTGCTGGCGAGAAACGCGGCGCCCAGGACGATGAGGACGATCGGCCAAACGGGAATTTTCATGTTGGGTCCTTGAAACTCGGCTTTTCGACCCGATCGCCCTGCGATCGGGTCGAAAAGCCGAGATCGATGTAAAAGGCCAAGCGCGCACGCATGCTTGAGGTGCAACGTCACGTTTTCACCGCCCCGCTGCGCACCAGCTCCGCGATCTGCGCATCGTCGAAACCCAGTTCGACGAGAATCTCGCGGCTGTGCTCGCCGAGCCGCGGCACGCCGCGGCGCAGGCTGCCGCCGCGCGCGCCGTCGGCATGCACCGGGAAGAGCGCGAAGCGCTCGCTGCCGCGGCTGGCCACGCCGCCGCGCACGCGAATCTGCTCCAGCTCGGCCGCCTGCGCGGGCGTCAGGCAGCGGTCGACCGGCACATCGTGTGCCTCGCACAGCGCGATCCACTCGGCCGTCGTACGCGTGCGCATCACCGCGGCCAGCTGCGCCGACAGCGCGTCGCCGTGTGCGCGCCGGCCGGCATCGGTGGCAAAGCGCGCGTCGGCGAGTTCCGGCACGAAGCGCAGGAAGTTCTCCCAGAAATGCTGCTCGAGGATGCCCAGCGTGAGCCGCTCGCCGTCGCGCGTCTCGAAGACGTCGTTGACCGGAAAGATGTGCGCCTTCGGATCGGCCGCGGGATCCAGGCCGTGGCGCATCGCCGCCCAGAAAAATGCCGTCTCGAACAGCGACAGGTCGAGGCGCACGCCCCTGCCGGTGCGCGCGCGCTCGGCGAGCGCCGCGAGCACCGCGATCGCGGCGGCGCTGCCGCCGCCCATGTCGGCGATGGCGATCGAAGAGCGCACGGGAGGCTGCAGCCACTGCCCCGGATACGCCAGGGCGCCGGCGGCGGCGACGTAATTGACGTCGTGCCCGGGACGCTCGCGCCAGGGCCCGCTCTGGCCGTAGCCCGAGATCGAGCAATAGATCAGGCGCGCGTTGTACTGGCGCAGCGCCGCAGCGCCGATGCCGAGCCGTTCGGCGACGCCGGGACGGAACCCCTCGAGCGCGATATCGCATTCGCGCGCCAGCCGCTGCACGATGGCCTTCGCTTCGGGCGCCTTGAGATTGACCGCCAGCGAGCGCTTGTTGCGGTTCTCGGTGCGGAACTGCACCGCAATGTAGCTGCGGCCCGGATCGCCGCCGGGCGACTCGACCTTGATCACCTCGGCGCCGAGGTCGGCAAGGATCGAGGCGCAGAACGGCCCCGGCACGAACAGCGAAAAATCGACGACGCGGATCCCCGCCAGGGGCAGCCAGGCGCTGTCAGCCAACGCGCACCGCCTTGGCGGGATCCTCGCCGTAGGGCGGCGAATAGATCACCAGGACGCGCGCGCGCGCGCTCGTGACGATGAACAGGTGCGGCGCGTCCGCCGGGAAAAAACAGGTTTCGCCCGCCGCCATTTCGAATTTCTCGCCCGCCACCTCGACGTGCGCGCTGCCTTCGAGCAGGTAGCACGCCTGCTCGATGCCCGGATGCGAATGCGGCAGCGCCCCCTTGCCGCGCTCGACTTCGCCGATCAGCACCTCGAGGTGCTTCGCGCCGACGGCCTGCGGGCCGATGAGGCGGTAGTTGCGGGTGCCCGTGTGGTTGGCCGGCGAATACGCCTGGACGTCACGCTGCCGGATGAGGTACTTGCTCATGGAGTTTCGCCTGGGCCTTCGCCACCCTGCCGACGAGCAGGACGTAGGCGGTGGGGATCACGAACAGGGTGAACACGGTGCCGAGCAAGAGCCCGCCGACGATGACCCAGCCGATCGCCTGGCGCGCCTCGGCGCCGGCGCCGGTGGCGAGCGCCAGCGGCAGCGCGCCGAGCACCATCGCGCCGGTGGTCATGAGGATCGGCCGCAG
>SCUF01000045.1 GCA_004298325.1 Betaproteobacteria bacterium | reverse complement strand
GGCCGACCGGCCCGTCACGCGCGAGACGCGCATCGTCAGGGCCGGAAGCGGCGCGGTGGAGCTCGGGCCGTACCGGCACTTCATGCAGAAGGAGATCTTCGAGCAGCCGCAGGCCGTGGCCGACACGCTGGAAAGCGTGGCGTCCGTCGCGCCCACGCTTTTCGGTGCCGACGCCGCCGCTGCGCTGCAGCGCGCGCGGTCGGTGCTGGTACTCGCCTGCGGCACGAGCTATTACGCGGGGCTTACAGCCAAGTACTGGATCGAATCGCTCGCCCGGCTGCCGGTGCAGGTCGAGATCGCGAGCGAATACCGCTACCGCGACAGCGTGCCCGACCCCGACGCGCTGGTGGTGGTGGTGTCGCAATCCGGCGAGACCGCCGACACGCTGGCCGCGCTGCGCCATGCGCGCGCCCTCGGCCAATCGAGCACGCTCGCGATCTGCAACGTCGCGACGAGCGCCATGATGCGCGAAACGCAGCTCGCCTTCCTCACGCACGCCGGCGTCGAGATCGGAGTCGCATCCACCAAGGCGTTCACGACGCAGCTGGTGGCGCTGTTCCTTCTCGCCATGACGCTGGCGAAACTGCAGGGGCGGTTGACTGCTCAGGACGAACAGCAGCATTTCCGCCGCCTGCGCCACCTGCCGAAGGCGCTCGCCGCCGCGCTCGCCCTCGAGCCGCAGGTGATGGCGTGGTCCGAGCGCTTCGCGGCCAAGGACCATGCGCTGTTTCTCGGCCGAGGGCTGCACTATCCGATTGCGCTCGAGGGCGCGCTGAAGCTGAAGGAAATTTCCTACATCCACGCCGAAGCCTACCCGGCGGGGGAACTCAAGCACGGGCCGCTCGCGCTCGTCACTGCCGAAATGCCGGTGGTGACGGTGGCGCCGAATGACGCGCTGCTGGAGAAGCTCAAGTCGAACATGCAGGAAGTGCGCGCGCGCGGCGGCGAACTGTACGTGCTCACCGACGCTGAGACGCGCATCGCTTCGTCGGAGGGCGTGAACGTGATCCGCCTGCCCGAGCATTACGGGCTGCTGTCGCCGATCCTGCACGTGGTGCCGCTGCAGCTGCTCGCGTACCACACGGCGCTCGCGCGCGGCACGGACGTGGACAAGCCGAGGAACCTGGCGAAGTCGGTGACGGTCGAGTGACTAGAACGCGATCTCGAAACGCACCCCCGCAATCCACGCATCGCGGAGCGCGGGGCTGAAGCCCGGGTCGGCGATGCGCTGCACGCTGGGCTGGATCGCGAGCCACGGGGTGAGCCTGGCGCGATAGGTGATTTCGAGCGCGGTCTCGCCGTTCGTCAATGGCGTTGCGGCGGCCCGCCGGTACTTCTCGCCGGCGTGGCCGCGCGTCAGCCCGATGCCGAGCTCGTCCTCGTCCCGGCCAGGCAGCAGACCCTTGTAACGCAGGCCGATGCTGTAGGAATAGTCCAGCGTATTGACGTCGCCGCTCGCGACGCCGTAGCGCAGGAACAGCGCCAGGCCCTGCGACGAATCGTCCAGTTCGCGGTAGACGGTCTGCTCGGCAAGAAGGTAGGCGCCGCGGTTGACTCGCCGCACCGGACTGCCGAACGCGTCGATGTCGGTGAGATCGTCGAAGCGCGGCGTATAGCGCCAGTAGCCGAGGGCGTACTTGCTGATCCCTTCGTACTTCTCGTGCGACCTGATCGCGGCATCCTGGGGCACGCCCCTTTCCGGTTCCAGCGGCTCCATATCGATTTCGGCCGGTCGCCATCCGATTTCAACCATCGCAAACGAGCCGTCGCCGCGAGCGAAACGAATGTGGGTACCGCGAGGCTTGTCGGGGTGACCGGGAACCCCGTCCACCAGGGCCGCCTGAGCATAGAAACTCGGCGTCGGCTGCCACTTGGCGCGCATGCCGAAGGAACTGGTGGGAAAGATCGAGGGTCCGTTGACGCCGGTCTGCGCGACCTCCGCCGCCATGCCCCCGCTCGAATGGAGGAAAACGCCGCTGGCGTCGGTGACATAGAACTCCGAGTCGACGGGGTACAGCCCCGCCAGGATCGAGAATTGCTCGTCGCGGAAGCTCCGCTCCAGCCACCCATGGAAGACCTTGGTCGTATTCGTGTGCACCTCGATGTTGTCCACGCCCATGAAGCAGCCAACACGCTCATCGTGGAATCGGCCCCCGTGGTTGCTGATGACATGGAGGTAGGCGGTGGTGTTGGGCCAGCCCCAGAGCTTGTGCGCGTCCGCCTTGAGCTTGAAATCCCAGTTGTCCAGGTAGCGGCTGCCACGCTTCAGGCCGCCGGACAGATTCGACAGCAGATCCGCCTTGAGCACGATCTCCAGCGTGACGCCTTGCGCGCTCAAGCGGTTCCGCACGCCGCCCCAATCCCCCGTGAGGGTATCGACATTCCAGTCCGGCGCGGCGCAGGCTGCGCCCGTAAACACGCAGAGCAGCAACCCCGTCAGAGGCGGCCACGTCCCAGCCACCGGGAGCATTCGGCCGTTCCCGCGATCGAACACTGCTAGTATTTCGCTTCGATCCGGTCCAGCTCTTCCTTGGTGATGGCCGGCACCTTGCCGCGCGCTTTCCAGCGGTTGAGCTTCCAGGCGTCTTTCCCCACCCATTGCTTGAACAGATCGAGGTTCTTCCGGCGCTCTTCGTCACTGTCGCCGAGGTGCGTGTACATGTTCCCCGGCTTGCCGTCGCTCGTGGCCTTGCCATCATCGAGCCGTCTCATGAGGGCGCCGGTATCGGGCCAGCCGATGAAGAACACCAGATCGGCATAGGTGTCCATGCGGGGTCCCACCAGCATGGCCTCGAATTTCTTCTTGTTCTCCTCGAAATCGCCCAGGTAGGGCGCCTCGGCGCCGTGACATTGGGCGCATTTCTGCACCCACAGCGGCCTGATATCCTTGCGATAGGTCACTTCACCAGCGATGCCTGCGCTTGCGAGTCCACATACGGCAAAGAGCGCGATGACGGTCCGAAGCATGATCCACCTCCTCCATTGTCATGACTGAACGCAAGCGTTTCTATAGGCTCTTTGCGTGCACAGGATTGTGATCCCGGTCAATAATTCGAGGACGAACAGCCAGACCCCGGGGCCGTGGGTCCTGAAACGGAACGGAGCAACGACATGAACTGTGCTCGCTGGATCGCTGCGGCCGCCTTTCTTGCGACGGCGCCGGTTTTCGCGCAGTCCGACGCCTTTCCCTTCGGCGACCCGAAACTCGGCAAGAAGGTGCTGCAAGAGAAGTGCAGCGCCTGCCACGTCGCGCGCTTCGGCGGCGACGGCTCCGGGATCTTCACGCGCGCCAACCGCAAGGTCTCGAGCAAGCAGTCGCTGCTCGCGTGGGTGCAGCGCTGTAACGCCAATACCCGCATCGGTCTGAACGGCGAAGAAGAGGAAAGCGTCGCCGCCTACCTCAGCGAGGCGTACTACAAGTTCAAGTAGGCGGCAGCACCGCGGTCGCCTCGAGCTCGATCTTGCCGGGCGAATCGAGCAGGTCCGAGACGAAGATCATGCTCATGCAGGGATAGTGCTTGCCCATGAGCGCACGCCAGATGCGGCCGAGCTGGGATCGCGCGGCGAGGTAGGCCGGTTTGTCGCAGCAGTAAGCCGTGATGCGGCAGATGTGCTCGGGGCGGCCGCCCGCTTCCGCGAGCACGGCGAGGATGTTCTTCAGCGCCTGCTCGAACTGCGGCGCGATTTCCTCGGAGTGGAACTGCTGGCGCTCGTCCCAGCCGACCTGCCCGGCGACGAACACGATCTTCCCCGCGGGCACGGCGATGCCGTTGGCGTAACCGATCGGTGCGTCCCAGCCTTCGGGCAGCAAGACGTCCATGGCGTGCCTCACTCGGAGTAAGTCGGCGGATCGAGGTCGATGTCCCAGCCCGCGTGCGGTTTTTCGACCTTCTTCATCCAGTCCTGGATCAGCCGCACATGGTCGCGCTCCTCGGCAGCCATCTCGCGCGCGATGCGCTTCACGTCGGCAGGCGCGGTCGAGTGCGTGATGCCGGTGAAGAAACTGGCTGCGCGCTGCTCGCACTGCAGCGCCAATTCAAGCGCATGGTACGGCTGCATCAGGTAGTGCAGCTCTCCCGAGGCGGGCACCGACTCGGGCGGTTCCGACTGGCGCCACATCCAGGCCTCGGCCGCCGAGGGCGGCTTGCGCCAGCCCATCTCCTTCACGATCCGCGCGGCGTGCAGGCCCTCGATGCGCGCGAGCTTGCGGAACAGCTGCGCCACCTCGCGGTTGTTGTGCACTTCCATCTGGTCGGCGAACTCGGTGTAGCGGTCGCGCGCGTCGTTTTCCATGGCGTAGGCCTGCACCATGAAATCGGCGTACGCGCCGCTGCGCACGGCTCTCGTCTTTCCGGCCTTCGCAGCACGCCTGGGTGCCGGCTTCAAAACGCGCTTCTTGGGCGCCGCGCGCGCCGCCTTGCGCGCCGGTTTTTTCCTGGACTTCATAGGACGAACTCCGCTTCCAGCTCTGCGACGCGCTTGGGCGAGGCGCTCGCTTCCGGCCGGTAGGGCTTGCGATGTCCGGCGAAGAGCACGCCGATATTGAAGCCGTCGTCGGTCATCAGGCGCCGCGCGGCGCGCGCCGGATCGTCGGTCGGTTCCACCGGCGCCGGATGCACCATGTCCTTCCAGCTGCGCTGCTCGGGCCGGAACGTGACGCAGGGCGAGAGCACCTCGATGAACGAAAAGCCCGGATGGCGCACGGCTTGCGTGATCAGGTCGGCAGTGCCGTTCGGATCGCTCGAGGTGGCGCGGGCGATGAAGTTGGCGCCCGAAGCGAGCGCGATCACGAGCGGGTGGAATTCGCGCAGCCCCGTGCCGTGCGGCGAGAGTTTCGAATCCCAGTCCGGCTCGGTCGTCGGCGAGGGCTGGCCCTTGGTCATGCCGTAGACGCGGTTGTCCATCACGATGTAGGTGAGGTCGACGTTGCGCCGGCAGGCGTGCAGGAAGTGGTTGCCGCCGATGGAATAGCCGTCGCCGTCGCCGCCGGCCGCGATCACCGTGAGGTCCGGCCGCGCCACCTTGAGCCCGGTGGCGGCGGCGAGCGCGCGCCCGTGCACGCCGTGAAAGCCGTAGCAGGTGGTATAGGCCGGAATGCGCGACGAGCAGCCGATGCCGGAGACGACGGCGACATTCTCCGGTCGCACCTCGAGCGCGGCGAGCGCCTTGGTGATCGATGAGAGCACGGTATAGTCGCCGCAGCCCGGGCACCAGACGGGCTTGACGTCGGACTTGAACTGTTGCGGCTTGAGGTTCGTCGCAGTCGCAGGCGCGTTCATGCACGGCTCCATTCGAGGATCTTGCGGTGGATCTCGTCGGGCCGCACCGGCAGCGGTCCGGGCTTGCGGAAGCTCGTCAGCTCGCACGGCAGGTCGTACTCGCCGCGCAGGTAGCGCATGAACTGGCCGCCGAAGCTCTGCTCGACCACCAGGGCGCGCTTCACGCCTTGCAGCGCGCGGCGCAGTCTTTGCGGCTGCGCCGGCGACATCAGGCGCAGCGACAGCAACCGGCCGGAGACGCCGTCCGCCTTGGCGCGCGCGAAAGCCTCGCGCACAGCGCCGGTGCAGGAGCCCCAAGTGATCACCGCGAGTTCGCCTTCGCCTTCGATCTCCGCCCAATGCTCGCCGTAATCGATCGAGTCGAGCTTGCGCGCGCGCTTTTCCATCTGCGCCAGGTGATCCGCAGCCGCAGAGGACGGTGTGCCGCGCTCGCCATGCTCTAGGCCGTCGGCGGTGTAAGTGATGCCGGGCGTTCCCGGGATCGCCATCGGCGAGACGCCCGTGGGGGTCAACGCATAGCGCTGGTAGTCCGCGGCGTCCGGCTCGGCACGCTGGCGCGCGCCGGCAAACGAAACGTCCGCGGGCCGCTCGACGACGGCGCGCGCCTGGCCGAAGAACTGGTCCGAGAGCACGATCGCCGGAACCTGCAGCGTCTCCGCAAGGTGGGTGGCCCACTGCGTGGTGAGCAGGCAATCGGCCACGGAGTTGGGCGCGAGCACCAGGTGCGGGGCGTCGCCGTGCAGGCCGTACATCGCGATGTTGAGGTCGGCCTGCTCCGTTTTCGTCGCGATTCCCGTCGAGGGGCCGGTGCGCATCACGTCGACTACCACGATCGGGATCTCCGCCGCGACGCCGAGGCCGAGCGCCTCGATCATGAGCGAAAGCCCCGGGCCCGAGGTCGCGGTGAGCGAGGGCACCCCACCGTAAGACGCACCGAGAATCATGTTGATCGAGGCGAGCTCGTCCTCGGCCTGCACCAGCGTGCCGCCGACCTGAGCCAGCGCCGGCGCCATCCACTCGAGCAGCTCGGTGGCCGGCGTGATCGGGTAGGCGGCGACGAAGCGCACGCCGCCGCGGATCGCGCCGTAGCCGGCGGCCTGGTTGCCCGTGACGAGCCAGCGCGACGAGCGCGCGGGCGCCGGCGCGAGCGGATAGCGGACGCCGATTTTCGCGGCTTCCCCGACGCCCGCCTGCACGGCGGCGAGCGACGCGGCGAGCGCGTCGCCGCCCTTCTTCATCGATTTTTCGACTGCGGCGCGCAGCGCCGCCGCCGGCAGGCCGATCAGGCCGCCGAGCAGCCCGAGCGCGACCATGTTGGGCCAGCCGCCCGGAATCTTCTTGGCGGTCGCCTTCAGCGTCACGGGCGCGTAGCGCGCGCCGCTTTTCAGGAACACCTCGGGCGGCTCGCCCTGCGCCGGATCGCCCACCACGAGGCTCGAGGCCTCGAGCGGCAGTTCGGCGGCAAAGCGGGCGACATTGCCCCAATCCACCGCCGCCAGCACCTGGTAGCGGTCGTCCACGCTGTCGCAGGGCGTGGTGGCGATGCGCAGCATCGCTGCGGCTTCGCCACCCCGGATCTGCGGCCCGCTGGAGCGCGTCATGAGGCCGTAGTAGCCCGCCTGCGCCGCCGCCTCGAGCAGCATGTTGCCGGCGGTCATCACGCCGGCGCCGCCGCTGCCCGCGAGCGCGACCGACACACTGGTCATTGCTTTCGCTGCCTGGGTCACACCACGCTCCTCCTTGCAGCCGCCATTTACGCTGAACGGCGTGCAATTTCTTTGTGCCAGATCAAATCTGCAGCCCCTCGTCCGCGTTATCTATTGAGGCCTACGGAAGAGCGGTCGCTGGCAGCGCTTGGCGCATTGACCCTAAATAGGTAATGCGGTACTGTAATACCACAATAAGCGGAGAGTGAGAAGATGGCGGCAAGCGCGACACGCTGGATGATGACGGCGCCCAGGACGCCCATGGCGCGGCATGGCTTCGAGCCGCAGCCGGGGCCGGGCGAGGTGACGGTGGCGGTGGCGGGCTGCGGCGTGTGCCATACCGATCTGGGCTACTTCTACGACGGCGTGCGCGTCAACCACGCGCTGCCGCTCGCGCTCGGCCACGAAGTGAGCGGGCGCGTGGCGAGTGCCGGGCCGGGGG
This sequence comes from Betaproteobacteria bacterium, assembly GCA_004298325.1. Taxonomy (GTDB): domain Bacteria; phylum Pseudomonadota; class Gammaproteobacteria; order Burkholderiales; family SG8-39; genus 2-02-FULL-66-14. The sequence goes on along the minus strand of SCUF01000045.1, from coordinate 3,171 downwards.
CGCAGGCCTGGCTGGGACGCGCCGTGATCGTGCCGGCGGTGCTGCCCTGCGGCGAATGCGAGCTGTGCCGCCGCGGCCACGGCACCATCTGCCGGCAGCAGAAGATGCCGGGCAACGACATCCAGGGCGGCTTTGCGAGTCACATCGTCGTTCCCGCGCGCGGCCTGTGTCCGGTCGACGAGGGCCAACTCGCGGCGGCCGGGCTCGCGCTGGAGGAAGTCTCGGTGGTGGCCGATGCGGTGACCACGCCTTACGAGGCGGTGCGTCGCGCAGGCGTCGCGCCGGGCGCGCTCGCCGTCGTGGTGGGCGTCGGCGGGGTCGGCGGCTATTGCGTGCAGATCGCCGCCGCGGCCGGCGCCAAGGTGGTGGCGATCGACGTCGATGAGCGCAAGCTGGAGGCGCTCAGACCTTGCGGCGCCGCGCTTGCGCTCAACGCGCGGAGCCACGATCCGAAGGCGCTCAAGGCCGCGATCGGCGCGTTCGCCAAGGCGCAGGGGCTGCGCGCCACCGAGTGGCTGATCTTCGAGTGCTCCGGCACCGCGGCGGGCCAGCTCACGGCCTACGGCCTGCTGGTGCACGGCGCGACCCTGGCGGTGGTCGGATTCACCATGGACAAAGTCGAGCTGCGGCTGTCCAACCTGATGGCGTTCGATGCGCGCGCCATCGGCAACTGGGGCTGCCCGCCGGAACGCTACCCCGAGGCGCTCGCGCTGGTGCTGCAAGGCAAGGTTCAGGTGAAGCCCTTCGTCGAGACGCATCCGCTGGCCGAGATCAACCGCATTTTCGAGGCCGTGCACCAGCGCGAGATTGCCAGGCGCGCGGTGCTCGTCCCCCACTGAAAGGAAAGTCGCCATGGCCGCAATCCTCAAGAGTCACGACCTCGCCGAAATCTCCGTTCCCGGCGTCAAAGTCGAGAAAGTTCCGGCGCGATCACCCGACGGCAGCGTCGCGCCGGGGCTCTACAACGCCTGGATCTGGCTCGACAACCCGCAGCAGTTCAATTCCTACACGACCGACATGGTGAAAGGCGTGACGCTCGCATTCCGCAACGTATCGAACGCGCGCGATGTTTCCAGTGTCGTGTTCACCGGCGTCGGCGACAAGGCCTTCTGCACCGGCGGCAACACCAAGGAATACGCCGAGTATTACGCCGGCCACCCGCAGGAATACCGCCAGTACATGCGTCTTTTCAATGACATGGTGTCGGCGATCCTGGCCTGCGACAAGCCGGTGATCGCGCGCGTCAACGGCATGCGCATCGGCGGCGGCCAGGAAATCGGCATGGCGTGCGACTTCTCCGTGGCCCAGGACCTGGCGCGCTTCGGCCAGGCAGGCCCGAAGCACGGATCGGCGCCGATCGGCGGCGCGACCGATTTCCTGCCGGTGATGGTCGGCGCCGAGCGCGCCATGGCCGCCTGCGTGCTGTGCGAGCCTTTCTCGGCGCACGAGGCCTACCATATGGGCATGCTCACCGACATCACGCCGGGACTCAAGCTCGACGGCCATTTCATCGCCAACCCGCTGGTGGAAACCGCGCGCGTCTACGACGAGTTCGGACGCCTGGTGTTCGGCAAGCCGAAGACCGGCGAGGCGCTCAAGGCCGGCAAGGCGCTGCTGGCGAAGGGCCAGGTGGACCTCTCGGCGCTCGACGCGAGGGTCGGGCAGCTGTGCGCCAAGATCCTGCTCACGTTCCCGGATTGCACCACCAAGACGCTGGAGGAGCTGAGGAAACCCAAGCTCGAGGCCTGGAACCGCAACAAGGAAGATTCGCGCGCGTGGCTCGCGCTCAACATGGTGACCGAGGCGCGCGCGGGCTTCACCGCTTTCAACGAGGGGCCCAAGGACGACCGCGAAATCGACTTCATCGCGCTGCGCCAGGCGCTCGCCCGCAACGAAAGCTGGGTCGGCCCGCTGCACGACTCGATCCAGCCCAAGGCAAAGCAGCGCGCGTGAGCACCGAGCCGCGCCAAGCCGGCGAGTCTTCCGGCCCGCTCAAGGTCTGGACCGAGTGCGACGGCCAGCTGCTGCGCCTGCGGCTCGCACGCCCCAAGGCCAACCTGATCGACGCGCAGATGATCGCGGCGCTGGATGCGGCGTTTGCCGCGCACGGCGACGACACGGGGCTGCTCGCGGCGCTGGTGGACCACGAGGGACCGCACTTTTCCTTCGGCGCCTCGATCGAGGAGCATCTGCCGGCGCAATGCGCGCAGATGATCCGCGCGCTGCACGCGCTCATCGAGCGCATGCTGGACTGGCCGAAGCCGATCCTCATGGCGGTGAAGGGGCAGTGCCTCGGCGGCGGGCTCGAATTCGCCGCGGCGGCGAATCTGCTGTTCGCCGCACCGCAGGCGCAGTTCGGACAGCCCGAGATGAAGCTCGCCGTGTTCGCGCCCGCTGCGTCCTGCCTGTTGCCGGAACGCGCCGGTCAGGCGCGCGCCGAGGACCTGCTGTATTCGGGGCGCTCGATCGATGCCCCCACCGCGCTCGGCTGGGGCCTTGTCAACCAGCTGGCGGAGGATCCGGCGGCCGCGGCGCTCGAGTACTTCCAGCGCCACCTGGCGCCGAAGAGCGCCGCTTCGCTCTACTACGCGGTGTGCGCCGCGCGCGCGCCCTATGTGAAGCGGGTCAAGCAGCGGCTGGCCGAAGTCGAGCGGCTGTACCTCGACGGCCTGATGCAGACGCACGACGCGGTCGAGGGTTTGCAGGCCTTCCTCGAGAAACGCGCGCCGCGCTTTGAACACCGATAACGGAGGAGCGATGAACCTCAAGGAGATCGTGGCGCGTTGCGAGGGCCTGTTCGAAGACCTCCACTTCAACGCGGTGCAGCAGTGGAAGGCGGCGGTGCCGGGGCGCAAGGCGATCGGCTACATGCCGGTCTACGTGCCGCACGAGATCATCCATGCCGCCGGCATGCTGCCGGTCGGAATCTTCGGCGGCGGCGACCAGATCGAGGTGATCCAGGGCGACGCCTACTACCAGAGCTACATCTGCCGCATCCCGCGCTCGACGGTCGAGCTCGGCCTCACCGGGCGGCTGGACTGCCTCGACGGCATGCTGTTTCCGTCGATCTGCGACGTGATCCGCAATCTCTCCGGCATGTGGCAGATCATGTTCAAGGACAAGTACGTGCGCTACATCGACGTGCCGCAGAACTACGATGATTCGATCGGC
>SCUF01000427.1 GCA_004298325.1 Betaproteobacteria bacterium | reverse complement strand
AGTTCAAACCTTCCAATCCGCAGGCTCGCGAGGAGCGTTGCGGGTCAAGTTGCAAAAAAGGCGGCGGCGCCTCAGGCGCCCCCGCCCGCCGGGTTCCCTTCCCGATACCAGCGCACGACCTGTGCCACGACCTGGTCGACGCTCATTTCCGAGGATTCCAGCTGCCTGGCGTCCGGCGCTGGCGCGAGCGGCGCAACCGCCCGGGCCGAATCGCGCGCGTCGCGCTCCGCGAGGTCTCGGGAAAGGGCCGCGAGATTAGCATGGATTCCTTTGTCTATCAACTGCTTATACCGCCTGCGGGCACGCTCGGCGACGCTCGCCGAGAGGAATACCTTGAGCTCGGCTTGCGGGAACACGACCGTGCCCATGTCGCGCCCCTCGGCGACCAGCCCCGGCGGTTGGCGGAACGCACGCTGGCGCTGGAGCAGAACTGCCCTCACTGCCGGGTGCCGGGCGACCTCGGAGGCGCGATTGCCGCAGGACTCCTCCAGCAGGGTGTCGGCGACCTCCTCGCCCGAAAGAAGGATCCCGCCGTCCTGAAAGCGGACATCGAGCGCCGATGCCAAGCCCGCAAGCGCGGATTCGTCGTCGGCGGACACCCCCTGGCGCAGGCTGGCAAGGGCCACCAGCCGGTAAAGCGCCCCGCTCTCCAGGTAGTGAAAGCCGAGCGCATGGGCGACGCGCCGGGCGACCGTGCCCTTGCCCGAGGCGGAGGGGCCATCGATCGCGATCACGGGCGGTGCGTTCATCGCAGTATCGAGGCAAACGCCTTGAAGTACTCGGGAAAGGTCTTCGCAACGCAGTCCGGATCGTTGATCGTCACCGCTACGCCGCCGAGCGAGACGAGCGAAAAGCACATCGCCATGCGGTGGTCGTCGTAGGTGTCGACGGCGACTTCCGCGGTCAAGCGGGCGGGCGGCGCGATCTTCAGAGAGTCGGATCCCTCCTCCACGATCGCGCCAAGCTTGCGCAGCTCGGTCGCCATCGCCGCAATGCGGTCGGTTTCCTTCACCCGCCAGCTGGCGATGTTGCGCACCGTGCACGGGCCGTCGGCGAACAGCGCCAGCACGGCGGCGGTCATCGCTGCGTCCGGAATGTGGTTGAGATCGAGATCGAATGCGTGCAAACGACGGCTGCCGCTCCCCGCTTCGATCCAGTCCTCGCCGGCCGTCACCGTTGCGCCCATTTTCTCGAGCACCTCGATGAAGCGGACGTCGCCCTGGATGCTGCCGCGGCCGACGCCTTCGACGCGCACCGGTCCGCCGCCGATTGCGCCGGCGGCAAGAAAATATGAGGCCGACGAAGCATCGCCTTCCACGGTGATCGCACCGGGGCTGCGATACGGTCCCGGCGGTACGTGGAATTCACGCCAGCCCTCGCGCGCGACCGCGATCGCGAAGCGCTGCATCAGCTTGAGCGTGATGTCGACGTACGGCTTGGAAATCAGCTCGCCCTCGACTTCGATGGCGCCGCCACCGGCGAGCGGCAGCGCCATCAGCAGCGCGCTGAGGTATTGCGACGACACGTCGCCGCGCACCCTCGTGGACTGACCCGGGCGGACGTTTCCCGGATGGATCGCGAGCGGCGGAAAGCCCTCGCCCGCCAGGTACTCGATGCCCGCCCCCATCGCGCGCAGCGCGGTCACCAGATCGCCGATCGGGCGCTCGTGCATGCGCGGCGCGCCGGAGAGCCGATATTCGCCGCCGGACAGGCCGAGCACCGCGGTGAGCGGACGGAACGCGGTGCCGGCATTGCCGAGAAACAGCGCCGCCTGCCTCACCGGAAACTCGCCGCGCACGCCTGGCACGTGCAGCACGCCGGGGGCCTCCACGACGCAACGCACCCCGAGCCGCGACAGCGACTCCACCATGACGCGCGTGTCGTCGGCCTGCAGCAGGTCGCGCACCACGGTATCGCCTTCGGCGAGCGCGGCGAGCAGCAGGATGCGGTTGGAAATGCTCTTCGAACCGGGCAGCCGCACCGACCCCGCGGCGCCGGCCGCCGGCGCGAGTCGCAGCGCTTTCACGGCTCGAAATCGCCTTTCAGCCAGCGCTCGCGCGCCGCGCGCGCGGCGGCGAACACCCGCTCCAGCGCCGCCGCGTCGCCCCGCTCGATCATCGGCCGCAGCGCGGCGAGCCGGGCGCCGTAGCGGTCGAGTTCCGCCAGCAGCGCCTCCCGGTTGGCGACGCAGATGTCGCGCCACATCTCCGGGTGGCTCGAAGCGATGCGCGTGAAATCACGAAAGCCGCTCGCCGCGTAACCGAACAGCTGGGCCGCGTTGCTGCGCTCGGCGAGGTCGTGCACCAGCGCATACGCCAGCAGGTGCGGCAGATGGCTCACCGCGGCGAACACGGCGTCGTGGTCCCGCGGGGCCATCCGGAACAGCCTCGCGCCGCAGGCTTCCCAGGCCTGCTCGACTTGCGCCAGCGCCTGGGGCGACGTTTCCGCCAGGGGCGTGAGCACCACGCGCCTGCCGCGGAACAGATCGGCCGTGGCGGCGGCGGCGCCGCTGTGCTCGGCGCCGGCGATCGGATGCGCCGGAACGAACTGCGAGAGCTTGGCGCCGAGCGCGGCGCGCGCGGCCGCGACCACGTCCTGCTTGGTGCTGCCGGCGTCGGTCACGACCGCGTGCGCCCCCAGCACGGGGGCGATGCCTGCGAACACTTCGGGAACCTGCGCCACCGGCGTCGCCACGATGACCAGGTCCGCACCCTGTGCCGCCTGTGCCGCATCCGGTGCCACCGCGTCGATCACGCCGCGTCGCAAGGCGAGTTCCAGGTTGCCCGGACTGCGCCCCGCGCCGACCACCCGACGCGCGAGCCCCGCGGCCCTCAGCGCGAGCGCGAACGAGCCGCCGATCAGGCCGACCCCGACCACGGCAAGCCGTTCGAGCCGGATCATTCCTTCAGGCTGGCGGCGAGCGCAGCCAGGAATCTCTCGTTCTCGGCCTCGGTGCCCACAGTGACGCGCAGGTGCTCGGGCAGTTGATAGCCGCCGCCCACGGGCCGCACGATCACCCCGCGCTTGAGCAGCCGCTTGTAGATGTCCGCGGCGCGCCCCACGCGGACGGTGATGAAGTTGCCGTACGACGGAATCCATTCCAGGCCGAGCTGCTTCGCGCCCTGCTCGATCTGGCGCAGGCCCTGCAGGTTCTCGGCATAGCTGCGCGCCACGAACTCCATGTCGTCGAGCGCGGCCGCGGCGGCGGCGAGCGCGATGCTGTTGACGTTGAACGGCTGGCGCACCCGATTCATGAGGTCGGCCACCGTTGCGTGCGCCAGCGCGTAACCGACGCGCAGGCCGGCCAGGCCATAGGCCTTGCTGAAGGTGCGCGTCACGATCAGGTTCGGGTGGCGCCGCAGCCACCTCACCGTGTCGGCGCGCAGGTCGGCGTGCAGGTATTCGTTGTAAGCCTCGTCGATGACCACCAGCACGCGCTCGGGCACGCGCCGCACGAAAGCCTCGAGCCGTTCCGGCGACACGATCGTGCCGGTGGGATTGTTCGGGTTGGCGATCCAGACCACCTGCGTGTCCGCCGCGATCGCGGCCGCCATGGCATCGAGGTCGTGGCCGTAGTCCTTCGCCGGCACGGCGATGCCCCGCGCGCCGCGCGCCTGCGTGGCGAGCGGATACACGGCAAAGCAATGCTGCGAATACACCGCCGAGCGGCCAGGCGCGAGAAACGCCAGCGAGACCAGTTCGAGCACGTCGTTGGAGCCGTTGCCGAGGACGATCGAGGACTGCTCGACGCCATAGCGCCGCGAAAGCGCCTGCCTCAGCTCGAAGCCGCTGCCGTCCGGATAGCGCGCCAGATCGCGCAGCGTCGACTCGATCGCGGCGCGCGTGCGCGGCCCGGTGCCGCGCGGGTTCTCGTTGGAGGCGAGCTTGACGATCTTCGCCTCGTCGAGACCCATTTCGCGCGCCAGCTCGGAGATCGGTTTGCCCGGCTGGTACGGCGCGATCGAGCGCACGTACGCGGGCGAGAGGTCACAGAGATCCATGTTTCAGGCCACCGCCACGGGATAGGAACCCAGGATCTTGAGCAGCGGCGCGAGCTGCTCCAGCTCGGCGAGCGCCGCCGCGACCGGCGGGTCGCTGCGATGCCCCTCAAGGTCGACGAAAAAATAGTACTCCCACTGCCCGACGCGCGTCGGACGCGATTCGATGCGCGTCATGCTGACGCCGTGGCTGGCGAGCGGCGTCAGCAGCGCGTGCACCGCCCCCGGCCGGTTCGGCGCCGACATCACCAGCGATGTCGCATCGCGGCCCGTAGGCGCCGGCGCCTGCGCGCCCAGCACGAGAAAGCGGGTCCGGTTGTTGGGGTCGTCTTCGATCTTCGACGCCATCACCGCGAGGCCGTAGCGCTCGGCGGCGATCTCCGGCCCGATGGCGCAAGCCCCGGCCTCGTTCGCCGCGAGGCGCGCCGCCTCGCCGTTGCTCGCCGCCGGAACCCGTTCCGCCCGCGGCAGGTGCGCGCCGAGCCAGAGATGGCATTGCGCCAGCGACTGCGGGTGCGAATACACGCGGCGCAAGCCCTCGAGCGCTGCGCCGCCGTGATCGTCGCGCCGCAGCAGGTTCTGGTGCACGCGCAGCGCGACCTCGCCGCAGATCTTCAGCGAGGTGCGCAGCAGCAGGTCGAGCGTGCGCCCCACGGCGCCCTCGGTCGAATTCTCCACGGGGACCACCGCGAACTGCGCACCGCCCGATTCGGCGGCACGGAACACGTCGTCGATCGAAGCGCAGGCCTCGGCCTCGACCGCATGGCCGAATTGCTTGCGCAGCGCCATTTCGCTGAACGTGCCCTCGGGCCCCAGATAGGCGACGCGAATTGCCGCCTCCAGGCTGCGGCAGGCGGAGATCACCTCGCGAAACACGGCCGCGACGCGCTCGTCCGGCAGCGGGCCCGGATTGCGCGCCGTGACGCGGCGCAGGATTTCGCTCTCGCGCTCGGGCCGGTAGGCCGGCGCGTCGCGCTTCAGGGCGCCGATGCGGCGTGCCAGGTCGGCGCGCCGGCCGAGCAGCGCGAGCAGCTCGTCGTCGAGCGCATCGATGGCGTCCCGCAACGGCCCGATCGCGTCGCTCATGTCGGGCTGGCCGGGGCCGGAAGGTAGCGCACGGACAGCACGCCTTCGATGCGGCGCAGTTCCTCCAGCGCTTCGGCGGGTACCGCGCTGTCGACGTCGACCAGGGTGTAGGCCATCTCGCCGCGCGACTTGTTCAGCATGTTGCGGATGTTGATGCCGCGCCCGCCCATGGCCTGCGAAATGCGCGCCAGCATGTTCGGCACGTTGGCGTTGGCAATGGCGAGCCGGTAGGGCGACTCGCGCGCGATCACCGCGTCAGGGAAATTGACCGCGTTGCGCAGCGTGCCGTCCTCGAGGTACTCGCGCACCTGGTCGACCACCATCACCGCGCAGTTGTCCTCGGCCTCGCGGGTCGAGGCGCCCAGGTGGGGCAATGCCACGACGCCGGGCTGCCTGAGCAGGACCACCGACGGAAAATCGGTCACGTAGCAGCGCAGCCGGTGGCTGCGCAGCGCCTTCACCACGGCTTCGTCGTCGACCACGCCATCGCGCGAGAAATTGAGCAGGATCGCTCCAGGCCGCATCTGCTCGACGCTTTTCGAATTGATCAGATGGCGCGTCTTCTGGGAGAGCGGCACGTGCAGCGTGACGAAATGGCTCGCCCGCAGCACCTCGTCGATGGCGGCGGCGCGCCGCACCTGCGAGGGCAGGCTCCAGGCGGCGTCCACGGTGATCTCCGGATCGAAGCCGAGCACGTGCATGCCGAGCCGGATCGCGGCGTCGGCCACGAGACTGCCGATCTTTCCCAGCCCGACGACGCCCAGCGTCTGGCCCGGCAACTCGCTGCCGGCGAACGAAGCCTTGCCCTTTTCGACCTGCTTGTCGAGGTCGGGCGCGGCCGCGTCCAGGCCGCGCACATACTCGAGCGCCGGCACCAGGTTGCGCGCCGCCATCAGCATCCCGGCCACCACCAGCTCCTTGACCGCGTTGGCGTTGGCGCCCGGAGCATTGAACACCGGCACGCCGGCCTTGGAGAGTTCCGCCACCGGAATGTTGTTCACCCCCGCGCCTGCCCGGCCGACCGCCTTGACGTTGGGGCCGAAGTTCATGCCATGCAGGTCCTGCGAGCGCACCAGCACCGCGTCCGGCGCCCTGGCTTCCTTGACGATCGCGTAGCGTTCCGGCGGCAGGCGCTTGAGGCCGACCTGGGCGATCTGGTTCAGCACCAGCACTTCGATCTTCTTCTCCACGCTCTTAGGCATGACGCTGTTCGAACTCCTTCAGGTACGCGACCAGGCGCTGCACGCCCTCGAGCGGCATCGCGTTGTAGATCGAGGCGCGCATGCCGCCGACCGAGCGGTGTCCCTTCAGCTGCACCATGCCGCGCTCGGCTGCGCCCTTGAGGAAGGCCTCGTCCAGCTTGGGGTCGGCCAGCGTGAAGGGCACGTTCATGCGCGAGCGGTCGCGCGGCTCGATCGGGTTGCGGTAAAAGCCGCTCTCATCCAGGCAATCATAGAGCAGCTTCGCCTTGGCGAGGTTGCGCCGCTCGATTTCCGCCAGGCCGCCGAGGCTCTTCAGCCACTTGAACACCAGGCCCGCGATGTAGATCGAGTAGGTCGCCGGCGTATTGAGCATCGAATCGGCGGCGGCCTGGAGCTTGTAGTCCATGACCGACGGCGTGCCCTTCGCCGCCTTGCCGATCAGGTCGTCGCGGACGATGACGATGGTGAGCCCCGCGGGCCCGATGTTCTTCTGCGCGCCGGCGTAGATCAGCCCGAAGCGCGCAACCTCGAGCGGGCGCGACAGGAGGTGGGACGAGGCATCCGCCACCAGCGGCACGCTGCCGGTGTCCGGGATCCAGTGAAACTCGACGCCGCCGATGGTTTCATTGGAGCAGTAGTGCGCGTAGGCCGCGTCCGGTCGCACGCGCCACGCGCCCTGCGGCGGCGCATAGCGGAACTGGCGATCCTCGGAGGTGGCCGCGATCGCCACGTCGCACTGCGCTGCGGCCTCCTTCGCGGCCTTCTTGGACCACTCGCCGGTGATGACATAGTCCGCCTTGCCCCGCCCCGCGAGCAGGTTCATCGGCACCTGGGCGAACTGCAGCGTCGCCCCGCCCTGCAGGAACAGCACCTTGTAGTTCGCCGGGATGGCGAGCAGCTCGCGCAGG
>SCUF01000426.1 GCA_004298325.1 Betaproteobacteria bacterium | reverse complement strand
CATCCTGCTGATCTTCGCCTTCGCCGCGGTGTTCGGGCGCGGCATCGAGACGGTGGTCCTGATCCTCGGCCTCGCCGGCTGGACCGGGATGTACCGGCAGGTGCGCGCCGAGTACATCAAGCACCGTACGCGCGAGTACGTGCGCGCCGCGGAGGCGATCGGCGTGTCTCACGTGGCACGCATGTTCGTCCACATCCTGCCCAACGTAAGCCACGTGATCCTGGTGCGCCTGTCGCTGCTGGTGGTGGGGTTCATCAAGGCCGAGGTCATCCTGTCGTTCCTCGGGCTCGGCGTGCCGGTGGATCAGGTGTCGTGGGGCACGATGCTGGCGGAGGCGAATGTCGAACTGGTGCTGGGCAAGTGGTGGCAGCTCGCCGCGGCGACGGCCTTCATGGCGACATTCGTCACCGCGTTTTCGCTGCTGACGGATGCGCTGCGCGATGCGCTCGATCCGAAGCTGCGCTGATTCATGGCATCGGCGTTGGCAAGGGTCGTCGCGCATCCGGGGTTCCCCATGCCTGCCGACTTGGCGAGACCCAGCCAAGTCGGCAGGGATATGAGGTCAAAGGCGAGACGGGCCATCCTGAAATGACACCTCTCGTCTCCGTCTCCAACCTGCGCGTGTCCTTTCGCCTCGGGCACAAGGCCACCGTCGCCGCGGTGCGCGGCGTGAGCTTCGAAGTTCCCGCCGACGGCACCCTGGCGCTGGTCGGCGAATCCGGCAGCGGCAAGACGGTCTCGGCGATGTCGATCCTGCGCCTGCTGCCCGAGAACGCGCTGGTCGATCCCGCCAGCCGCATCGAGTTCGAGGGTGAAAACCTGCTCACTGCGCGGCCCGAACACCTGCGCCGCATTCGCGGCCGCGATATCACCGCGGTGTTCCAGGAGCCGATGACCTCCCTCAACCCGGTGTTCACCGTAGGCGACCAGATCGCCGAGGTCCTGCAATGGCACCGCGGGCTGTCGCGGCGCCAGGCGCTCGCGCAGTCCGCCGACCTGCTGGCCGAGGTCGGCATTGCGCAACCGAAAGCGCGCATCGGCGCCTATCCGCACGAGCTCTCCGGAGGCCAGCAGCAGCGCGTCATGATCGCGATGGCGATTGCCAACCAGCCCAAGCTGCTGATCGCCGACGAGCCGACCACCGCGCTCGACGTGACCATCCAGCGCCAGGTGCTGGAACTGATCGCCAGGCTGCGCGAGCGCCACCGCATGAGCGTGCTGTTCATCAGCCACGATCTGGCGCTGGTCGGAGAGATCGCCGACCACGTGGTCGTGATGCGCGACGGCGAGGTGCAGGAATGCGGACCCGTGGAGCGCGTGTTCCGCGCGCCGCAGCACCCCTACACCAGGGGACTGCTCCTTTGCCGGCCGCGGCTCGACCAGCGCCCTCGCCGGCTGCCGGTGATCGACGACTTTCTCTCGGCCTCCGGGCCGAGGCACACGGGGCCGCTCGAACGCCCGGCTGCCAGCGCTGCGGTGATCGAGGCACGCGGGCTGTGCAAGGACTTTCGCCTCAAGACCGGGTTGTTTGCCTCGAAGGTGCTGCACGCAGTGCGCGGGGTGTCGTTCGACCTGGCGCGCGGCCGCACGGTCGGCCTGGTTGGCGAATCCGGCTCCGGCAAGACCACGGTGGGCATGCTGCTGATGCGCCTGCTGGAGGCGAGTGCCGGCGACGTGCGTTTCGACGGCATCGACCTGTTTGCCGCAAGCGATGCGCAAATGATGGCGTACCGCCGCCGCATCCAGGTGATTTTCCAGAACCCCTACGCGAGCCTCAATCCGCGCTTCACCATCGGGCAGATCCTCACCGAACCGATGCGTGTGCACCGCCTGGGCAGCGGCGAAGCCGAGCGCAACGAGCGCGCCCGGCGACTGCTGCAGCGTGTGGAACTGCCGCCGGAGGCGCTTTACAAGTATCCGCACGAGTTTTCGGGCGGGCAGCGCCAGCGCATCGCGATCGCGCGCGCGCTCGCGGTGGAGCCCGAGATCCTCATCTGCGACGAATCGGTCTCCGCGCTCGACGTCTCGGTGCAGGCGACGGTGCTCAACCTGCTGCTCGACCTGCAGGAGGAACAGGGATTGGCATACCTCTTCATTTCCCACGATCTCGCGGTCGTGAAATACATGGCCGACGAGATCCTGGTGATGCGCGAAGGCGAGGTGGTCGAGCGTGGGTCGTCAGAGGCGCTGTTCCGTGCGCCGCAGCACGACTATACGAAGAAGCTCCTCAATGCGATCCCGCGCGGCATTGAAGGGCGACTCGCGCCGCTCGCCGCTTAGGCTCCGGCGCCGCCGTTGCGGCCGAGGCGGATGATCCACAGGCGCGCGAGGCTCGCTGCGCCGTCGTTGCCCTGGACCGTCCTGTAGACGTGGATCGCCTTCTGCTTCTGGCCGGCGAGGCGGTAGGCGTGGGCCAACTGCAGCTTGGCGTGGTCCGGCCGCAGGAAACCGGTCGCGAGCTTCAGTCCCTGCTCCATCATCGCCAGGCCCTTCTCGGTCTTGCCGTGCAGCACGTAGTTGTAGCCGTCGTTGAACAGCGACTTGCCGTCCCTGGCCGTACCGGCGTCGTCCTGCGCCAGCGTCTTCGCGTCCTCGGCCAGATTCTTCGCTGCCAGGTCCTTGAGCCGCTTGTGGCGCTCGGCTTCAGCGCCCGTGCCGAGCGCTCCGGTGGCGTAACCCTGGTCGATGATCTTCGTCGCTTCCAGCGGAAAACCGGCCTGCAGCGCCAGTTGCGCCGCTTCCAGGTATTCGCCCGTCGTGCGCATCGCGCCGGTTTCGAGCTTGAGCCGCGCCAGCTCCACCCCGAGCCGCTCGGAATAACCGGGGCGCGTCACCACGCCGTGCAGCACGCTCACCCAGTAATCCTTCTTCGGATAGTAGGTGACCAGCCTTTCCATCGTCCTGGCATAGCCGGCGTTGTCCCGCTGCTGGTGATAGGCGCTTGCGAGCAGCTGAAGCTGGTCTTCGCTTGGCGCCCGGCCCGATTGCACCTCCGCGTCGATGTCGGCGGCGAGCACTTTGGCCGCGGCGGAGAAATTATTGCCGAGATACAGTGCTTGGGCATACATCGTGCGCACCGCCTTGTCGCTGCCGCCCGCCCTCAAGTAGCGTCCGGCAGTATCGGCAGCCTTGGCGTAATCCTTGACGAGGTAATACTGGCCCGCAGCAGCGGCGAGAAACTGGCGTCGCTGCGTCTCCGAAGCGGCAGAAGAGCCTGCCGCCGCCTCGAAAGCGCGGGCGGCGCTACCGGGTTCGCCGACCGCGGCGGCGGCCTGTCCTGTGACCTGGTCCACGATCAGCGACTCGTAAGCCGTCCGGTTGGGCACGGCCTGCGCCTCGCGGACCTTGGCGAGCGCTTCCCTGCCGCGCCGGCTCTTGAGCAGCTCGATGGCGGCCTGAACGGGCTTGCCCACTTCCGGCCTGACCGTCTGCCCCTTGTCCTGCGCCTGCGCCTGGAAAGCCATCGCGAGCGCCGCACCAGCGAGAATGCACAGGAAATGCCGCAGCATGCGATGGATCCTTCCGCTCAGCGAATGAATTGCTCGTTGCCGATCAGGCCGATCTTGGTCAGGCCGAGCCGCTGCGCGGAGGCCATGACCGCCGCCACGCTGTCGTACTTGACGAGCTTGTTCGGGCGCAGATGGATCTCCGGCTGCTCCGTCTGGACCGCCGCCGAATTCAGGCGCACTTCCAGCTCGCGGCGGTCGGCCAGCACCTGCCCGTTCCAGATGTAGGTGCCGTCGAAATCGACCTCGATCGTCACCACTTCCGGCGGCACCAGCGGCGGCGGCGGGTTGCCGACCGGCATGTTGAGCTTCACGGCGTGCGTCTGGATCGGAATCGTGATGATGAGCATGATGATCAGCACCAGCATCACGTCGATGAGCGGCGTGGTGTTGATGTCGATCATCACGTCCGGATC
>SCUF01000425.1 GCA_004298325.1 Betaproteobacteria bacterium | reverse complement strand
GTTTTCGGATGCATGGCGCGCGCATTATCGCAGCCGGGGAAGGCTGTGCTAGATTTCCGGTGATGTCCGCGTACGCCCGGCCGACCCGCATCGAAGACGCGCTGGAGCTGCTTGCGCGCGATGCCCGGACGGTGCTCGCCGGAGGCACGGATTTCTATCCCGCGCGGGTCGGTGCCCCGCCCGCGACCAACGTGCTCGATGTCACTGCGCTGCACGAGCTTCGCGGCATCGCGGAGGTCGCCGCAGACTGGCGGATCGGGGCGACGACCACCTGGAGCGAGTTGATCGAAGCGAAGCTGCCGCCCGCGTTCCACGGCCTCAAGCTCGCCGCGCGCGAAATCGGCGGCCGGCAGATCCAGAACGCGGGGACGGTCGCCGGAAATCTTTGCAACGCCTCGCCAGCCGCAGACGGCGTGCCGCCGTTGCTGGCGCTGGACGCGTCGGTCGAGATTGCCCGCGCCGGAGCGCGGCGGCGCCTGCCGCTGGGCGAATTCATTCTCGGGCCGCGCCGCACCGCGCTCGAGCCCGGGGAACTGGTGACGGCGATCCTCGTTCCCAAGCCCCGGCACGCGGCGGCGAGCGGCTTCCTCAAGCTTGGCGCGCGGCGCTACCTCGTGATCTCGATCGCGATGGTCGCCGCAGTGATCGAGCGCGATGGCGGCGAGATCACGGCCGCGCGCGTGGCGGTCGGCGCCTGCTCGCCAGTGGCGCGGCGTCTTGCCGGACTCGAGCAGGACCTGCTGCGCGGCGACTTTCGCGTCAGGCCGGAACACCTTGCGCCCCTCGCCCCCCTCGACGACGTGCGCGGCAGCGTGCAGTACCGCAGGGACGCGGTCCTGGTGCTGGTACAGCGCCTGCTCGACCAGCTCGCATGAACCGCGCGCACACCGACGTTGCAGCCGTACGGTTCACGCTCAATGGCCGCAGCGTGCACGCGAAAGCCGCGCGCAATTCGCGGCTGGCCGACGTGCTGCGCGACGAGCTCGGGCTCACGGGCACCAAGATCGGCTGCAACGCGGGAGATTGCGGCGCCTGCACCGTGCTGCTCGATGGCAGGCAGGTGTGCTCCTGCCTGACTTCGCTGGGGCAGGTCGAAGGCCGCAGCGTGGTCACGGTCGAGGGACTGAACAAGGGTGGGCGCCTGGCCGCGCTCCAGGTCGCGTTCCAGACGCACGGCGCGGCACAGTGCGGCATCTGTACCCCGGGAATGCTGATGGCGGCGGCGGATCTTCTCGGCAGGATCCGCGCCCCGGACGAGCAGCAGGTCAGGGATGCGCTGGGCGGCGTTCTCTGCCGTTGCACCGGTTATCAGAAGATCGTGGAGGCTGTGCTCGACGCGTCCCGTGAACGGCAGACGCTGCCCCTGCCACCCGAGGCAGGGCAAGCCGTTGGCGCGCGCGCCGGCAAGGTGGACGGCATTCCGAAGCTGACCGGCGGCGAGCGTTACGCCGCCGACGCGATCCCCGCCGATGCGCTTTGGCTGAAGGTCATCCGCTCGCCGCACCATCGCGCGCGTTTTCGTATCGGCAAGCTGAAGCCGCGCCGAGGAATCGTCCGCGTACTGACGGCGGGCGACGTGCCGTCGAACGGCTTCGGGATCTATCCCAACGTCAAGGATCAGCCGGTGCTGGCCGAGGCCGAGGCACGCTACCGCGGCGAAGCGGTCGCGGCCCTGATCGGCACGCGCGCCGCGATCGAGGCGTTCGATGCCGCCGAATTTCCCGTGCGATGGGAGCCGCTGCCGCCGGTGATGGGGCTGGATGCCGCCATGGCGCCGCGCGCGCATCCGGTGCAGCCCGGCAGGCCGGACAATCTGCTGCTCGATGGCGGCGTGCGAAAAGGCGATGTCGACCAGGGATTTGCGGATTGCGCCTGCGTCGCCGAGGACACGTATCAAACGGCATTCGTCGAGCACGCCTACCTCGAACCCGAAGCCGGCTGGGCACGGCGCGTCGGCAACCGCGTCGAGATTCACGTCACCACGCAGACGCCGTACATGGACCGCGACGAGGTCGCGCTCATCCTGCGTCTCAGGCCCGAGCAGGTGCGCATCGTGCCGAGCGCCTGCGGCGGCGGATTCGGCGGCAAGCTGGACCTTTCGGTGCAGCCGCTCATCGCGCTCGGCGCGTGGCTCACCGGCCGAGCGGTCGCCTGCGTTTACACGCGCCCGGAAAGCATGGCCTCGAGCACCAAGCGCCACCCGGCGCGGATCCGTGCGAAGTTCGGCTGCGACGCCGAAGGCAGGCTCCTCGCGTGCGAGGTCGACGCGGTCTTCGACACCGGCGCCTACGCGAGTTGGGGGCCCACCGTGGCCACGCGGGTACCGATTCACGCGAGCGGCCCGTATGGCGTG
Source organism: Betaproteobacteria bacterium (assembly GCA_004298325.1). Classification (GTDB taxonomy): domain Bacteria; phylum Pseudomonadota; class Gammaproteobacteria; order Burkholderiales; family SG8-39; genus 2-02-FULL-66-14. Next base: position 33,189 of record SCUF01000425.1, on the reverse strand, counting down.
CCGAACGTGCACGCTCGTGGACGCGCCTATTTCACGCACTGCCATCCGTCGGGCGCATTCCGCGGTTTCGGCGTGCCGCAGGTCGCGATCGCGCACGAAGCACTGATGGATGCGCTCGCCGCGAAGCTCGGCATTGACCGGCTGGAGATCCGGCGCCGCAACGCGCTCAAGGCGGGCGATCGCACGGCCACCGGGCAGGTGCTCGAGCATTCGGCGGGGCTCGCCGAGTGCCTGGATGCGCTGCGGCCCCATTGGGAGCGCGAACTGCTCGCCTGCGCCCGATTCAACGGCTCCGGCGGACACCTGAAGCACGGCACCGGCATCGGATGCATGTGGTACGGCATCGGCAACACGTCGCTCTCGAATCCCTCGACCCTGCGCGTCGGCCTTGCGCGCGACGGCACCCTCACCCTCTACAACGGTGCAGTTGACATCGGCCAGGGCTCGAACACGATCCTGGTGCAGATCGCGGCCGACGCGCTCGGGCTGCCGATGTCGCAGTTCCGCTGGGTCATGGGCGACACGGACCGCACGGCCGATGCCGGAAAGACCTCGGCGTCGCGCCAGGCGTTCATCTCCGGCAAGGCCGCCGAGCTCGCCGGCCTGGATCTGCGCCGAAAACTCTTCGCCTTCGCGGGTGCTCCCGAAGGCGAGTGGCGCGACCGCAATTACCGCCTGTCGCTCGAAGGCGGCTCGATCGTCTTCCGCAAGGGCGGCATCCGGCACGCCGTCGCCCTGCGGGAAGACCTCCGCGGCGAGGGCCGCTTCGATCCGCCGACGACCGCCGCGGACGAGAACGGCCAGGGCACGCCCTACGCGACTTACGCCTTCGCGGCGCAGATCGCCACGGTGGAGGTCGACCTGGAACTCGGCACGACTCGGGTGCTGCGCCTGTACGCCGCGCACGACGTCGGGCGCGCGATCAATCCGATCCAGGTCGAGGGCCAGATCCAGGGCGGCGCGGTGCAGGGCCTGGGCCTCGCGCTGATGGAAGAATACGTGCCGGGACGCACCGAAAACCTGCACGACTACCTGATCCCTACCGTGGGCGACGTTCCGCAGATGGAATGCCTGCTGGTCGAGGATGCCGAGCCGCTCGGACCGTACGGGGCCAAGGGCGTCGGCGAGCCCGGATTGATCCCGACCGCGCCCGCCATCCTCGGCGCGATCGAGCATGCCGCGGGCGTGCGCATGCGGCAGGTGCCCGTGCTGCCGCATCGCCTGCTGGAAGCCCTGAACAGTGCGCGATCCTGAAGACGCCGCAGAAAGTAGCGAACCCCTGACGGGTGACGTCGTGCGCTGCGACGCCTGCCCCGTGCTGTGTCGCATCCGGCGCGGCCAGGCGGGCGCCTGCGACCGCTACGCGAACGAGAACGGCAGGCTGGTGCGCGTCGATCCGCTGCTGCTCCTGGAGCGCGGCGCGAAGGCGGTACCGTTTCTCACCGGCCTCGGCGCCACCACGACCTATCCCGACTACAAGCCCGCCCCGTTCATCGTTGCCTCGAAGCAGGATGGCGTCGACATGGTGACGGTGGTCACCGAAGGGATCTTCTCGTATTGCGGGCTCAAGCTGAAGATCGACACCGATCGCTTCCTCGGACCGGAGCAGGCGCCGGTGCGTGTGGCCGGCGAGCAGGTCGGGCACGTCACCACCGCAGAATACGGTTCGCAGATGCTCGCGCTGGGCGGCGTGCGGCACCTCACCGGCGGGTCGAAGAAGGAAGGCGTCGTCACCTGCGATGCGATGCTGCGGCTCGCCAACCGCGACGCGGTGGAGCTTTGCATCGACGGCGGGTCCAGCGTGGTCGTGCAGGCGGGAGCAGCGCCGGTCGTGAACGGCGAACGCGAGGAGCGCATGCGCGTAGGCTGCGGCAGCGCGACCATCGGCATCTTCGCCAAGCAATGGCACGGCCACGCCGACGAGGTGATCGTGGTGGACGATCACATCACGGGCGTGCTGACCGAGCACCAGGCGGGGCGCTTTCTCGACATGCCTCCCGCCGGCATCCGGGTGCGCGGCCGCAGGTCGACGCCCGGGCGCTACTTCAAGGTCGCGGAACCGGGTCTCGGCTGGGGCGGCACGGACATCACCGATCCGCTCTCGATCATCGAGAAAGTGGAACCCGGGACGGCCTGGCCGGGCCTGCGGCTCCTCATGGTCTCGACGACCGGCGAAGACGCAGAATGGTTCGTGCTGGACGCGCAGCTGAAACCGCAGCTAGCCCCGATGCCGGAACCGGTGCGCAGGGTGGTCGAGCGGATCGCCGAGAACTGCGAAGCGGCGCTGTGCACGGTACTTTTCATGGGCGGCGCGGGCGGGTCGCTGCGCGCGGGCGTCACCGAAAACCCGGTGCGCCTGACGCGCTCGGTGAAGGATCGCGTCACGCGCGTCACCTGCGGCGGCGCGCCCACCTACGTCTGGCCCGGGGGCGGCATCACGCTGATGGTGGACGTGCTGCGCATGCCCGAGCGTTCCTTCGGCTACGTGCCGACGCCGGCGCTCGTGCTGCCGATCGAATTCACGGTTCCGCTGCAGGCCTATGCCGCGATGGGCGGTCACCTGAGCGAGATCACCTCCCTCGACGAAGCCCTCGCCAGGACCAGGCACCGCTTCGAGCCATGGCCGCGCTGAGCGCGCGCCTGCCTGACGGGCGGCTGCACCTGCAGCACGGACCGATCGATCTCGTCATCGAGGCCTGGGGTGGCGCGGTGCAGATCGAACGCGCCTACGCGCAGGCCTCGGCACGGTTCCAGGACATCCTGGAAGTACTGGTGGCCGAGCTCGAACTGCTGCGTTCGCCCGTTGGCGACGCCCATCCCCTCGCCCGCGGCCCCGTGGCGCGCCGCATGGTCGCCGCCGTGTGGCCGCATCGCGCAGTGTTCGTCACGCCCATGGCAGCGGTCGCGGGCGCGGTGGCCGACGAGATGCTGCAGGCGATGCTTTCCGGGAATGCGCTCGCCAAGGCCTATGTGAACGATGGCGGCGACATCGCGGTGCACGTGGCGCCGGGCGAGCGGCTGGACGCGGGGATCGTGAACGACCCGCATCGGCCGGCGATCGATGCGTCGCTCAGGATCGATTCTCCCTGCGGCATCGCGACCTCGGGATGGCGCGGCCGCTCGCAATCGCTCGGTATCGCCGACGCCGTAACGGTGCTCGCGCGCAGCGCTGCGGCGGCCGACGCCGCGGCGACGCTGGTCGCAAACGCTGTCAACGTCGAGCACCCGGCGATCCGTCGTCTGCCGGCCCAGGCCGTGAAGGCAGACTCGGACCTCGGCGATCGGTTGGTCACGGTGGAAGTCGGGCCATTGCCGGACGCCGTGGTTCGGCATGCCCTGCGCAACGGTCTCGAAACCGCGGCACGGATGGCCGCGGCGGATCTCATCGAGGCGGCCTACCTCGCGCTGCAGGGCAGCACCGCGGTGTGCGCTCCGCCGCGTTTGGAGCCGATCGTCAAAGCCTTTACACTGCCGCGCTCATGAAGCGACTTGCGATCGCGCTGCTCGCACTGGCGATAGCGCTGCCCTCGAACGCGGCGGACATCGTCGTGCTCTACCTCGGCACCCCTGACTGCCCCTACTGCCGGCACTGGGAGGCGCAGTCGCGCCCCGCACTGCTCGCTTCGCCCGAGGCGCGCTCGTTCCGCTTCGTCGAGGTCCAGGGCGAGACGCTGCGCCGCCCGATCGAGGCGCGGCACTATCCGGCCGAGTTCCGTTGGGTCTACGAGCAGATCGGGCCGAGCCGTGGCGTGCCGCGCTTCCTGCTCGCGGTGGATGGCCGCGTGACATTCAGCGCTTACGGCACGGGCGGCTACAGCACGGAGTTCCTGCCGCGCCTGAAGCAGGTCGTCGCGGGATCCGCGACGCGCGCGCAAGCGAAGCGCTGAAGGCTTGCCGGCATGAGCTGGATCGCCGGCGTCGACGTAGGCGGCACTTTCACCGATCTGATCGCGCTCGATCCGGCGAGCGGTGAGGCGCGGCTGGCCAAGGTCCCGACCACGGTCGACAACCAGGCGTTCGGCGTGATCCGCGCCCTGGAGCAGACGCGCATTCCCTTGCGCGAGCTGGCGCTGGTGGTACACGGCACCACCACGACGACCAACGCGCTGCTCGAGCGCAAGCTGGCGAAGACCGGCATCGTGACCACGAAGGGCTTTCGCGACGTGCTCGAGCTCGGGCGCCGCACGCGTCCGAGCGCCTACGGCCTGCGGGGCTGGTTCGAACCGCTGATACCGCGCGAGCTGCGGCTGGAGGTTGCCGAGCGCATGGACGCCGAAGGCGAGGTGGTCGTGCCGCTCGACGAAGCCGCGGTGCACGACGCCGTGCGGCGGCTGGCGGCCGCGGGCTGCGAATCGCTGGTGATCCACTTCCTGCACAGCTACCTCAACCCGGCGCACGAGCAACGGGCCCTGGCCATCGCGCGCGCGCACTGGCCGAACCGCTACGTCACTGCAGGCCACACCATCCTGTCGGAATACCGCGAATACGAGCGCGGCGTCACCGCCGCCGTGAACGCCTCGGTGCAGCCGATTCTCGACCGCTACCTGCAGAAGCTGGCCGACGAGCTGCGGCAGCGCGGCTTCGCCAACGACCTGCTGGTGATGCAGGGCAACGGCGGCACGGTGTCGGCCGCGCTCGCCGCCGAGACCGCGGTCAACACCGTGATGTCGGGACCCGCCTCGGGCGTGATCGCCTCGGCCTATTCCTCGGCAGCGGCCGGCTTTGCGCACGCCATCACCTACGACATGGGCGGCACCTCGACCGACGTCGGCCTGATCCTGGACGGCGTGCCGCAGGTCTCCTCGGAACTGGAAATCGAATACGCGATGCCGGTGCACGTGCCGATGGTAGACGTGCACACGATCGGCGCGGGCGGCGGTTCGGTCGCGTCTCTCGGCGAGGACGGCATGCTGCGCGTGGGGCCGCGGAGCGCCGGTGCCCATCCCGGGCCGATCTGCTACGGCCGTGGCGGAACCGAACCCACGATCACTGATGCCAACCTCGTGCTGGGGCGACTGAACGCGGAAAGGCTGCTCGGCGTGGACGGTCGCGCCGACACGAAGAAGATCGAACGCATCCTCGAGGAAAAGCTCGGCGGCGCACTCGGCCTCGATGCGGTGGCGACAGCCGCTGCAATCGTGCGCATCGCGAACGACAGGATGGCGGGCGCGATCCGCATGGTCTCGCTCGCGCGCGGGCACGATCCGCGCGACTTCGTGCTGTTTCCCTTCGGCGGCGCGGGCCCGCTGCATGCGGCGGCGCTGGCGCGCGAGCTGGGCATCCCGAGGCTGCTGATTCCGGCGCGTCCCGGCATCACCAACGCGCTTGGATGCGTGGTCGCTGACCTGCGCCACGATTTCGTCAACACCGTGAACCGCCCGGTCGCGACGCTCGACATGGCGCAGGTGAAGGCGCTGCTCGAGACGCAGGTGGCCGAGGGCCGCAAGCTTCTCGAGCGCGAAGGCATCGCCGTGCAAGGCGTACGCCTGCTCTACTCGGCCGACATGCAGTTCCAGGGCCAGAGCCACATCCTGAGCGTGGCGCTGCCGGGACCCGAGGTGACGCGCGATGCGCTGCAGCAGCTTTTTGACCGCGCTTACTGGGACCGCTTCGGCGTCGAGCTCCCCGAGATCCGCGCGGTGCTCGTGAACCTGCACACGGCCGTCATTGGTCTGCGCCCGCGCCTCGATCTCAAGGTTCTCTGCGATCGCGGTGCGCATCACGCGCCGCGATCGCGAAAAGTCTGGTTTGAGGGTGGCTGGCAGGATACGCGCGTGTATCAACGCGACAGCGTGCCAGCTGAAATCGAGGGCCCCGCCATCATCGAGCAGCTCGACTGCACCACGGTGCTCGAGCCGGGCAACGTGGCGCGCGTCGACGCCCTGGGCAATCTGCTGGTCGAGGTCTGAGCCTATTTCAGCGCGAAATCGGCGCGGGTCGGCTGGCCCTTGTCCTTGATCCCCTCGGCCGTGAGCCTGGGCGTCACCGTGAAGATGCGCTCCGCAGGCACCTTGCCCTCCCCCACCAGCCACTCCTTGGCGGTCTGCGCGCGCGCGTTGGCCAGCAGGCGAAGGTCTTCCTCCGTCACCGGCGTATTCGCCAGCATCAGGTTCTCCATTTCCGCCACCGGCAGGTCCTTGGCAAAGCCGATGACGTTGCGCGGCTTGGCAAACTTTTCCTCGCCGTAGGCGCGCTTCAGGTATTTCTCGTATTCGCCGGGCGCCACCGTCACGGCGTCGGCGGACGCCGGCGCATTGCCTTCGCGCCGCAGCTCGTTGAACTTCTGCGCCTTCACCTTGCGGTCGATCGCGGCGCGTTTCAGCCCTTCGCGATCCGCCGCCGGATCGGCGCGGCCGGAGATGTCCAGCCTGAGTCCCGGACGCTCGATCAGGGCCTTGGCGAGGTTCCTGAGCTTGCCTGCCTCGCTGCCGCCGAGCCTCGCCAGCCCGGGCGCAAACTCTAGGTAGGAAAGCTCCTCGCCGCCGCCAAACAGCGATCCGATCAGCGCGAACGGCGCCGTGACCGCCTTGACGATCAGGTTGACGATCACCTTGACGATGATGCTGCCGAGGCTGAATTGCGGATCGTCGAGCGAGCCCGAGATCGGCAGGTTGATGTCGATCACGCCGTTGCGGTCCTTCAGTAACGCCACTGCGAGCGTCACCGGAAGCGTGGTGGCCGTGGGGCTCTCCACCCGCTCGCCGAGCGTGAGCTGATCGAGGTAGATGTTGTTGTCCGCAGTGAGCTTGCGGTTCTCGATGCGGTACTTGACGTTCATCGAGAGCTTGCCGCGCGCGATGCCGTAACCCGCGTACTTGACCGCATAGGGCGATAGCGACGGCAGTTCGATGTCCTTCGCGCTCGCCCTGATGTCGAGGAACAGGTCGGCCGCGAGCGGGTTCACGCTGCCGAGGATCTCGACCGGCGCCGCATGGTCGATCTTGCCGCGCAATTCGACGTCGCCCGCCTTCTGCGGCGTCATCTCTGTCACCACGCCGCCGACGCCGGTGAGGTTGGCGGTGTAGTTCGGCTTGATGAAGAAATCGCTGAAATTGACGTTGCCGCCCTGCAACGTGATCTTGCCGATGCGCAGGTTCTGCGGCAGCGCGGCCTGCGGCTGCACCGCGGGCGGCTTTGCGCGCGCCACCGGCACCGGAGCCTCCGGCTTGGCGGCCGCGGATTGCGGTTTTTCCACGGCTGCGTCGGGGGCCGCGCCCGGCGCGACGACGAGATCCTGCAGGTTCAGGCGCCCATCCGCCGCCAGGATGATCCGGCTGTAGAAATCCGCCAGCGCGATCTCGTCGAGCGAAACCTGCAACGGTTCCAGGTTGAAATCGATCGCGCCGAGCGACAGCGTCTTCCACTTCAGCAGATCCTGCGTCAGGCGCTTGTCGACCGAGGCGAAATCCGTGACGCCGAGATCGCCCTTGTACGATGCCCGGAGCGCGCCGCCGGGCGGCATCGCGAAGGATGCCGTCCCCTTCGCCGACACTGCGCCCGAAGTCAGCGCGAAGTTGACCCTGTCATCGATGTAGGGCTGCAGCGGCACGAAACCGATGGACCGCGCGGTGACGCTCAGGGTGCCGGCGAGCGGATCGAGCGCAAGCGGTCCGCTGACGGCGAGCGTACCGGTCTTGTTGATCGTCGCCTGCAGGCTGACCGTGCCGCGCTGTCCCCTGGCGGTGGAGAATTTCTGCGCCTTCAGCTGCAGCGGCGCGACACTGATCCGCACCGGCTCGCCGCCGATCGCCTGATCTTCCAAGGTCAGCGAGCCACGCTCCAGCGACAGTTGTCCAAGTTCGATGCGCCAGGGCGAGCCGGAGGCTTTGGCAGAAGCAGCCCCGGCTTTCCCGGCCCGCGCGATGCGCTCTACGTTGAGCCGCCCGTTCTTCTCGCGGCGCAGGCTGGCCGTCAGCTCGCGCACGGCGATTTCGCCGAGGTTGACGGTCTGCGCGGCGAGATCGGCGGCGGCGCCCTTCATTTCGAGCGACGCCAGCCGCGCGAACGGCTGCTTCTCGCCCGGCAGCCGCGCGCGCAGGCTCTTGAGCGTCAGCGCCAGGTCCGAGACCTTGAGATCCTGGCCTTTCTGCGCGGCGCCGCCGATCCACTTGAATGCGAGTCCCAGGTCGAGCTGCCCGTCGTCCAGCTCGAGATCCGCCGCGCCGTTCACGTAGGGCTGATAGCGCTTCAGTTTCACGCCTGCAATGTCGAGGCGCCCGTCGACCGCAGGCGGATCGGCCACCGCGCCGGCCGCGAGCTTGACCGACTCGCCCGCGTCGCTGCGCGCAGCCAGGGTCCATTCCGAGCGCTTGTCCTTCGCGAGGTCGAGATGCGCCGCTTCGAGCTGCACGTCTTCCAGCGCCGTCGCAAACGCCGGTGTGGTCGTCTGGTCGGTAAAACTGAGCTTGGCTGCCTTGAGGGCCAGGCGCTCGATCTTCAGCGCCATGAGTGGCGCGCCCGTCGCCTTGCGCGGCTCGGGCGCCGCAGCAGATTTCGCGGACGGCACGATGCGCGCGAGATTCAGCGCGCCGGACTTGTCGCGCCGCACGCGCACGTCGACGCCGTCGAGCTCCACGCTCTTCAGGGCCACGCGCGGCGCGAGCGGTTCGATCGCGCCGATCTCGACGCCCAGGCGCTGCCAGGCGAGCAGCGGGCGGTCCTCGGCGTCGCGCAGATCGAGCTGCTTCACCGCGGTGCCGCCGCGCAGCGTGAGCTGCGGCGCCTTGCCCGGGGGCTGCTCGAAGGCGATCACGAGGCGCGCGTCGAGCAGCGCCGAGCGCAGCCTGGCGCCCGGCTCGAACGGCAGGTAATCCACCAGCCGCGTGAGATCGAAGGCGTCGAGATTCACGTTCACGGCCGTGACGTGCGTGTCCTGGAACGGCAGGCTCTCGCCCTTGACGCCGAGCGCCGCGCCGTTGAGTTTCGCCGTCAGCTCCGGCAGGACCTTGATCTCGCGATGCGCGGGCAGGCTCGAAACGAACGGTATGCCGATCCGCAACTCGGTCAGCGAATGCTTTTCCTTTTCGGCCTGGTCATCGAAATCGACCTGCCCGTCGTTCAGCTGGAGGTTGAACAGCGCGAATTTCGGCACCGGCGCGTTGCTCTTCGGGCGCGCGAGGAACGCGTCCATCAGGTCCTGGAAGTTGTACGTCCGGTCGGCGTTGCGCACCACCCTCAGGTGCGGCTTCGCCAGCCGGATTTCGTCCACCACGGGTGCCAGGCGAAAGATCGAAGTCCATGCCACGTTGACGTGCAGTTCGTCGAAGCTCGCGAACGGCGCATCGCCCTGGCGCTCGCGCACCAGGAAACCGCGCAGCGTGGCCGATGGCACGAACGGGTTGACGCTCACCTTTTCGACCGTCACCTTGCGGTGCAGCGCCGCCGACAGCGCTTCTTCCAGATTCGATTTCGCGATCGGCGGGACGACGAGAAAGCCGATCGCGGCGAACGCCGCGACGAGGCCGGCGATCCACCACAGGATCTTGCGGGTGCGCGGCGCCCTGGCGATGCTGCCGGCACGCGCGGCAATGGACGACTGGGAGGTCTGCATGGCGGCAGCCTTTCGAACGGAGTGCGCAACTGACCACGCCAGCCTAACAGGCCCCCCCGCCGCTGTCATGACATGGCGCAAGTCTCGTGCGCCTTGCAGCTAGAATCACGACTATCATGAACCGCTTCGGTCTGCTGCTGACGATCACCGAACCGCCCCAGGATCAGGAGGCGGAATTCAACGCCTGGTACGACACCGAGCACATCGTCGAACGGGTTTCGATCCCCGGATTTCTCTCCGCGCGGCGCTGGGTGGCGGATGTGAAGCCGGGCGAAGGCAAGTACCTCGCGACCTACGAGCTCGTCTCGCCCGCGGTGCTCGAATCGGCCGCCTACCGCCTGCGCCTTGCCATGCCGACGGCGTGGACGCAGCGCAGCCTCGGCAGCACGGTGGTGTTTCGCCGCTGGGCCTGCGAGCAGATCAATCCGGGCGAAGCCCTGCCGAGCATGATGGCGCACGCGCAGTTCGTCGCCATCGGCGACGCACCGCCGGAATACGAGGCGGAATTCAACCGCTGGTACGACGACGAGCACCTGCCGCTGCTTTCTCGGGTGCCGGGGGTGCTGCGCGCGCGGCGCTTCTTCGACCCCAGCGGCAAGCCGCGCTATGTCGCGCTCTATGACCTCGCGGACGAAAGCGTGCCGCAGCACCCGGACTGGCAGGCGGCGCTGCGCACCGACTGGTCGCGCAAGATCGGCAAACTGACGCGCAGCTGCGAATGGATCCTGCGGCTGTACCGGAGCTACACCCCGGCCGCCTAGAACGGGGTGAGCCAATGGAAAGCGTGAACCGCTGCGAGTGATTTCTGCGCCGGTAGCCCGCCGCATCGCCGGTTCGATGCTGCTCGCCGCCGCGATCTTGGGCGGCACTGCGTCGAGCACCACCGCTACGGCAGACCTGCTGGCCAGGCTGAACGCCGTGCGCGCCAATGGCTGCGGCGGCCGATCCGGGGTCGCGCCGGCGCTGCGCGAGCATCCACAGCTCGTCGCGGCGGCAAGACGCGCAGCCGCGCAACGCGACCTGCGGGACGCGCCGGCCGCGGTCGGCTACCGTGCGACCCTTTCGGCGACGATTCACGTGACCGGCGATTCGGATGCGAGGGCGATCGCCGATCTCGTCGCGAGCAAGTACTGCGCGTACCTGATCGAGTCCGCCTACCGGGAGATCGGCATCCACCAGCTGGGACGCGAAACCTGGATCGTCCTTGCGGCGCCGTTTTCGCCGCCGGCACAGGAAACATCGATCGACGTTGCAGAACGCGTACTCGAACGGGTCAACCAGGCCCGCATGCAGGCGAGGCTCTGCGGCAACACCCGCTACCCTCCCGCAGGGCTGCTCAGGTTGAACGCCACGCTGAACCGCGTGTCGCTCGCGCATGCGGCAGACATGGCGCAAAAGAGCTACTTCTCCCACGAAGGCCGCGACGGCAGCACGCTTGCGGAACGGGTGACGCGCGCGGGATACCGGTGGCGTTCGGTGGGCGAAAATATCGCCGCCGGTCAGACCACGCCGGAGGCGGTCGTCGCCGACTGGATCCGGAGCCCGCGGCATTGCGCGAACCTGATGGCCCAGCGCTTCACCGAGATGGGCGTGGCTTACGCGGTCGAGCGGGAGAGCAAGGCCGGCATCTACTGGGTGCAGGTTTTCGCTGCGCCGCGTTGAGCGCCGGAAGCGGCAACGTACAATCGATCCCATGGCAACGGCGCAAACCCCGCCCCTCGACCCCATCACCCTCGCCGTCATCCAGAACGGCCTGCAGCAGGTCTGCAACGAAATGGACCTCGCCTTCTGCCGCGCGGCGTTTTCCCCCGTCATCTCGGAGGGGATGGACCGCTCGGACGGCATCTACTCGCGCGAGGACGGCTCGCTCATCGCGCAGGGCGAACTCGGCCTGCCGGTGTTCGTGGGGACCATGCAGTTCTCCACGCGCAGCGTGATCGAGCAGGTGCGCGCGAAGGGCTGGACGCTCGCACCGGGCGACGTGTTCATCGTCAACGACCCCTACCTCGGCGGCACGCATCTGATGGACGTGCGTTTCGTGAAGCCGTTCTTTTACCAGGGCAAGCTGTGGTGCTGGCTGGCGAACACCGGGCACTGGCCGGACCTCGGCGGCATGGTGCCGGGCGGATTCTCGGCCAACGCCACCGAGGTGGAGCAGGAAGGGCTGCGGCTGCCGCCCGTGAAACTGTACAAGAAGGGCGTGATGGACGAGGAAATCCTGGCGATCATTCTTTCCAACATTCGCATCGCCGACCAGCGCATCGGCGACATCAAGGCGCAGGGCGCGGCGCTCGCCATCGGCGAGAAGCGCCTCGGCGCCCTCCTCGATCGTTACGGTGCGGACACCGTGGAGCGGGCGATCGCGGAACTGCGCCAGCGCGCGGCGCAGCAGATGCGCGCCAAGATCGCCGGAATTCCCGCCGGGACATATGCGGGCCATTCGATCGTGGATTCGGACGGCGTGGTGGACGAGCCGCTGCACATCCGCCTGCAGGTCACGAAGACGGCGGCGCAGGACCTCGAATTCGATTTCGCCGGCTCCTCGCGCCCCTGCCGCGGCCCGATGAACTCGGTCATTGCGACGACGTTTTCGTCCGTCTACCTGGCGGTCAAACACGTGTTCCCCGACGTGCCGATCAACGCCGGCACCTTCGAGCCGCTGAAGATCGCCGAGCCCGCGGGCACGTTTCTCTACGCCCGGTATCCGCGCCCGGTGTCCGGCTGCGCCGCGGAGGTGAGCCAGCGCATCGCCGAGGCCGTGTTCAACGCGCTCACGCAGGCGATCCCGCAGGAGCTGTTCGCGGCACCGGCGGGGACTTCGGGCAATCTGGCCATCGGCGGCACCGACCCGCAACGGGGACGCTCCTACGTGATGTACCTGTTCACCGGCGGCGGTTACGGCGGCAGCGCGATTTCCGACGGCATTTCCAACGGCTGCTCCACCATCGGCATCTCGAAAATGCCGCCGATCGAGGTGATGGAGCAGTATTACCCGGTGCTGTTCGAGGAATTCGCCGTCCATGAGGGCTCCGGCGGCGCGGGCGAGGCGCGCGGCGGCTTCGGCGTCAACTACGCCATCCGCGTGCGGCGGGGCGAAGCGCGCGCATCGATGGTCATGGATCACGGGCGCACCGGGCCCCTCGGCGCGCTCGGCGGCGCGGACGGCGGTGTCAACCAGGTGGCGATCGAACGTAACGGCAATACCTATCGTCCGCCCCACCTGTCGAAGGACCAGGACATCCAGATGCGCCCGGGCGACGTGATCCGCGTTTCGACCCCGGGTGGCGGCGGTTACGGCGACCCGCTGCGGCGCGATCCGGCAAAGGTCGCGCGCGACGTCATGCGAGGCTATTACACGAGGGCGCAAGCCGAGCGGCTCTTCGGCGTGCGCTTCGAGCCCGACGGCAGCGCCAAGCGCGCGAATTGATCGCCGACCCGCTTTTCTGGCTTGCCGCGGTGCCGGGCGTGCTGCTGTTCGGCATTTCCAAGGGCGGTTTCGCGGGCGGCTTCGGCATCGTGACGGTGCCGCTGATGGCGCTCGCCATCGCGCCGGCACAAGCCGCGGCGATCATGCTCCCTATCCTGCTGGTGATGGACCTGGGTGCGGTCTGGGCCTATCGCAGGCACTGGAACCGCGACCTTCTCAAGGTGCTGCTCCCGGCGGGACTGGTGGGCACCGCGATCGGCACGCTGGCCTTTCGCGAATTGAGCAGCGACGGCATCCGCCTGTTGCTCGGTGTACTGGCCATCGGGTTCGTGCTCTGGCGCACGCTGCTGCGCAACCCCGCCGCCGCTCCGGCAAGTCCGTCCGCCGCCAGGGGCGCATTCTGGGCGATGCTCTCGGGGTTCACGAGTTTCATCGCCCACTCTGGCGGGCCGCCCCTCAGCGTCTACCTGCTGCCGCTGCGGCTGGCGCCGAGCGTGCTGGTCGGAACGGTCGCGGTGCTGTTCGCCTGCCTCAACTGGGCCAAGGTTCTGCCTTACTGGTGGCTGGGACTGTTCAGCGCCCAGAACCTGCTCACCTCGGCGGCGCTCGCGCCGGTCGGGGTCGCGGGCGTCGCGCTTGGCGTCTGGCTGCACAAGCGCGTCAGCGAGACGCTCTTCTATCGACTGGTCTATGCGTTCCTGTTGCTGACGGGTGCGAAGCTGCTCTACGACGGCCTGACTTAGGCCAGCACGGCCGCGGGCGAAACCGCCAGCGCTTCGTAAGCTACCGTGGTCGGAATGTGCGGCGCGAGATGCATCACGCCCTGCGCCAGTTCCATGATCACCGAGGCGACGGTTTCGATGCGGGCTTCTTCCGGCAGGCTCGGATCGGGATGGCGGCACACCGACAGCAGTCCGTCGGTTTCGTTGCGCAGCAGGCGTTGAAGACTGCCCACGTCGTGCGTGCGTGCGCTTTTCGCATGGCGCAGCGCGCACGCGAGCCGCGGCACGGAGGAAAGGCTCGGCGGCAGTGCGACCTCGTCGGGCTGCGCCTCCGGCGAAAGGAAGTGGTTGGTGTGGCAGAGCGTGCCGTCATTGCCGCGCACGACGTGCAGGCCCGCAGGCGAGAGTTCCAGCGCGGCGGAATCGCCGCTGCGGTCCGCGCAGAGCACGTTCGACGAGGCTCCGAAGCGGACCGCGCGCAGCCGTTCCAGCGCCTCGCGCACCGAACCGCAATCGAGCAGCGCGCGCAGTAGCACGTGCACCGGCACGCCCGGCTCGGCGCCGTCGTCCGCGGAACGCAGGATGTTGAGGCAGACACCGAACCCTCGATCGTTGCAGCCGATCTTGGCGAGCATTCCGGCTTCCGTCAGCGTCAGGCAGGATGAAGCCTCATCGCCGCGGATGCGCAGCACGACGAGCGCGTCGCGCTGCGCGCCGAGCCAGTCCCAGTTCTGCGCGAGCAGCGTCTCGCCGTTCGCGCTGCGTGAAGGCGATATCGCGATCGCCGTGCATTCGCCGAAATCGGCCGGAGTCCCGAGGCGCGAGGCGAGCCATTCGGCAGACGGCTTGCCCGGAAACGTCGGCGGCAGGATTTCGGTGCGCGCGTTCAGCGCGAGGATCTCCCCCACCGTACGTCCCGCGCCCGCGGCGATGCCCTCGATTTCGGCGAGCATTGTGGGCGCGAAATCGCCGATCACGTCGCGGTAGCCGCCGCCGAGGCGCTGCGCCTCCGGCCAGGCGATGCCGCAATGCTCGAAGAGCGAGCGGTAGTTGACGATCGTGCGCTCCACCTGGCGCTTCGCCAGCGCGCCGTGCATGCGGCCGCGCTCGGAGGCGGTGCCGGTGATGTCGAGGATGGGGAACATGGCCGTAGTCTAAGGCCTACCCGGCGAGCGTGCGCAACGCCGTTTCGCTGCGCAGCGTCAGGATCGTGGCGATGCACACGGCGGCCAGGGGCACCAGGAAAAGCGCGAGGCTGACGGCCAGCGTGCCTCGCGGCGGTGGCGCGGCGCGGTAGCGCGACCACGCGGTCAGGCCGGCCAGGGCGATCAGGACCGCGCAAAAGAGTTCCAGCACGCCGCGGCTCCAGGATCTTTCCAGCAGCACGCCCACGCCGCCCGCGAAACCGAGGATCCAGATGCCGAAGAGCACGGCGTCTTCGAACGCGCGGCGCGCCAGCTCGCCGCGCGCCTTCTCGCCGGAAAAGTGCACGCCGATCATCAGCCACGCGCCGAGCAGGAGCGCGGCGCCGCTGCCCAGCGTGAAGAGCCAGCCGATCAATGCCAGCGGAAGGAGTTCCATGTGCCGAGGAATTCTTCTTGCTGTAGCGCGCACTTTGCCGCAGATCGGGCTGCTGCGCCAATTCGGCATCACCTGTCCGTTCGGCCTCAACCTCTACGAACCCGAGCGGAACTGCCGGCACAAGACGGTGGAACTCATCGTCGAGACCGTGCCCTGGAACGCCCAGAGTCGCGCTCCGCGAATCCGGGACGAGGCAATGGTTGCCGTCCGCATTGGGTATTCGGAAACGGATTTGCGCGAGCGCGCCAGGCGTCTGGGCGCGCTTTGGCGCCCGCAGTGGAGAGTCTGGGAGATGCGCTGGCTCGACGCCAAGAATCTGGGAATCGCCGACCGGGTCGTACGACTTTGGTCTGGCCTTCCTCGATCCCTGGGGATGTGCCGGCAGTTCGGATGCAGCACTGGTAGATCGTTGCGTCTACCAATGTATCGTCCTAGCATCGGGGCGGAGACGTTTAAACACAAGTTCGGTGGCACAAAGGGACAGCATCTGAGCGACACCCGGCGCAGGAGACTGTTGCTCGCCGCGGGCGCGATGCTCGCGTCGCCGCTCGCACGCGCGCAAAAGCCGGGCCGCGACTACCGCGTCGGCGTGCTGCTGGCAGGCAGCTCGGGCATGGAACGCTATCACGACGCACTGCGCGAGCGGCTCGCGGGCCACGGCTTCGTGGAAGGCAGGAACCTGCGCGTCGACGCGCGCGGCTCGGCCGGCACTTTTGGCGACGACCGCGAATTCGTCCGCGCCATGGTGGCGGCCGGGGCGGATGCGGTTTTCACCTTCTCTTCTCACGCCACCGCGGCTGCGATGTCCGCGAGCAAGTCGGTGCCGATCGTGTTCGCGTGGGTTCCAGACCCGGTCGTCTCGGGGATCGTGAAGAGCTACGCCAGGCCAGGCGCCAACGCCACGGGGGTCAGCAGCCGGTTTGGCGAGCTCGTGCACAAGCGCCTGGAGCTGGTGCGAGAGCTGTTGCCGAAAGCGAAACGCGTCGCCGTGGTCGGACAGAGCTACGCGGACGAGTTCGCCGCAATCGCGCCCGGGCTGCGCAAGACGTCTGCCCGGCTGCAGATCGAACTCCTCGAGTTCGTGACGGCGGACCGGACAGGATGGGACAGTTCGCTCGGCCGCGCGCTCAATGCGAGCGCCGAGGCGCTCGTGCCGTTCTCCTGGTTCGCCGACTCGCCGGTCACCGGCAGCACGGTGGTTGAGTTTGCCAACCGGAACCGCATCGCGGCGGTATTCGCCGACGCCGAATCGGTGGAATGGGGCGGTCTGATTTCCTGGGGCACCAATCTCGTGGACGACGTGCGCCGCGGCGCCGACATGGTGGCGCGTGTGCTGAAAGGCGCCAGGCCCGCAGACTTGCCAGTGGATCAGGCCGCGAGATTCGAGGTAGTGGTCAACCTCAAGACCGCGAGGGCGATCGGCCTCGCCGTGCCGCAGTCGATTCTGCTGCGCGCCGACCGGGTGATCGAGTGATGACGTGTGGCCACTCATAGAAGTGTCATCCGGGCGCGTGTGCCTCCGAACAGCGGCTCGCAGAGCGACGCGCCGCAAGCGGCGCGCGCCTGAAGCCGGGCGTTAGGGCGCAAGGAGGGTCGGTGAAGGTCAAGCGCATCGTCTCAAATTTCGCTATGTCCGACGTAGATAAGGCAAGCGCCCTCTATAAAGAGATTCTCGGCCTCGAGGTCCTCATGGACCTTGGCTGGATATGAACATACGGCTCTAGGTCAAAGATGACGATTCAGGTCAGCGTGATGTCCGAGGGACGGTCGGGTACGGCTGTACCGGATATGTCGATTGAAGTAGACAATGTTGAAGAGGCTCTATACTCGACTCCGGAGGAACGCCTCACGCGCGGTTCAGGACCTTCGGTGCCTGCTCAGCCGGTGAGGATCGGCTTCAGTGCCTCGATCTCGCCGTCGATGAAGTCGAAGAAGGCCGAGACCCGGGGCGTGCGGCGCACGTCGGGGTGGGCGAGGAGGCGCCAGATCCGCGCCAGCTCGGCGATGGGGCCGAGCACGCGCACCAGCTCGGGCTCGTTGTCGCCGAGGGCGGTTGGAAGCGGCGCGATCCCGATGCCGGATTTCACGGCGTAGACCAGGCCCAGGACGCTATTGTTGCGGGCGACGATGGTGGCGCCGGGTGCCACGCGGGCGAGCCACGTCGCGGCGCGGTGCTTCGCCATGCTTTCGTCCAGACCGACTAGCGGGTGGCGCTCGAGGTCCTCGACGCGCTCCGGCTTGCCGTGCTGCGCGATGTAGCCGCAGCTCGCATACACCGCCCATAATGAATCTGCGATCTTGCGGCCGACGAGCTCGATGTCGTCGGTGTCTCCTGAGCGCAGCGCCACGTCCGCCTCGCCTTTGGAGAGGTCGATGTACTTGTCGCTCATGACGAACTCCACGCGTATACCCGGATGCTTCGCTTTGAAGCGCTCGAGCAGCGGCGACTGCGTGATGCGGTAGACGATTGGCTCCGGGCAAGCCACGCGCAGCACGCCGGAAACCTCGCGGGTGGCGCTCTTCAGGCGCTGCTCGAAGGCGAGTGCGGCTTGTTCGACGCGCTCGGCGTGCGCCACCATCTGCTGCCCCAGCTCGGTGAGACGGTAGCCCGCCGGGCCGCGCGTCGCGAGCGGCTTGCCGATGCGGCGCTCGAGGGCGGTAAGACGGCGCTGCACCGTAGACTGGTTGGTCTGGAGCGCCCGCGCTGCGGCGACCGTGCTGCCATGGCGCGCCACGGCGACGAAGTAGCGCAGGTCATTCCAGTCGAGCTTGCGGCTATGCGCTTCCGCGGCCCCCGTTATGCGCGCCTGCGGCTTCCGGGCGCCCGGCCGGCTCCGATACTGTTCAGTCATGAGCCTATTATCCAATGCAGAGGCCTTCAAGCGCGCCGCGCTGACGCAGTGGGAGCAGGCGGCACCCGGCTGGAACGATCACGCTCCGCAGATCCGCGCCTGGCTGCAGCCGGCGACCGACGCGATGCTCACCATGGCCGGCGTGCGGCCGGGCGCGCGCGTCCTCGACGTCGCGGCCGGATCCGGGGACCAGACGCTCGACATCGCGCAGCGCGTCGGCCCGGAGGGCGCCGTGGTCGCCACCGATTTCTCGCCGGCGCTCCTCGCTTTCGCGAAAGCCAACGCCGCGCGCGCAGGCTGCGCCAATGTGCAGACCATGGTGGCGGACGCCGAGGCCCTCGATTTGCCGGAGGCGAGCTTCGACGCCACCGTGTGCCGGCTGGGGCTGATGCTGCTTCCCGACCCCCTGCACGCGCTGCGTGCGATGCAGCGCGCGCTCAGGCCCTGCGGCGGCGCCTGCGCCATGGTTTTTTCGGTTCCGCAGGCGAACCCGTGCGTCGCCATCCTGATGGCCACCGCGCTCGAACACGCCGGCCAGCAGCCGCGCGACCCTTTCCAGCCCGGCGGCCTGTTCAGCCTCGGCAAGCCCGGCGCCCTCGACGAGCTCTTCAGGGCGGCGCGATTTCGCGACGTAGCCACCACCAAGCTGCAGGCGCCGTTTCGCCTCCCTTCTGCGCGCGCCTATCTCGATTTCGTGCGCAGCTCGGCCAGCCCGATCCAGCAGATCCTCGCCGGCCTCGACCCCACGCGCCGCCAGGCCGCCTGGACGGTGATGGAGGAGCGGCTGAGGAAATTCGATACCGCCGCGGGCTGGGAAGGCCCGAACGAGCTCCTGCTCACCGCGGCCCGCCGGCCGAACTAACTAATGGAGATCCCATGCGCCTTGCTACGATTGCCGTATTGCTGTTAGCCGCGACTCGCGCATCCGCCCAGGATGCCGTGCAAACGGACCGCGACAAGTACAAGGCGATCCTCGAAAACGAGTGCGTTCGCGTACTCGAATACACCGATCGCCCGGGTGACAGGACTCACCAGCACCGGCACCCGGCGTTCGTGCTCTACGCGCTGAGCAGCTTCAAGCGCACCATTACATTGCCGAGCGGGAAAGTGCTCAAGCGTGAGTTCAAGGCCGGCGACGTCATGTGGTCGGATGAGCAAACCCATATCGGCGAGAACGTCGGCGATACCCCCACCCGCGTGATCATCGTGGAGCTGAAGAAGCAGCGAGAGGGGTGCGCCAAGCAGCCCTCAGATACCGCCGACCATTCCGGCCGGTAGTCCTATCCCCGGAGCGCTGGACGACGGCCCTGGTATCAAGCCAGAATTTCATGTATTCGTGGATTACAAGGCACCTTGGCACGGTATCTCCGATGAGGTACCGCAATTCGCCGAGCTACCACCGAGGAAAGCTCCCTGACATGGCGTTGGTGCGGACGCGTGCAAGCCGGTGTGCGCAATCAAGCGGTGTGCCGCAGCGCGCCGCACAACTCCACGGTTGGGCGGCAATGACGCTCAACTCCCGGTTGCAGTGCGACGTGCCGCAAGCGGCCCGCACATGAGCCGGCACGCCAGTTTTCTTGCACGCACTCCTCGGGTATAACAAAATGTCATACCTTGGAGATGTCCCATGAGCAGCATCAAAGTTGCCATTACCATCGACAGCGGAATGCTGGAGCGCGGTCGTCATTGGCATCCTTACGCGCTGCAACAAGAGCGACGCTGCGGATAGGAATGCCGCTTGAGCTTTTCGTCTCGCGACGCGCTGGTCGCGAGATTGAACGCGTTGTCCGGTGGCGAGCCGTCAACAGACACCAAGAATGACGCACACCGATTTTCACGGTGTCTTTCCCTGCTTGGTTTCACCCATCGACGAACGCGGCCGCGTCATGGACGCGGTGCTCACACGCCTCGTGCACGACCTGATCGGCGCCGGCGTGCACGGCCTGACGCCGCTCGGATCGACCGGGGAGTTCGCCTACCTGAATCGGCAGCAACGCCATCGCATCGTGGCAGTCGTGGTGCAGGCGGCACGCGGCAGGGTGCCCGTGGTGGCCGGCGTCGCAGCGACGACGATCGCCGATGCCGTCGAACAGGTCAAGGCCTACGAGGCGCTCGGCGTCGATGGCGTTCTCGGAATTCTGGAAGCCTATTTCCCGCTCACCGAAGAAGGTGTAGTCGCCTATTTCACCGCGATCGCAAACGCAACTGCGCTGCCGGTGGTGCTCTATACGAATCCGCAGTTCCAGCGCAGCGATCTCACCCTGCCCGCCATCGAGCGCCTCGCCAGGATAGAGAATATCCGCTACCTCAAGGACGCCTCGTCCGATACCGGCCGGCTACTCAGCATCCTCAACGCCGTGGGAGACCGGATACGCGTGTTCAGCGCCTCGGCGCACATCCCGGCCTGCGTCATGCTGATCGGTGGGGTCGGCTGGATGGCAGGGCCCGCGTGCGTGGTGCCCCGGCAAAGCGTCCAGTTGTACGACTTGTGTCGCGCCGGCCAGTGGGAGGAAGCGATGCGCTTGCAGCGCAGCCTCTGGCGCATGAACCGGGTATTCGCCACGTACAACCTGGCAGCCTGCATCAAGGGCGGCCTCGCGCTGCAGGGCTACGAGGTCGGCGCGCCCCTGCCGCCCCAGACGCCCTTGTCCGAGGCAGGCCGCGCCGAAATCAGAGGCGTTCTTGCCGACCTTGGAGCGCTGGAAGCTGCTCGCGCGGCGAGTTAAACGCCTGGCATCCGCCCATGCCGCAACCGGAAGGCGAAGCCGACGATCTCCTCGCCGACCTCAGGCTGCACGACTCCCCGGCGGTGCGCCTCCTGCTCTGGTCCGCGGGTTCTCTCTGCGTGGCGCTCGGCGTGCTCGGCCTGTTCCTGCCCGTGCTGCCGACCACGCCGTTCATGCTGCTCGCCGCGGCCTGCTACGCGCGCGCTTCGGAGCGTTTCTACCGCTGGCTGCTGACCCACCGGGTCTTCGGGCCCACGGTGCGCGAGTGGCGCCGCCATCGCAGCATCCCGTGGCGCACGAAACTCTGGGCGATCGCGCTCATGTCGGCGACGCTCGCCACTTCGATCGTGTTCTTCGTGCGGTCGGCGTGGCTGCAAGGCGCGCTTGCGCTGATGGGCGTGGCACTCGCGGTCTGGCTGTATCGCGTGCCTTCGCGCGATCGGCCTAGCTGAGGCGCAATTCACCCTCAACGCAGGTCACCGCGTTGCCGCCGAGGAAAATCTCGCCGCCCTCGATCCGGATCGACACGCGGCCGTCGCGGCCGAGCGCCATGCCTTGGCGCGCCTCGTAACTTGAACCGAAGCGTTGCAGCAGCCCGGCCGCGTGCAGATACGCCGCGACGCTGATGTTGCCGCTGCCGCACACCGGATCTTCGGCAATGCCGTGCGCCGGCGCAAACGAGCGCACGTGCAGCGCCGCGCCATCGTCGTCGGCGGCCCCGAACACGGTGATGCCTGTGATCTCGAGAAGCGCGCTGAGCTGCGCCACAGAAGCCATATCGAGCGCCAGATTCGCCACCGTCACGCTATCGCCGAGATCCGCCACCAGCCACTTCGGGCCGACGTTCACGATGCGCGGCGTGCCGGAGATCGCCGCGCCCAGCGTGCGTTCCACTTCGTCGCGGCGACGCTGTTCGAGCGACGCGACGCTCGCCGGCGGCGACTTCACCCAGTGCCGCTCGCCGTCAGTGGACAGCTCGAGAATGCCGGCACCGCACTCCTGCCGCAGTCTGCCGTTACGCGGCGTCACCAACCTGGCTTCGAGCACCGCATGCAAACTACCGATCGTAGGATGCCCGGCGAACGGCAGCTCGGCGCGTGGCGTGAAGATGCGCAAGCGGTAATCCGCGCCGGCAGACGACGGCGGCAGGACGAAGGTCGTCTCGGACAGGTTGGTCCATGCGGCGATGCGCTGCATCTCGCCACCGTCCAGCGCGTCGGCCCCGAGCACCACGGCGACCGGATTGCCGCGAAACGGCACGCGAGTGAAGACGTCAACCTGCTTGAACTGCAATCCGGCCACGCTCAGAGCGACTTGGCGCGCTCGCGCAGCACGTATTTCTGGATTTTGCCCGTGGCCGTCGTGGGCAGCTCGCCGAACACCACCTTCTTCGGCACCTTGTAGCGCGCGAGGCTCGACCGGCAATGCTCGATCATCTCGGCTTCGCTCACGTTCGCGCCCGGCTTGAGCTGCACGAAGGCGCAGGGCGTCTCGCCCCACTTGTCGTCGGGCCGCGCGACGACCGCGGCGAGCGCGGTCGCGGGATGCCGGTAGAGCGCGATCTCGACCTCCACCGAGGAGATGTTCTCGCCGCCCGAAATGATGATGTCCTTCTTGCGATCCTTGATCTCGACGTAGTTGGACGGGTGCCAGACGGCGAGATCGCCGGTATGCATCCAGCCGCCGTGAAAGGTTTCGCGCGTCGACTTCGGATCCTTCAGGTATCCGAGCATGACCGTGTTGCCGCGGATCAGGATCTCGCCCATCGACATGCCGTCCTTCGGCAGCGGCTTGCAGCTCTTCGGGTCGCCTACGATCTGCGCCTCCACCACCTGGTAGCGCACGCCCTGGCGCGCCATCTCCTGGGCACGCGCCTCCAGCGGCAGCGCATTCCACGCATCCTGCGGCGCGCAGAACGTGGACGGCCCCAGCAGCTCGGTCATGCCGTAGATGTGCAGCACCTGGAAGCCGAGTTCCTCCATCGCCCTGATCACCTTGGCGGGCGGCGGCGAGCCGCCCGTCATGACGTTCACCTTCTGCGCAAAGCGCCGCTTCTGCTCCTCGGGCGCCTGCGACAGGATGGTGAGCACGGTGGGCGCGCCCCCCATGTGCGTGACGCCATGCTCCACGAGCATCGGATAGATCACCGCCGGATCCACCGCGCGCAGGCAGACGTGCGTCCCGCCCATGGCGGTGACGCTCCAGCCGAAACCCCAGCCGTTGCAGTGGAACAGCGGCACCGTCCACAGGTAAACCGGGTGCGCCGGCATGCCCCAGGCGAGCACGTTGCCCACCGCCTCGAGGTAGGTGCCGCGATGGTGATAGACCACGCCTTTCGGTCGCCCGGTCGTGCCGCTAGTGTAATTGAGCGCGATGGGATCCGTTTCGGCGCGCGGCAGCATGAATTCGAAGCGCGCGTCGCCTGCGCGCAGAAAGGCCTCGTACTCGATCGCGCCGTGGCGCTGCCCAGGCCCGGTGTAGAGCGGATCGTCGATGTCGACGACCAAAGGCTTCTTCTTCAGCTTCGCGAGCGCCGGTCCGATCACGGCGGAGAAGACACGGTCGGCGAGCAGCACCTTGGCCTGGCCATGCTCGAGGATGTAGGCCACGGTGTCGGCATCCAGGCGCGTGTTGATCGTGTTCAGGACAGCGCCGAGTGCAGGAACGCCATAGTGCGCCTCCAGCATCGGCGGCGTGTTCGGCAGCATGGCGGAGACCACGTCGCCCCGCTTCACGCCCCGCTTCGCCAGTGCCGAGGCCAGGCGCCGCGAGCGCTCGTAGAACTGGGCATTGGTATAGCGCCGGTCGCCGTGAATCACGGCAACGCGGTCCGGATAGATCTCGGCCGCGCGCGGCAGGAACGTGATCGGGCTCAGCGGCGTGTAGTTCTGCGGCCCGGGTTTGAGTTCTGTCCACAGGTTCTTCTTTTGCGCTGCAGCATTCCTGGATCTGCGCTTTGCCATCGCTCCTCCTCCCAATTACACTGACCTCAATCTACCCCAAGGAGGAGATACCGTGAAGAAACTCGCATTGGCAGTGGCCCTCGCCTTCGCCGCGGGCGGGGCACTGGCGCAGGAAAAGACCATCAAGATCGCCGGCTTTGGCGCAAAGTCGGGCGTGGTGCGCTCGTTCGGCGTCAACAGCGAGGCGGCGATGCTGGCCGCCGCCGAAGTGATCAACAAGCAGGGGGGTGTCAAGCTCGCCGACGGCTCCAAGGCGAAGATCGCGGTCGAGTTCCTGGACGATCGCTGCAACGCCGAGGAAGGCATTTCGGTGATTCGCCGCATCGCCGGCACCGACGCCCTGGTCGCAATCGGTCCGACCTGTTCCAACGTCGCGGAACCCTTGTTCGGCATCCTGCAAAAGAAGGTCGACAACAAGGGCGACTCGGGCCTGCAGTTTCCGGTATTCACCGACGTCGCCATCAAGGTCGGCCTGGCGAAGATCTCGGAATGGGCGTTCCGCAACGTTCCCAACGAGATGACGATGTACAACTCGGTCTTCTACTGGCTGCACCAGAAATATCCGGACCTGAAGACCGTGTACGGCGGCGTCGAGGAGGACTTCGCGCACTCGCGGGCCACCTGGCACCTTGTCATGAAGGACCGTGCCAAGGCGAGCGGCTTCGCCGTGGCAGGCGAGTCGAAGTGGCTCCTGGCCGACACGAACTTCGCCACCCAGGTGCGCGAAATGAAAAAGGCGAACGCAGACATTGTCGCGATCAGTGCACACCCTTTCACCACCTGCGGCGTGCTGAAGGAGATGCAGCGCCAGGGAGTGAAGCCCAAGCTGCTGGTGGGACTGACCAGTTCCTCGTCGCTTGAGACCCTGCAGGGTTGCGCCAAACAGGCACAGGGCATGATCATCCCTTCGTCGTTCGCGCCGGTGAATAAGGAAGCCAAGTTTGCCGCCGAGCAGACTGCCAAGAAGAAGGGTGCGGCCGACCTGCACTCCATGGCCGCGTGGGAGAACATGTTCATCCTCAAGCAGGTCATGGAATCCGAGAAAATCGCCGGCACCAGGGCGAGCGTGCAGGCTGACCGGCGCAAGATCCGCGACGGGCTGGCGAAGCTGAACACGACGCAGGGATTGCTTGGCGTGTCCAAGCGGGACGCCGAGGGCGAAGCCGACAAGCCGTACCTTTTCGTGCAGGCGAAAGGCAACGACTGGGTCGTGCTGCACAATCCGCTATAGGCGCACGCCACGAAAAGCGGGCGTCCTCCAGGCGCCCGCTTTTTTATGCTGGATATCCTCCAGGCGGTGTCCGACGGCGTGCTGTTCGGCGCCACCTATGCGCTGATCGGCATCGGCTTCACGCTGGTGTTCGGCGTGATGCACAAGCTGAACCTGTCGTACGCCGCGGCCTCGGTCGGCAGCGCCTACGCAGGGCTGCTGGTGCTCGAGGTCATGGCCGGGGCGCCGGCATGGCTGGTATTTCTGTGCGCCTTCGCGGCAGGTGGCGCGCTGGGCTATGCCGTGTACCTGACGTGCTTTCATTTCATTCCGCTCAGATCGCCCCTCGCGACCCTGATGGCCACGGTCGGCATGCTGCTGCTGATCGACGAGGTCATCGTTCATGCCACCAACGGCATGCCGCAGGCGTATCCCGCGATTTTCGACGACGTCATGCTGCGCGCCGGCGCCTTCACGCTGCGCGGCGACCTGCTGCTCGTGTTCGGCGTCGCGGTGCTGTGCATGATCGCGCTCATGGTTCTGCTCTATCGCACGCGGCTCGGATTGGCGACGCGCGCGGTATCGCAGCAATCGGTGGCCGCCCAACTGTGCGGCATCCGGGTCGGACAGGTGAACGCGATGACGTTCGTCATTACCGGGCTGCTCGGCGGCATTGCCGGCGCGCTGATCGGCGCCTCCGTGGGCGCGCTGTCGCCGCTGCTCACCACGCCGCTCACGGTCAAGGGCCTGATCGTCACCGTGATCGGCGGCCTGGGCAGCATCCCGGGCGCGATCGTCGCCGGCCTGCTGGTCGGCGGGTTCGAGAACGTGCTGCAGCACTTCCGCGGTGTCACCGAGCGCGATCTGTACGTCATGCTGCTGCTGTTCGCATTCCTGGTGTTTCGCCCGGACGGCCTGTTCGCGACGAAGGGCGGCCGCGACTGACGCGGCACGGGGCGGCCTGCACCCGGATGGACTTCTACTTCGGACTGGCGCAGCTGGTGGGCGTGCACACGCTGCTCGGCCTCTCGGCCTACATCGTGCTGCTGACCGGCCAGGTGAGCCTCGCCCAGGCCGGCTTCTTCGCCGTCGGTGCCTACACGGCGGGCATGCTTACCGTGCTGGCCGGCTGGCACCTGGTTCCGGCGCTCGGCGTGAGCGCCCTCGTCAGCGCCGCAACCGCCTGCGCAGTGGGGTTTCCGGCGCTGCGCATCAAGGGCCTGATGCTGGTGGTCGCGACGCTTGCTTTCGGCGAGGGCGTGCGGCTGTTCTTCTTCAATTTCGATTACCAGATCGCGAAAGGCGAGGTGAAGGTCGGCCCGCTCGGTGGCGAAGGGTTCCGCCAGATCCGCTTTTTCCCGGAGCACGGCTGGAGCACGCTGGAGGTGATGCTGTTCATCTGGTGCTTCGTGCTGCTGGTCATGGCGCTGCTGTGGTGGATCGACCGCTCGCGCTACGGCGCCGCCCTGCGCGCAGTGGGCGAGGACGAGCTCGCCGCGCAGGCCGTCGGACTCAACCTCACCGCGATCAAGGTCAGCGCGATGACGCTCGGTGGCGGCATTGCCGGCATCGGCGGCGGGCTGTACGCGCACTACACGACGCACATCGAGCATTCGAGCTTCAACATCCTGGTGGCGACGTTCGCGCTCGCCTATCCGATCGTCGGCGGGCTGCAGAGCGTCTTCGGCACCGTGGTCGCGGTGATTTTCGTGCAGGCCTTCCTGATCGAGGGACTGCGCGACCTGGGCGACTGGCGCAATCTCCTGTTCGGGGCGCTGATCGTGCTGGCGATGAACCTGCGGCCGCGCGGTTTCCTCGACGCGCGTACGCTGGCCTCGCTCAAGCGCGTGTTCGGCGGCGGCCCGC
Organism: Betaproteobacteria bacterium; assembly: GCA_004298325.1. GTDB lineage: Bacteria > Pseudomonadota > Gammaproteobacteria > Burkholderiales > SG8-39 > 2-02-FULL-66-14. The sequence goes on along the minus strand of SCUF01000425.1, from coordinate 6,292 downwards.
GTGCTTGACCTCAAGGGCGTGGCGCGGTACTTCGGCGGCGTGCGCGCCGTCGACGGGCTGGAGCTGACCGTGGGCGACGGCGAAATCGTCGCTCTGATCGGGCCCAACGGCTCCGGCAAGAGCACCACGGTCAATCTCATCGCCGGCGTGTTTCCCCTCAGTGCGGGCGCAATCTATTTCCGCGGCGAGGACATCGGCGGTCTTCCGACCCACCGGCGGCTGCAGGCCGGGATCGCGCGCACCTTCCAGAACATCCGCCTCTTCGGCCAGCTCACGGTGTGGCAGAACCTGTGGGTGGCGCAGAACGCGCTGGAGGATCGTGCCCGGCGGGGCTTCTTCGCACGCTGGCTGGGCGGGCGAGCGCGGGCGCGGGAGGAGATTTTCCAGTTGCTCGAGTTCTCCGCACTCGCGCACAAGCAGGACGAGCTGGCGGCGAATCTTGCCTTCGGCGAGCAGCGGCGCCTGGAGCTGGCGCGCGCGCTGGCGTCCAAACCCAAGCTCCTGCTGCTCGATGAGCCCGCGGCCGGCATGAACAGCGAGGAGATCGGCCAGCTGCGCGAGCGCATTCTCAGTCTGCGCCAGCGCGGCGTCACCATCCTGCTCATCGAGCACGTGATGGAACTGGTGATGGGTGTGGCCGACCGCATCGCAGTGCTCAATTTCGGCCAGAAGATCGCGGAAGGCGCGCCGGCCGAGATCCAGGCCGATGCCGCGGTGCGGCGCGCCTACCTCGGCGGGGAAGCCTGATGGCGCCACTGCTGGAAGTGCGCGATCTGGTCACCGCCTACGGCAAGATCGAGGCGCTCAGAGGGGTTTCGCTCGCGGTGCAGGAAGGCTCCATCACCTGCCTGCTCGGACCGAACGGCGCCGGCAAGACGACGCTCATGTTCAGCATTGCCGGCATCCTGCGCCCGCGCCGCGGCTCGATCCGCCTGGGCGCACGCGACATCACCGGGCGAGCGCCGCACGTCATCGTCGCCGCGGGCATCGCGCTGGTGCCCGAGAACCGGCTCGTGTTTGCGAACATGAGCGTGCTGGAGAACCTGCGTGCGGGCGCCTACCAGCGCCGCGGCGGCGCGGAGATCGAGAGCGACATCGAACGCCTGATGCTGCGTTTCCCGCGCCTCAGGGAACGCGCGGCGCAGAATGCGGGTACGCTCTCGGGCGGCGAACAGCAGATGCTGGCGGTGGCGCGCGCGCTCATGAGCCGGCCCCGGCTGCTGCTGATGGACGAGCCGTCGCTCGGCCTGGCGCCGCTGGTGGTGGAGGAAATCTTCCGCATCATCGCCGAGCTGCACCGCGACGGCACCACCATCCTGCTGGTGGAGCAGAACGCTCACCTCGCGCTCCAGGTCGCGCAGCATTTCTATCTCATCGAACAGGGCAAGGTCAGCTTCTCCGGCAGTCCCGGTGCACTCGCCGAGGACGAGGTCATCCGCAGGGCCTATCTCGGCTCCGCCGCGCGCTAAGTGCTGCTCGACCTGCTGCAGAACACGATCGACGGCGCCGCGGCCGGCGCTTCCTATGCCCTGCTGGCCGTGGGCTTCACGCTGATCTTCGGGGTCCTGCGCCGGGTCAACCTGTCCTACGGCCCCGCCGTCATGATCGGCTGCTACGCGGCGACCTGGCTGCACCTCAATTTCCAGTCCGGGCTGATCGTGCTCGCGCTGGCCGCGGTGGCCGGCACGGTACTCGCGGGCGCCTATGTCGAGCGCCTGTGTTTTGCGCCGCACCGCTCCGGCTCGGCCATCGCCGCCATGGTTGCGAGCTTTGCGCTCTGGATGCAGTTCGAGGAACTGGCGACGCTCGTTCTGCCGCGCCATGTCTACGCCTTTCCGCTGCTGCACGAGGGCGCGCCGGTGGAGTTCCTCGGCCTCAGCCTGCGGCCCGACGCGCTCGCGGTGCTCGGCGTCGCGGCGATCCTCTGCGCCCTGCTGCAGGGCCTGCTGCATCGCACGCGCTTCGGCCTTGCGGTACGCGCCACGATCGAAAACCCGCACGCCGCCAGCCTCGCCGGCATCGATCCCGGGCGGATCTTCGTGCTGATCTTCGCGCTGGCCTCGGCGATCGGCGGCATCGCCGGTTTCCTCATTGTCGCGACGCACGGCCAGGTGACGCCGATGCTCGGCATGTGGGCGACTCTCAAGGGCTTGCTGGCGATGATGCTCGGCGGCCTCGGTTCGCTGCGGGGCGCAATCGTCGGCGCACTGGTGCTTGGCCAGATCGAGGCGCACAGCCAGTGGTTTCTCGGGCCGCAATGGCGCGATCTCGTGGCCTACCTGCTGCTCTTCGCCCTGCTCGCGGCGAATCCGTCCTGGATGACGCGATGGACGATTTCACGCTCGGCCTCCTGACCAACGTCGGGCTGTTTTCGTTCCTCGCCCTGTCGGCTTACCTGCTGCTGCTCGCGGGCGAGATGTCGTTCGGTCAGCAGGCGTTCTTCGGCGTCGGCGCGTATGCGGGCGGCATCCTGACGACGCTCTATGGCGTGCCGCTGCCGCTCGCAGCGCTGGCCGCCATGGGCCTGGGCGCGCTCGCTGCGTTCCTCGTGGGGCTGCCCACGCTGCGGCTGAAGGGGCTCTACTTCGCCATGGCGACCCTGGCGGCCGCCGAGATTGCGCGCCTGCTGTTCGAACTGCTGCATTTTCAGCGCGAGATCGAGGGCGAGCTGGCAGGGCCCGACGGCACGCAGGGTTTTCGCGGCATCCGCTGGATCTTCGAACAGGGCATCGAGGCGCAGGAGTTCCTGCTGCTCACCTATGCGCTGCTCGCGTTGGTGCTCGCCGCGTTGCTGCTCGTGGAGCGCTCGCGTCTGGGCGTCACGCTGCGCTCGGTGGGGGAAGATCCCGAGCTCGCCGCCGCGCTCGGCGTCAACGTGAATCGCTTCAAGCTCGGGGTCGCGGCGAGCGCCGGCGCGCTCGCCGCGCTGGGCGGGGTGCTGTTCGCGCACCACAACACCTTCATCGAACCGCGCAATTTCGACATCATGCTCGGCGTGCACAGCCTCGCTTACGCGCTGATCGGCGGCCTCGGCACGGCGCTGGGACCCCTTTTGGGCGTGGCCCTCGATATCGGCGTACTGGAAGGCAGCCGCATCTTCGGCGGCGCGCGCATGATCGTCTTCGGCGGACTGGTGGCGGTGCTGCTGGTGCTGCGGCCGCGCGGGCTGCTCGACGAAGCGCTGGTGCACTGCATCACCTCACGTGCGTTGCAACGAAGATGAGAGTCGTGGTCCTGGTGCTCGCGCTGCTGTCCGCCGCACCGGTGCTGGCGCAGGGCGCGCGTGCCGAGCTCGCCTGCCGCTTCACCGGCACCGACTTCGTCTACGATTGCCTGATCCGGCTGACGCGCGCCGGTCAGCCCCTCGGCGGCGCGCAGGTCGTCGTCGGCGCCGACATGCCTTCCATGCCCATGGCGCACAACATGGCGCCCGTGAAGGCCACACCGGGCCGCCAGTCGGGCGAATACGAGGCGCGGCTGGACCTTGAAATGACGGGCGAATGGGCCATCAAGCTGCGGCTGTCGGGCCCGGTGCGCGACCAGCTGGTGCTGCACTACGAATTCGACGAGCAGGGAGCCCGGCCGGCGAAGCGGAAGGCGCGGCGCTAGAAGACTTGCACGACGTGCACGGGAATCCCATCGCAGGCGAAGACACGATTTTGACTTTCCCAGATCTCGGCTTTTCCGGGTGAATCTCCCGGAAAAGCCGAGACCGGTGAACACCGGCAACCGTGAGCGCGCCCGACCTACGCCTTCCTGCGATTGGGAAACAGCTGCGGCCGCAACGAAGGATGGCAACCCAAGGTCTTGGGCGCATAGGGCGTTTCGGCACCCAGTTCCTCCGCCGCATGCCAGGCCCAGCGCGGATCCCACATCGCGCCGCGCGCCAGGCAAACGAAGTCCGCCTGCCCGTTGGCGATGATGTCCTCGGCCTGCCGCGCACCGGCGATCAGTCCCACCGCCATGGTGGCGATGCCGGCTTCGCGGCGCACTTTTTCGGCAAACCGCACCTGGTAGCCGGGCGCGAGCGGAATCTGCTGGCGCGGATCGAGCGCGCCGGAGGAAACGTCGACGTAATCGCAGCCGAGCTTCTTCAGTTCGCGCGCGAACACCACTGTTTCCTCGGGCGTCCAGCCGTCCGCCATCCAGTCGGTGGCCGAGACCCGCACGCCCATCGGCTTCGCGTCGGGCCAGGCCGCGCGCATTGCAGCGAAGGTCTCAAGCGGCATGCGCATGCGGTTTTCCAGGCCGCCGCCGTATTCATCGGTGCGCCGGTTGGACAGCGGCGAGAGGAATTCGTGGGCGAGATAGCCGTGCCCGGCGTGCATTTCGACGAGATCGTAGCCGACGCGTTCGGCGCGCCGCACCGCGGCGACAAACGCCGCCTTGACCGCCTCGATGTCGGCCCGGGTCATGGCCCGCGGCGTATGCCAGTCCGGCGCGAAGGCCAGCGCCGAGGGGGCAATGGTTTCCCAGGCGCCTTCTTCCGGCTTGAGCGGCTTGCCGCCCAGGGCGGGCGGGTGCGTCGAGCCTTTGCGTCCCGCATGCCCGAGCTGCAGGCCCTGCTTGGCGACGCCATACTGGCGGCAGAAATCGATCACGCGCTTGAGCGCCGCCTCGTTCTCGTCGCTATGCAGCATGGCGCATTTGAGCGAGATGCGGCCCTGGGGCGTGACGTGGGTCGACTCGGTCATCACCAGTCCCCCGGCGCCGAGCGAAAACTGGCCGAGGTGCATGAGGTGCCAATCGTTCGCCGAACCGCTGTCGGAGTTGTACTGGCACATCGGCGAGACCACGACGCGGTTGGGCAGGGTGAGACCCCGCAGTGAAATCGGTGAAAACAGGGCGCTGGCCATCGGTGAACCTCCGTAGGGGCAGTTTGGTTGCAGCGGCAAGCCGTTCCTTAACCTGGATCAAACGGAGTGCTCTGGTAGCATCGCCGCATGCAGCCGGACCTGAGCCGATGGATCCGTCCGGGCGACGGCGTTCTCTGGGGCCAGGCCTGCGCCGAACCGCAGTCGCTGGTCGAAGCGCTGGTCGCGCAGCGCAGCGCGTTTTCCGGCGCCAGCGTGTTCCTCGGCATCAATTACGCCGGGATCGTGAGGCCCGAGCACGCCGATCATCTGCGCCTGACGGCGTATTGCGGCGCCGGCCATAACCGCGCGCTGGCCGATGCCGGCGTGCTCGACATCCACCCGCATCCCTATTCGCGATTCGGCGCGCTGCTGCGCGCGCGCGCCATTCGCGCCGACGTGGTGCTGGTGCAGGTGAGCCCGCCGAACGCCCGCGGCGAATACAGCCTGGGCCTGGCCGCGGAATATCTGGTGCCCGCGCTGGCGGGTTGCCGCAGCGTGATTGCCGAAGTCAACGACCGTATTCCGTGGACGCACAGCGAGCGTCTGCTGCGCGACGAGGATTTCGCTTTTGCACTGCGCACTTCGCGGGAACCGGCAGCCGTGCCTTACGGCGCACCGGGCGCGACCGAGCTGGCGATCGCGCGGCATTGCGCGCAATTCATTCCCGACGGGGCGACGCTCGAATTCGGTCTCGGCGCGCTGCCCGATGCCGTTCTGTCCTGCCTCGGCGATCGCCAGGGCCTGCGCGTTCACTCCGGTGCGCTCGGCGACGGCATCGTCGATCTGATGCAGCGTGGCGTCATCACCGGGACGACCGGCGGCGTGCTGCTCGGGACGCGCAAGCTGTTCGATTTCGCGCACTGCAATCCGGGGCTGCAGCTGCGCTCGTCCGACTACACCCATGATCCGCGTGTGCTGGCCGGCATCGAGCGATTCGTGGCGATCAATTCGGCCGTCGAGGTCGACCTCACCGGGCAGGTCAACGCCGAAGTGGCCGGCGGCAGCTATGTGGGTGCAGTGGGCGGCGCGCTCGACTTCATCCGTGCCGCGAACCACTCTCCCGGCGGCGTATCGATCATCGCCCTCCCCGCGCGCGCGGGCAGCAAGGGCTCGCGCATCGTGGCGCGCCTTTCCGGTCCGGTCGCGACGCCGCGCAGCGAGGCCGGAGTGATCGTCACCGAGCACGGCGCAGCCGACCTGCGCGGCCTGACGCTCCAGGAGCGCGTCCGGCGCATGATCGCGATCGCTGCGCCGGCCTACAGGGAGCGTCTCGCGCGCGAGGCGGCCGGGCTGCGCCTCTAGCGGAAATCGCGCAGCGCGCGCACGGTCCAGAACGGTGCCACGGCGAGGCCCACGGCGCACAGCGAGAACACGAAACCCGTGCGGTAGCCGCCGGTGAGGTCATGCAGCACGCCGCCCATCAGCGAGCCGAACGC
>SCUF01000424.1 GCA_004298325.1 Betaproteobacteria bacterium | reverse complement strand
CGAACCGTGTCCGCAACCCTGGCAACTGTCTCCTATATCGGAGCGACGATACTTTTCATCCTCAGCCTCGGCGGCCTCTCCAACCCGGAGACTTCGCGCCGCGGCAACCTGTACGGCATGATCGGCATGGCCATCGCCGTGCTGGCGACGGTCTTCGGGCCGCACGTCACCTCGACCGGCTACGCGTGGATCGTCGGCGCCATGGTGGTCGGCGCGAGCATCGGGCTGTATGCCGCCCGCGTCGTGAAAATGACGCAGATGCCCGAGCTGGTCGCGCTGATGCACAGCCTGGTCGGTCTTGCGGCGATGCTGGTCGGCTACGCCAACTACATCGATCCGGCGGCCGCGGGCGTGTTCCAGGGCGCCGAGAAGACGATCCACGAAATGGAGATCTATATCGGCATCCTGATCGGCGCCGTGACCTTCTCGGGCTCGGTGATCGCCTTCGGCAAGCTCTCCGCCAAGATCAGCGGCAAACCGGTGCTGCTGCCGGGGCGCCACTGGCTCAATCTGGTCGGCCTGCTGGTGGTGGTCTGGTTCGCCTGGCGCTTCATCAACACCCATACCGTGGCCGATGGCATGATTCCGCTCGCCGTGATGACCGTGATCGCCCTGCTCTTCGGCGTCCACATGGTGATGGCGATCGGCGGCGCCGACATGCCGGTGGTGGTGTCGATGCTGAACAGCTATTCCGGGTGGGCCGCCGCGGCCACGGGCTTCATGCTCAATAACGACCTGCTGATCGTCACCGGCGCGCTGGTGGGTTCGAGCGGCGCCATCCTCTCGTACATCATGTGCCGGGCGATGAATCGCCACTTCATCGCCGTGATTGCGGGCGGATTCGGCACCGAGGGTGGCACCCCCGCCGCGGCAAGCGGCGGGGCGCAACCGGCGGGCGAGGTGGTACCGATCCTCGCTCCCGAGACGGCGGAACTGCTGCGCGATGCCAAGAACGTGATCATCGTGCCGGGCTACGGCATGGCAGTGGCCCAGGCGCAGCACACGGTGTACGAGATCACCCGGCACCTGCGCGAAAAGGGCGTCAATGTGCGCTTCGGCATCCACCCGGTGGCCGGGCGCATGCCGGGCCACATGAACGTGCTGCTCGCCGAGGCCAAGGTGCCCTACGACATCGTGTTCGAAATGGACGAACTGAACGAGGATTTCCCGGGCACCGACGTCGCCATGGTGATCGGCGCCAACGACATCGTGAATCCGGCGGCGCAGGACGACCCGACCAGCCCGATCGCCGGCATGCCGGTGCTGGAGGTGTGGAAGGCCAGGACCTCGATCGTGATGAAGCGCAGCATGGCCTCGGGCTACGCCGGGGTGGATAATCCGCTCTTCTACAAGGACAACAACCGCATGCTGTTCGGCGACGCGAAGAAGATGCTGGACGAGGTGCTGGTGGCGCTGAAAGCCTGATCTCCGTGGCGGCGCGCGAACGCATCCTGGTGAGGATCCGCAAGCGGCTGGACAAGGGTGGCGCCGTGCCCTCCGCCGCCGAGAACGAAAACGTCAGCGCCTACCTGCGCGCGCACCCGCGCGGGCCGATTCGGGAAATGCCGGGCGACGTGGCGGCACGCTTTCGCGAGCGCGCCGAGGCGAGCGCGGCGACCGTGGAGCGCGTCGCTGCATTGGCTGAGGTTCCGGCGGCGGTCGTGCGCTATCTCGACGCTCATCAATTATCCAGGTCCGGCTGCGTCTGGCCGCGTCTCGCCGGGCTCAACTGGGCCGGCGCTGGGGTGCAGCTCGAACCGCGCGCGGCGCGCGATGCCGATACGGTCGGCGTGACGGGCGTGTTCTGCGCGCTCGCGGAGACCGGCACGCTGATGCTGTGCTCGGGAGCGGACACGCCGGCGAGCGTAAGCCTGCTGCCTGAGACGCATATCGCCGTGGTTCCCGTGGCGCGCATCGTTGCCACGATGGAAGACGGCTGGGATCTGGCGCGCGCCGAGCTGGGTCAGCTGCCGCGCGCGGTGAATTTCATTTCGGGGCCGTCACGCACGGCCGACATCGAGCAGACCATCGTCCTCGGCGCGCA
>SCUF01000423.1 GCA_004298325.1 Betaproteobacteria bacterium | reverse complement strand
GTGCACGAGCAGCTGAAGGAGCCCGGCGCCGGGCGCGTCATCGTGATCGATGGCGCCGGCAGCCTGCGTGCCGCGGTGGTGGGCGACATCCTCGTGCAACGCGCGAAGGACATGGGCTACGGCGGCTACGTGGTGAACGGCTGCGTGCGCGACGTCGCCGACTGCAGCCGCATCGACATCGGACTGATGGCGCTCGCGGCCAACCCGGCGCGGCCCAAGAAGAAGGGTTTCGGCGAGCGCGGCCTGCCGGTGGCCTTCGGCGGCGTCAAGTTCTCGCCCGGCGAGTGGCTGTACGCCGACGAGGACGGCATTCTCGTCTGCGCGCGCCAGCTCGCCTGAGCGGCGCTAGGTTTCGTACACGGCCTGCACCACCACGATGCGCGCCTCGTCGAGGTTGCGCACCAGGTTCTCGAACTTTTGGCTGGCGTCTGCGCCCATGAGCAGGTGCAGACCGAGCGGCGGCCGGCCGCGAGTCGCGAACCGCTCCAGCAAAGCGCGGAACCAGGCGAGCGATTTTGCGGTCACGTCTTCCCAGTGCCGCCGGCGCAGGCCGAGCGATTGCAGCAGCCGCGCGACCTCTTCCGGCGCCTCGAGATGGCTGATCGAGGCATCGCCGGCCCACGGCACCGGAAAATACGGCTCGCCCGCGGGGCCCCGGAACACGTCGTGGAACAGCAGCTTGCCGCCCGGGACCAGCACGCGGCGGATTTCGCCGTAGAAGCGCGCCTTGTCGGCGACGTTCATTTGCACGTGCTCGGTCCAGGCGAGGTCGAAGCTCGCGTCGGGATACGGCAGCTCGAGCGCGCTCGCTGCCCGAAACGCGGTCCGCGCGGCCAAGCCGCAGCGCTCCGAGAGCAAGGTCGCGACGCGGCAATATTCCTCCGTGAGGTCGATCCCCGTCACGTGGCAACCATATTCGGCAGCGAGGTAGCGCGCCGAACCGCCGATCCCGCTGCCGATGTCGAGCACGCGGTGCGTGGCGTCCAGCTGCGCGAGCACAGCCAGCTCGCGCGAAGCATCCCGCCCCCGAATGTGGAACGCGTCGAGCGGCGCGAGATCGCCCGGCGCCAGATGCTCGATGTCCTTGCCCGCCGCGCGCAGCGCCTCGAGGATCCGGGTCCCCAGATCGCCGACCCCGTAGTGCGAGATCACCGCTTGATGCGCTGCGCTCATCGCTGGCTCCTGCAAGCTCCCGGCACGATAATAGCGCAGCCCTCCCATGGCGCAGGCCTCCATTCCGGTTGAGCTGACCGAGTCGTTTCAGCCCGTGATCGGCGCTGCAGTGACGCTGCGGCCGCTGCGCCCGGAAGACGTCGACATCGAAACCGCATTCGTGCAGGGTCTGTCGGCGGCAACGCGCGCCAACCGGCTCCTGGGGGGCGCGATCAAGGTGACGCGCGAGTACATCGAGCGCCTGACGCAGGTCGACTATGCACGCGACATGGCGCTTGCCGCGACCGTGATGCTCGAGGGGCAGGAAACGCTGATCGGCGTGGCGCGCTACGCGCTCGAGGGGGATGGGCGGAGCTGCGAATTCGCGCTCGTGATTGCCGATGCCTGGCAGGGGCGCGGCATCGGACGGCGCATGCTGCAGAAACTGATTGCGGCCGCGGCCGCGCGCGGCGTCGCCCGCCTCTACGGCGACACGCTGGCGACCAATCGCGGCATGCTCGGGCTGGCGAAGGCGGTCGGCTTCACGCTCGGGCGCCATCCCGAGGAGCCGCACCTGACGCGCGTGACGCTGGACCTGCCTGCAGCCGCAGCCTCCTGAGCAGTGCCGCGACTACGCGGCGAGGAATTGATCCTCGCTGAGCGCCATCACCGCGCCCGAGCCGTTCACCACGGTGTCGCGCAGGCCTGCGGCCTGCGACAGGACGTGGTCGCCGAAAAAGCGCGCCGTCACGATCTTGGCCGAGTAGAACGCCGCATCGCCTTCGTTCGCGGCGAGCTTGCGCTCCGAGATGAGCGCGGCGCGCGCCATCTGCCAACCGCCGCACACGATGCCCATCAGCTTGAGGAACGGCACCGCGCCGGCGAACGCCACCCGCGGGTCCTTGCCCGCGTGCGCGAGAATGAATTCCACGCAGTCGGACACGGCCTTCACGCCCGAGGCGAGCGCGGCGCGCAGCGCCTGGATGTCGGCATTGGGCGACTTCGCCAGCTCGCCGTCCAGCTTGCGCAACTCGCCCAACAGCGCCGTCGCCGTGGCGCCTGCCTCGCGCGCGATCTTGCGCCCGACGAGGTCGTTGGCCTGGATGCCGGTGGTGCCTTCGTAGATCGTGGTGATGCGCGCGTCGCGGTAATGCTGCGCGGCCCCGGTCTCCTCGATGAAGCCCATGCCGCCGTGCACCTGCACGCCCAGCGAGGCCACCTCGATGCCGGTTTCCGTGCACCAGCCCTTCACCACCGGGATGAGCAGATCGACGAACGCCTGCGTGTGCTGGCGCACGCTCTTGTCCGGGTGGCCATGCGCCGTGTCGAGCGCTGCGGCCGCGACGTAGGCGAGTGCGCGCATCGCTTCGGTCTGCGACTTCATCAGCATGAGCATGCGGCGCACGTCCGGATGGCGGATGATCGGCACCGATCCACCGCCGGCGGCGAGGTCGCGCCCCTGGACGCGATCCCTGGCGTAGGCCAGCGCGCGCTGGAAGGCGCGCTCGGCAATCGACACGCCCTCGAGCCCGACGGCGAAGCGCGCCGCGTTCATCATGATGAACATGTACTCCAGGCCGCGGTTCTCTTCACCGACGAGGTAGCCGACCGCGTTCTCGAAGGCCATCACCGCCGTGGGACTGGCGTGAATGCCGAGCTTGTGCTCGATCGAAACGCAGTGGGCGCTGTTGCGCGCGCCGAGCGAGCCATCGGCGTTCACCAGGAACTTCGGCACCACGAACAGCGATATGCCCTTCACGCCCTCGGGCGCGTCGGGCGTGCGCGCGAGCACCAGGTGCACGATGTTGTCGGTGTAATCGTGCTCGCCGAAGGTGATGAAGATCTTCTGGCCGGAGATCAGGTAGTGGTCGGCCTTGCGCTCGGCGCGCGTGCGCAGCAGCGCGAGGTCGGAGCCGGCCTGCGGCTCGGTCAGGTTCATGGTCCCGGTCCACTCGCCGCTCGCCATCTTCGGCAGGAAGGTCTGCTGCAGTTCGGCCGAGCCGCGCAGTTCCAGGGCGTGCAATGCGCCCTGCGTCAGCATCGGGCAGAGTGAAAAGCTCATGTTGGCGCTGCACCACATCTCCTCGACCGGGGTCGCGACGAGCCTGGGCAGCCCCTGCCCGCCCCACTGCGCAGCCACCGGCAGTGCCCCCCAGCCGCCCGCCACGTACTTGCGGTAGGCCTCGCGGAAACCCTTGGGCGTGGCGACCGCGCCCTGATGCCAGCTTGAGCCCTCCTGGTCACCAGAATAATTCAATGGATCAAGTACTTCGGAAGCAAACTTAGAAGCTTCCTCAAGTATCGCCTCGGCGGTGTCCGGGGTCGCTTCCTCATACCCCGGCAGCTTCGCGATCTGCGCCAGACCGGCCAGCTCGTTCAGCACGAAACGCATATCCCTGAGTGGGGCGGTATACACGCTCATCGGTTTGCTCCTGGTGGCGCGGCCTCTACGCCTTGTCGAGTTCCGCGATCAGTTCGGGCACCACCTTGAACAGGTCGCCCACGATGCCGTAGTCGGCCACCTGGAAGATCGGCGCCTCCTCGTCCTTGTTGATGGCCACGATGACGCGGCTGTCCTTCATGCCGGCGAGATGCTGGATCGCGCCGGAAATCCCGATCGCGACGTACAGTTCGGGGGCGACGATCTTGCCCGTCTGGCCGACCTGCCAGTCGTTCGGCACGAAACCCGCATCCACCGCGGCGCGCGATGCACCCATCGCCGCATTCAGCTTGTCGGCGAGCGGCTCGAGGAGCTTGAAATTCTCGCCCGAACCCAGGCCGCGCCCGCCCGAGATGACGACGCGCGCCGAGGTCAGCTCGGGACGCTCCGATTTCGCTACCTCGCGCCCCACGAAGCTGGACAGCCCGGCATCCGCGGGCACAGCGACGGATTCCACGGGCGCGGCGCCGCCGGTTGCCGGCACCGCGTCGAAACCCGTGGCGCGCACCGTGATGACCTTGATCGCGTCCGCGGACCTCACCGTCGCCAGCGCGTTGCCGGCATAGATCGGCCGCACGAAGGTGTCCGGTGCCTCCACGGCAACGATCTCGGAAATCTGCTGCGAATCGAGCAGTGCGGCCGCACGCGGCATGACGTTCTTGCCGTTCGAGGTTGCGGGTGCGAGCAGGTGCGTGTAGCCCTTCGCGATCGAAACGATCAGCGCGGCGACGTTTTCGGCGATCTCGTCATCCAGCTGCGGCGCATCGGCGTGCAGCACCTTGGCAACGCCCCCGACCTGGGCAGCCGCTTTGGCCGCTTCGGCGCAATGGTGGCCTGCCACCAGCAGGTGGATCTCGCCGCCGATCTTCTGCGCGGCAGCGATGGTGCTGAGCGTGGCCTTCTTCAGCGCCCGGTCGTCGTGCTCCGCGAATACGAGGACGGTCATCAGATCACCTTGGCTTCGTTGCGCAGCTTGTCGACCAGCGTTTTCGCGTCCGGCACCTTGACCCCGGCCTGGCGCTTGGGCGGCTCGGTCACCTTGAGCGTCGTCAGGCGCGGCGCGACGTCGACGCCGAGCGCGTCGGGCTTCAGCGTCTCGAGCAGCTTCTTCTTCGCCTTCATGATGTTCGGCAGCGTGACGTAGCGCGGCTCGTTCAGGCGCAGGTCCGTCGTGATCACCGCGGGGAGCCGCACCGAGACCGTGTCGAGGCCGCCGTCGACCTCGCGCGTCACCTGCGCGCGGCCGTCGCCGACCGCGACTTTGGAAGCGAATGTGGCCTGCGGCCAGCCGAGCAGCGCCGCGAGCATCTGGCCGGTCTGGTTCGCATCGTCGTCGATCGCCTGCTTGCCGAGGATGACGAGCTGCGGGCTCTCCTTCGCGCACACGGCCCTCAGGAGCTTCGCCACCGCGAGCGGCTGCAGTTCCGCGTCGCTCTCCACCAGGATTGCACGGTCGGCGCCGATGGCCAGCGCGGTGCGCAACGTCTCCTGGCAGGCCTGGACGCCGCAGGAGACCGCCACCACTTCGCTCGCGACGCCGGCCTCGCGCAGGCGGATCGCCTCCTCGACCGCAATTTCGTCGAACGGATTCATGGACATCTTCACGTTGGCGGTCTCGACGCCGGTGCCGTCGGCCTTGACGCGCACCTTGACGTTGTAGTCGACCACGCGCTTGACGGGCACAAGGACTTTCATCGGGGGCCGGGGGTCCGTGGATGGGATTTCGGAGCGCGAAATTATACCGCCCGCCGCGCCGGCGACCTGCTGCCCTGGATCAACGACCGCTGAAGCGCGGCGCGCGTTTTTCCTGCCAGGCCTGCACGCCCTCGCGCAGGTCCTGCGAGGCGCCGCATTGTGCGACGCGCTCGCGCAGGGCGTCGCGCTCGAGCGCGCCGCGTGCGATCTCGTTTAAAGCGCGTTTCATGCCGGCGACGGCGAGCGGCGCCAGGCCGGCGACCGTGTCCGCAAGCTCGCGCACGCGCGCGTCGAGCTGGTCGGCCGCCACCAGCTCGGTCAGGTAGCCCATCTCGAGCATGCGCCGCGCGTCGATCTTGCGCGCCGTCAGGAACAATTCCTTGGCATGGTTGAGCCCCAGCCGCGAGACGTAGCGATAGAGCCCGCGCTCGTAGTAGTGCAGCCCGAGGCGCGCCGCCGGCATGAGCATTTCGCTCGCGCCAATGCCGACACGGAAATCGCAGGCGAGCGCCAGGTCGGTCGAGCCGCCGTAGACGCCCCCGTTCACCGCCGCGATCGTCACCACCGCAAGGTCTTCGACGCGGTTGACGAGGCGCTCGAAGGCGCCGCCGCCGTCCGAGCGCCCTTCCCCGGCCGGCAGCTTCTGGATCGTGTAGCCGGCGCTGAAATGCCGGCCACGGCCGCGAAACACGAGCACGCGCAGCGCGGCGTCGCGCTCGACCGCTTCGAGGTGCCGATGCAGCGCGTCCAGATCCTCGGGTTCGACCCGGTTTGCCTGGCGCGGCCGGCGGAATTCGATCGTGGCGACCGCGCCCTCGAGCGTCAGCCCCGGCGGCGCCGCATCCTGCAGATCCGTCATGCGCGCATGATAGCGATACTTCGATTGACAGCCGCGGGGGCGGCGCAAAAAATCCACCGACTGCCAGGCGGGCGATGCCCCGTCAAGGTGCCGCCAGCCGTGCCTCAAGGAGTCGCGCCATGCTGAAAGACAAGGTTGTGGTCGTCACCGGAGCGGGCGGCGGCATCGGGCGCGATTTCGCGCTCGCCATGGCGGCCCACGGCGCCCGCGTGGTCGTGAACGACATCGGCGCTTCGGTGTCGGGCGAAGGCCGGGATACCGGGCCGGCACAGAAGGTCGCGGACGAGATCCAGGCGCGGGGCGGCCATGCCGTGGCGAACACCGACAGCGTCGCCGGGTGGGAGTCGGCCAACCGCATCGTCCAGACGGCGATCGACGCCTTCGGCCGCATCGACGCGGTGGTCAATAACGCCGGCATCCTGCGCGACCGGTTCTTCTTCAACCTGTCGCCCGAAGACTGGAAAGCGGTCATCGACGTCCACCTCAACGGCACGTTCTACGTTTCGCGCGCCGCAGCGCCGTACTTCAAGCACCAGAACGCCGGCCGCTACATCAGCATGACCTCGACCTCCGGCCTGATCGGCAATCTTGGCCAGGCCAATTACGCCGCCGCCAAGCTGGGCATTGCCGCCCTGTCGAAGTCGATGGCGCTCGACATGGCGAAATACCGCGTCACCGCCAACTGCATCGCGCCCTTTGCCTGGAGCCGCATGATCGGCACCATCCCCGCGGACACGCCGCAGCAGCAGGCGCGCCTGGAAAAGCTCAAGCGCATGGAGAGCGCGAAGATCGCGCCGCTTGCGGTGTACCTGGCGAGCGACGCCGCGCAGGCGGTGAGCGGCCAGATTTTCGCCGTGCGCGCCAACGAGATCTTCCTCATGTCGCAGAACCGGCCCCTGCGCTCCGTGCACCGCGCCGAGGGCTGGACGCCCGAGGCGATCGGCGAAATCGCCGTGCCCGCGATGCGCGCGCAGTTCTATCCGCTCGAGCGCTCACAGGACGTATTTTCCTGGGATCCGATCTGACGCCGGCCGCCTTCGCCGGCCGGACTTGCCGTCGGCGCGGAATTCCGCGAAGCTAGCGCACATGGAAGGCAAGCGTTTCGGGCGCTATCTGATCGTGGGCGAACTCGGGCGCGGCGCGATGGGCGCGGTGTACCGGGCCATCGATCCGCTGATCGAGCGCGAAGTCGCGATCAAGACCCTGCTGCCGCACCT
>SCUF01000422.1 GCA_004298325.1 Betaproteobacteria bacterium | reverse complement strand
CCAGCTCCACACCGCATCCGCCTGCAGGATGCGGATCATCTCGTCGATCAGCTTCGCCTTCGCCGGGCCGTCGTCCTCGAACTTCATCTGCTCGAAGCGCCGGTCGAATTCCGGGTTCTGGTAGTTGGAGTTGTTCTCGCCGTTGCCGCCGGTCAGCGCCTTGGCGTTCGGCCCGTACAGCATGAAGAGGAAATTCTCCGCATCCGGGTAGTCGGCCAGCCAGCCCCAGAAATAGATCTGGTGGCTGCCCTTGTTCATCTTGTCCTGGAAGCGGTTGTAGTCGGTGGCGCGGATCTCCAGCTGCACGCCGATCTTGGCGAACTGCTTCTGGTACCAGGCCATCTGCGGCCGCACCGCCGGCGTCAGCGCGCGCTGGTAGTCGAAATTGAGCACCAGCGGCTGGCCGGTCCTGGCGTCGCGTCCGTCCGGGTAGCCCGCCTCGGCCAGCAGCCGGCGCGCGTCCTCGATCGGCCGGCGCTGCAGCTGGTCGCCGGCCCGGCGATAAACCACCGGGTTGAAGGCCGCAGGGCCGTCGTCGCGATAGCCGAACAGGCCCGGCGGCAACGGCCCCTGCGCCGTCATGCCCTGGCCCTTCTCGAAGATCTGGACGTACTCTTCCCAGTCGATTGCGATCGAAAGCGCCTGGCGCAGCTTGCGGTGGCGCTCGCGCTCCTCCGGCGTCTTGCCCCAGCCGACGACGGGGTCGAGCATGTTGAAGCCGATGTACCAGCTGTTGGCCTCGATGGTGGTCGGCAGGCGCACGCCCTTGTTGCGGTATTCCGCGTCCTTGTCCTTCGAATCGGCCATCTCGACGATGTAATCCGTGCCCTGATCGAGCCGCTCGATCTGCGGCGCGTCGTAGTAGCCCTGGAAGAACTTGGTCTTGAGCGGAATCGCTTCCTTTTCGATATTGAAGACCACGCGGTCGACGAACGGAGTCAGCTTGCCGCAGTCGGCGAGCAGGTTCTCGGCGGCGTCTTTCGCCTCGCCGTCGCAGGGATAGGGCTCGCCGCGGAAGTAGGGGTTGCGCTGCAGCACGTGGCGGCGGTTCTCCAGAAATTCGGTCAGCATGAAAGGGCCGGTGCCGACCGGCCAGTAATTCAGGGTCAGGTTCTTCTGCGCCATGCCGGGCTGCGAGTAGAACTTCTCCGCCTCCCACGGGATCGGCGCGAAGAAGGTCATCGCCAGCCAGTACTTGAACTGGGGATACTTGCCCTTGATCCGGATGCGCAGCGTGTGATCGTCGAGCGCCTCGGCCCCGGCAAACGCGTGCTCGCGAAAATCGAGCATCGGCAGGTCGCGGTCGGTGGGCGCCAGGCTGGCGCGCAGCGCCCTGTCGACCGCCGCGACGCGTTCGCCGTACGCCTTGAGGCCGACGATGTGCTCGCTCATGAGCGAAAATGACGGCGACTTGATGCGCGGCGTCGCCAGTCGCCGGATCGAGTACACGTAGTCCGCGGCGGTGAGCTCGCGCGTGCCGGTGAGCGGAAAATCCGCAATCCGGTACTTCTCCGCAACCTCCTCGCGCCGCAGCGCGTGGTAGGCGTAGCGGCCGTCCGGGCCCCTGGCAAAGGCCGGGTGCGGCGCGAAGCGGATACCCGGCCGGATCCTGATGTCGTAGACGCTCTGCGCGATGGTTTCTCCGGGGGCGTTCTGCGGCAGTTCCCGGCCGTCCTTGTCGTAGTAGCGCGGCTGGGCCACTGCCTCGGCTGCGCGCGGGGCGAGTTCGTAGGGCCGTCGCAGGTAGTGGTAGCCGTACAGCGGCTCGTAGACCTGGTAGGTGTACGGCGTTTCTTCGTTCGAGTAGCTGCTGGTCGGGTCGAGGTACTTTGGCGAGCGTTCCGTGAACGCGGTGAACAAGGTGTTGGTCTTCTCGGCGCCGCGAGGATGCGGGCTGTTGGTGACCTCGGCGCAGCCGCCGGCCAGCGCCAGTGCGACGGCGATGCCGGCAAAACGGTTGCGCCAAGCGGGGTCGCGCATGTCGATCTCCGTATCTACTGCAGCAGCACTGCGCGGCGCCAATCGAAGGGGGTGCGAATTATAACGAGCGCCGGCCGCGGCGCGCCGGAACGCCGCCGGTGCTAGCGCGCGTCGATCGCCGCGAGCAGCTGATCGTTCAGGTCGCCGGGAACGGGCAGCACGCCCTGGCGCAGCAGGGTCGCCAGCGCCGCCGCTTCCTCGGGCGTCATCGCCGCAACCGCCACCTTGAATTCGGCAAGCAGTCGGTCCCGGTCGGGCCCAGAGAGTTTCGCCAGCCGCTGCTGGGCCTCGCGCACCGCGACCGCGCGGCTCGCGAAATACTCGATCACGGAACCGCGCACGGCGGCATTTCTCGGATCCATCAGTTGCGCGTGCAGCGACTCGAAGATCTCGCTGCGCTGCGCGTCCGAAAGGTAACTGAAGCACTCGTCGATCAGGCGGCGCATGTCCTCGGGCTCGACCGCAGTACCCGGATATCGGGTCGTCGCCACAGGGGCGGGCAAGGCGGGGGTTTTCTCGGCCCGGGCGGCGGCTGAAATCACTTCGCGTGCGGCGCTGAGCAGGAACATCAGCATCGGGTCGAGCGCCTGCGCCGGTCCCGCCAGGGCCGTCAGCAGGAGGCACAACAGAGCTTGCCGCAGGCGACGGCTCATGAGCTATTGTAGGAGAAGCTCGAGGGATCGGATGCTGCGCCGCCGCAAATCATCATGTCATTTCGATGTTAGTTTAGCTTTGCGTTGATTTTGAAATGAGTTTCTTCTTTTGTTTTGGCCTTGGATTGACTTTCAAGTTGCGCTGCCGGGGCCTGCCTTTGGGCGTTGCGTTGCCAGTCTGGATCTTCAGCGTCTGGCCGGTCTTCAGCCTCCCGATCACGTTCCAGCGCTTGAGGTCGTCGACGCCGACCCGGTAGCGCTTCGCAATCGTCGCCAGGGTCTCGCCGGGCTTCACCGTGTGCGAGATCGTGCGCCGCGTCGCGACCGGTATCGGCGGCGCATACATGATCGGCAAGCGTCCGGCATCGGCGGCGCCGTTGAGCGGCACCACCAGCAGCGCCGGCGTCACGCGATTGCGGCGCGTGATGCCGTTGACCTCGCGCAGGCGCGCCGCCGGCACGCCGAACCGCTTCGCAATGGCTTCCAGACGTTCGCCCTTCTTCGGCGCATACGTCTGCCAGGAGACCAGCGCCCTGTCGTCATGCTTGAGCAGGTTGGCGTGGAACAGCTCCACCTTGTCCGCGGGCAGCACGATGCGCGGATTGACCGCCACCGGGATGAACGGCCGGTTGAAGCCGGGATTGAGCGCGACGAACTCCTCGACCGGCATCTCGGCGAGCCTCGCGGCCAGCCGCAGGTCGATGTCGCGCGTCCTGGTGACGGTGGCGAAATAGGGCTGATTGGGAATCGGATCGAGCTGGATGCCGAACGGCTCCGGGTTGGCGATGATGTTCTTCAGTGCCTGCAGCTTGGGCACGTACTGGCGTGTCTCCTGCGGCATGTTGAGGTGCACGTACTCCGCGGGCAGCCCGGCGGCGCGGTTCCTGTCGATGGCGCGCGCGACGGCATTCTCGCCCCAGTTGTACGAGGCGAGCGCCAGCTGCCAGTCGCCGTGCATTTCATAAAGGTCGCTCAGGTAGTCGAGCGCCGCCGAGGTCGAGGCGACGATGTCGCGTCGCGCGTCGTACCACCAGTTCTGCGGCAGGCTGTAGCGCTTGCCGGTGGGCGGGATGAACTGCCACAGGCCCGAGGCGTGCGCGCGCGAGTAGGCCATCGGATTGAACGAGCTCTCGACCATGGGCAGCAGCGCCAGCTCGGTCGGCATGCCGCGGCGCTCGAGTTCCTCGACGATGTGGTACAGGTAGAGCCGGCTGCGTTCGAAGGTGCGCGCCAGATAGTCGGGGCGTGCGGCATACCAGGCCACCTTCTCGGCGACCAGCGGCGAGTCGAGGTCCTGCATCGCGAAACCGAGGCGGATGCGCTCCCACAGGTCATCGTGCCGCGCGGTGCGGTCGATGCGCGCGATGCCGCGCAGCGGTTCGCGGATTTCGCGCCGTTCGCCCTCGAAGGGCAGCAGGCGCGGCGCCTCGACCGCGCGCGGCGCCATGCGCGCGGCGGCGACCGCGGCGCCGGGTTCCACCACCGGCGACGGCGCCACCGGCGGGGCGTCGGTGACCGCCGGCGGCGACACCGGCTGCGAAGCGCAGGCCGACAGCAGGGCCGCCGCCCAGGCGGCGCAAAGCGCCGGACGCACGCGTGAGCTCATCGAGCGCTGGCGCTCAATTGCGATGCCTCCATTCCCGGATCAGGGTGCCTGGGCGATAATAGATGCGATGCGCGCGTGCGTGCCTCCCAACGGAGGCTTCCTCAGGGGCAGCAACGGAAACGCCATTCAGCATGGATCGCCGATCCTTCGTCTCGGAAAGCGCGCCCAAGTATAACGGCGGCCGCCGCACGCTCGCGCAATGGTTCGAGACTGCGCAGGGTCGCTACGTGCTCGACTGGGAGCGGACCCAATTTGACCTCGCCACCGAAGATGTCTTCGGCTATCGGGCGGCGCAGGCGGGGCTGCCCGGGGTCGACTTCCTGCGCCAGAACCGGATCCCGTTCCGCTTCGTTCTGGCGCTCGAACCCGGCGCGGCGGTGACGGCGGACGCGCTGCAGTTGCCGCTCGCGGCGCTGAGCATCGACCTGCTCGCCCTGCCGCACGTACTCGAATTTCACAATCACCCGGACCAGGTGCTGCGCGAGGCCGAGCGGGTGCTGCGTCCCGAAGGGCAATTGGTGATTTCCGGTTTCAACACGCTGTCGCTCTGGCGCCTGCGGCAGCAGTTCGCGCCGCGTGCCGCCGGCGCGCCCTGGGACGCGCGCTTCGTCGGCCTGCTGAAACTGCGCGAATGGCTGCGGCTGCTGGGGTTCGAACTGAACGGCGGCAAGTTCGGCTGCTACGCGCCGCCGTTCGCGAGCGCGGATTGGCTGGCGCGTGCCGCCTTCCTGGAGCAGGCCGGCGGGCGCTGGTGGCCGCATCTGGGCGGCGTCTACGTGGTGCGCGCGGTGAAGCGTGTGCACGGCATGCGTCTGGTGACCCCCGCCTGGCGCAAGGAGCGCGCGCGGCGGCGCGCGCTGGCGGCGATCCCGCAACGCAACGGCTCGACCAGGCAGCAGCATGAGTGAGAACGTGGTCGAGATCTACACCGACGGCGCCTGCCGCGGCAATCCCGGCCCCGGGGGATGGGGCGTGCTGCTGCGCGCGAAAGGACGCGAGCGCGAGCTTTGCGGCGGCGAACCGGCGACCACCAACAACCGCATGGAGCTGACGGCGGTGATCAGCGCGCTGCAAGCGCTGCGGCGGCGCTGCGCGGTCCGCGTCTACACCGATTCGCAGTACGTGCAGAAGGGCATTTCGCAGTGGATCCGCGACTGGAAGCGGCGCGGCTGGCGCACGGCGGCGAAGCAGCCGGTGAAGAATGCCGACCTCTGGCAGCGGCTCGACGCCCTGGCGCAGACGCACGACATCGAATGGCACTGGGTGCGCGGCCATGCCGGCCACGCCGAAAACGAGCGCGCCGACGCGCTCGCGAACCGCGCCATCGACCAGCTGCGGGATGCAGCAGGCTGATGGCGGCACGCCAGATCGTCCTCGACACCGAGACCACCGGCCTCAACGCGCGGCTCGGCGACCGCGTGATCGAGATCGGTTGCGTCGAGATCGTCGGCCGCGGCGTCACCGAGCAGACTTTCCACCGCTACCTCAATCCGGAGCGCGAGGTGGAGGAAGGGGCGGCGAAGGTGCACGGACTGACGCGCGAATTCCTGGGCGACAAGCCCCGCTTCGCCGAGATCGCGCCCGAATTCGTCGCTTACGTGCGCGGCGCCGAGCTCGTGATCCACAACGCCGAGTTCGATCTCGAGTTTCTCGACCGCGAGCTGGCGCTGGCGGGCCTGGGACGGACGCTCGACCACGCCGCGAGCGTCGTCGATACGCTCGCCCTGGCGCGCGAGCTGCACCCGGGACGGCGCAACTCGCTCGACGCGCTGTGCGAGCGTTACCTGGTGAACAACCGTCATCGCACCCTGCACGGCGCGCTGCTCGACGCACGCCTGCTGGCCGAGGTGTACCTCGCCATGACGCGCGGCCAGGAGAGCCTGGTGATGGAACTCGAGACCCCGGCGGCGACCGCGGTGGCGGCGGCGAGCATCGACCTTTCGAAGCTGCGCGTGGTGCGCGCTTCGCCGGAGGAACTCGCCGCGCACGAAACCCTGCTTGACGATCTCGACAAGACGGCCAGGAGCGGCAGCGTCTGGCGGCGCCTGGCGCCGCGCCGCTGAGGCCCTCGCAGGGACCGGCGGGAGGGCTATACTTTGTGCACCATGCCCGCTGCTGCAAATCCCTACGAGCAGGATCTCGACAAGAATCCCGCCAACTACGCGCCGCTGACACCGCTATCCTTCCTCGAGCGCGCGGCCTACACCTATCCGGAGCGCCTCGCCGTGGTGCACGGCGCCAGGCGTTTCACCTGGCGCGAAACCTACGCGCGCTCGCGGCGCCTCGCTTCGGCGCTGGCGCGGCGCGGCATCGGGCTGGGCGATACCGTGGCGGTGATGCTCGCCAACACCCCTGAGATGTACGAGTGCGCCTTCGGCGTGCCGATGTGCGGCGCCGTGGTCAATACGCTCAACACGCGGCTCGATGGCGAGGCGATCGCGTTCATGCTCGATCACGGCGCGGCGAAGCTGCTGATCACCGATCGCGAGTTCTCGCCCACCCTCCGCAAGGCCCTGGCACGGGCCAAGGGCCGGCCGGCGGTGATCGACGTCGACGATGCGGTCTACGCCGGAGCCGGCGAGCGGCTCGGCGAAAAGGACTACGAGGCGCTGCTCGCGGAAGGCGATCCGGAGTGGAGCTGGCCCTGGCCCGCGGACGAGTGGCAGGCGATCGCGCTGAACTACACCTCGGGCACCACCGGCAATCCCAAGGGCGTCGTCTATCACCACCGCGGCGCGTACCTGAACGGCGTGGGCAATATCCTGTGCTGGGGCATGCCGCAGCATTCGGTGTATCTCTGGACGCTGCCGATGTTCCATTGCAACGGCTGGTGCTTTCCCTGGACCATGGCCGCCAACGCGGGCACCAACGTCTGCCTGCGAAAAGTGGACGCGGGCGTGATCTTCGAGTTGATCAGGCGGCACCGCGTGACGCATTACTGCGGCGCGCCGATCGTGCACCAGACGCTGATCAATGCGCCCGTCGCGATGCGGCAGGGCATCGACTGGACGGTGAACTGCCTGGTCGCGGGCGCCGCGCCGCCCGCGGCGATCATCGAAGGCATGGAACGCATGGGATTCTCGCTGACCCATGTCTACGGGCTGACCGAAACCTATGGACCGGCGACCGTATGCGCCAAGCAGCCGGAATGGGCCAGCCTGCCGCTTGCACAGCAGGTGCAGCTGAACGGCCGCCAGGGCGTGCGCTACCACGTCGAGGAGGGGCTCGCGGTGATGGCCCCGGAATCGATGACCCCGGTGCCCGCCGACGGCGAGACCATGGGCGAGATCATGTTCCGCGGCAACATCACCATGAAGGGCTACCTCAGGAACCCGCAGGCGACGCAGGAGGCCTTCCGCGGCGGCTGGTTCCATTCGGGCGATCTCGCCGTGATGCAGCCCGACGGCTACGTCAAGATCAAGGACCGTTCCAAGGACATCATCATTTCCGGCGGCGAGAACATTTCCTCGATCGAGGTGGAGGACGTGCTCTACCGCCACCCGGCGGTGATGGCCGCGGCGGTGGTGGCGATGCCGGACGCCCGGTGGGGCGAAACGCCGTGCGCGTTCGTCGAACTGAAGGCCGGCGCCAGCGCCTCGCAGAGCGAGATCATCGAGCACTGCCGCGCCAGCCTGGCGAAATTCAAGACGCCGCGCGCGGTGGTGTTCGGCGAGCTGCCGAAGACCTCGACCGGCAAGATCCAGAAATTCGTGCTGCGCGAGAAGGCCAAGTCGGCCGCCGCGATCGATACCTGAGAGGAGTCACGATGAACGCGCCCGAGAAGACCCCGGCTGGCGATCCGCTGATCCTGAGGCGCAGGCAGGGCGCGGTGGAAACGCTGAGCCTGAACCGCCCGGCGCAGTACAACTCGCTCCCCGGGGCGATGCTCGACGAGATCCGTGCCGCGCTCGAGGACATCTCGCGGGACGAAGGCGTGCGTGCCGTCGTCATCGCGGGCAGCGGCAAGGCGTTCTGCGCGGGCCACGATCTCAAGGAAATGATGGCCAACCGCGACCACGCTTTCACGCGGGCGCTGTTCGATCGCTGTTCCCGGATGATGATGACGATCCAGCGCATGCCGCAGCCGGTGATTGCACGCGTGCACGGCATGGCGACCGCGGCCGGCTGCCAGTTGGTGGCGATGTGCGATCTGGCGGTCGCGGCCGAATCGGCGAGGTTCGCGACCTCCGGCATCGCGCTCGGCCTGTTCTGCACCACGCCCGGGGTCGCGGTGGCGCGCAATCTGCTGCGCAAGAATGCACTCGAAATGCTGCTCACGGGCGAGTTCATCGACGCGCGCAAGGCGCAAGCCTGGGGACTCGTCAATCGCGTCGTGCCGGATGCGGAACTGGATGCGGAACTGGCGCGCCTCGTCGACAGCATCGTCTCCAAGCCGCGCGACGTGATCGCCCTGGGCAAGAAGCTCTTCTACGAGCAGATCGAGTTGCCGATCGCGCAGGCCTACGGCGTGGCTGCGGAAGGCATGGCGTGCAACATGATGCTGGACAGTACCGCCGAGGGTGTCGGCGCGTTCCTCGCCAAGCGCAGTCCGAACTGGCACGCCTGAACGGCGTTCAGCGCCGGCGCGGCGGTCTTTGCCCGCGTTACCCGAGCGGCAGCGCGGTCGTTGCCTTCGCTTGCTTCATCGCAATGCCGTCGCAAATGTGAGGCCAACCAAGATCACATGAACGAACTTTGGAAACCGCGCCCTCCTGGCTGAACGCGCTCGGCCCCGTCGCGCCGTGGCGCGCCCGGGCCGAGCAGCTCGCCGCCGCGCTGCTGGCGGCGCAGTCGCGCAGCCCGCCGGTTTTCGACGTGCAGCGCGCTTTCCAATGGTTGCCGCCGGAATCGGTGCGCGGCCGTGGTCTTTTCCGGCTGGCCGAAGCCCTGCTGCGAACGCCCGACCGCAAGAGCCGCCGCGCGCTCCTCGCCGAACATGTGCCGATGCTCGGCGGCCGCGTCCGGGCGACGTTCGCCCTGCCGGTCGTGGAACTGGCCGTCGGCGCGCTGGGTGACGGATTCGTCTACGCGCCGGACATCGAGCGCGCGCTGGCGCGGGCGCAGCGCGCCGCGCGGCGCGATCCCCGCGCGCGCTATTCCTTCGATCTGCTGGGGGAGGGCGTGAAGACCGCTGCCGCGGCGGCGCATTGCACCGCGCGCTATCAGGCCGCGATTGCGGCGATCGGTGTCCAGGCGCAGGCCATCGCGGCGCGCTGCGGCGTCTCGGTGAAGCTGTCGTCGATCCACGAGCGTTATGACGCGGCGAGCTTTGCCCGGGTGCGCGGCGAGATGCTGGACCGGCTGCTGGTCCTGTGCCGCGCGGCGGCCGGGGCCGGGATCGGATTGACGCTCGACGCCGAGGAAGCGGAGCGCGCGCCGTTGCTGCTCGATCTGTTTGCCGAACTGGCCCTGCGGCCGGAATTGCGGCAGTGGCGCGGACTTGGCATCGTGCTGCAGTCGTACCGCGTCGCGGCGGCGTCGGCGCTCGACGCGATCCTGCAGCTGGCGCGCAGCCGGGTGGAGGCCGGCGGCCAGCCTCTCGCGCTGCGCCTCGTCAAGGGCGCGTACTGGGATGCGGAAATCAAGCGTGCACAGGAACTCGCGCTGGAACGCTACCCGGTATTCACCGACAAGCGCATGACGGACCTCGCCTACCTGGCCTGTGCGCGACGGCTGCTGCAGCACCGTGAGGTCGTGGCGCCGCAGTTCGCCACCCATAATCCCGCCACACTGGGCTGCGTGCTGGCGCTGGCCGAGGCAGACACCGCGGCGGGCCATGCCGCAGCGGCGGACTTCGAGTTTCAGAGGCTGCACGGCATGGGTCGCGCGCTCGGGCGCGCGCTCGCCGAGGTGTGGCCGCAGCCCGGCGTGCGGACCTACGCGCCGGTGGGACACAAGCGCGAGCTGCTCGCTTATCTCGCGCGCCGCCTGCTCGAGAACGCGGCCAGCAGCTCGTTCGTCCGGCAGGCGGCGAGGGCCACGGACGCCAAGGCGCTGTTGGCCGAAAATTTTGCCTTCCTCGACGGCGTCCCGCAGCCGGACCGGCTGCCATTGCCCACGGAGTTGCATATGCCACAGCGACGCACCGCCAGAGGCTTCGACATCGGTGACCCCGCGACGCTGGCGTCACTCGCGCACGCGGTCCGCAGGGCGCGCAGGCACTGGCGCGCCGGACCGATGGTGGAGGGCATCGACACGCCGGGTGCGGCGCGGCGCGTCGTCTCGCCGGCGCGACCCGAGATCGTGATCGGCGAAGTGCGCGACGGCAGCGTCGCCGTCGCGCAGGCCGCGGTTGCCGCCGCATTCCAGGCGCGCACGGGCTGGGCGAGCCGGGACGTTGCCGAGCGGGCGGCCCTGCTCGAGCGGCTCGCCGATCTGATCGAAGGCGACCTGCCGCAGCTGATGTCGCTTTGCGTCTGGGAAGCCGGCAAGACCCTTGCGGACGCGCTGGGCGACGTGCGCGAAGCGGTCGATTTCTGCCGTTACTATGCGCTGCAGGCGCGGCGCTGCCTGGCGCAGCCCCAGGCGCTCGCCGGTCCAGTGGGCGAAAGCAACCTCCTCAGCCTGCACGGCCGCGGCGTCTTCCTTTGCATCAGCCCATGGAATTTTCCGGTCGCGATCTACACCGGGCAGATTGCGGCGGCCCTGGTGGCCGGCAACAGCGTGGTGGCGAAACCGGCCGAGCAGACGCCGCTCACGGCGTATCGCGTGGCGGAACTGATTGGCCGGGCCGGTTTTCCGCCGGGCGTGTTTCAGCTCGTCACCGGCCGCGGCGAAACCATCGGCCAGTCGCTCGTAGAGGATCCGCGCATCGCGGGCGTCGCCTTCACCGGATCGAACCCGACCGCGCGCGCGATCCAGCTGGCGCTGGCGCGGCGCGACGGCCCGATCGTGCCGCTGATCGCGGAGACCGGCGGCGTGAACGCGATGATCGTCGATTCGACGGCGCTGCCAGAGCAGGTGGTCGACGCGGTCATCGCGAGCGCATTCCGCTCCGCCGGGCAGCGCTGCAGCTCGCTGCGCGTGCTGTTCCTGCAGCAGGAGATCGCGCCCGCGGTGCTCGAGCTGCTGCGCGGCGCGATGGCGGCGCTGCGCCTCGGCGATCCGGCCGATTTGGCGAGCGACATCGGGCCGGTGATCGACGCGCAGGCGCGCAGCGAGCTCACGGCCTACGTCGACGGGCTGCGCGCGCGTGCCCAGCTGATCGCGGAAGCGGGGCCGCTGCCCGCCAGCGGCCACTATGTCGCGCCGGTGGCCTTCGAAGTGCGCTCGATGCGCGACGTGCCGGGCGAGCGCTTCGGCCCGATCCTGCACGTGGTGCGCTTCGCGATCGACGACCTCGACCGCGTCGTCGACGACATCAACGCGACCGGCTACGGCCTCACGCTGGGCGTGCAGACGCGGCTCGACTCGCGCGCCGAGCAGGTCCGCCGTCGTGCCGCAGTGGGCAACCTGTACGTGAACCGCAACATGATCGGCGCAGTCGTCGGCGTGCAGCCGTTCGGCGGCGAAGGCCTCTCGGGCACCGGTCCGAAGGCGGGCGGACCCCACTACCTGTCGAGGTTCGTGACCGAACGCGTCTGCACCGTGAACACCGCGGCTGCGGGCGGCGATCTGGCGCTGCTGACGGACGCCGCGGCCATTTCGCGCCGGGGCGGGGCGCACGGCGCACCCGGCCGTCTATAATCCGCACGTTTTGCCGGGCCGGCGCAGGACGGGCCGGCCGAGCCCTGCAGCCTGAGCGATGACGCCGGACACCATCCTAGAAACGCGCGGTCTCACCAAGGAGTTCAAGGGCTTCGTCGCGGTCAACGACGTCAATCTCAGGGTGCGGCGCGGCAGCATCCATGCGCTGATCGGGCCGAACGGCGCCGGCAAGACGACCTGCTTCAACCTGCTGACGCATTTTCTCGAGCCGACGCGCGGCCAGATCTTCTACAACGGCCGCGAGATCACCGGCTCGAGCCCCGCCTCGATCGCGCGCATGGGGCTGGTACGCTCGTTCCAGATCTCGGCGGTGTTCCCGCACCTCACGGTGCTCGAGAACGTGCGCATCGCGCTGCAGGGCAAGCGCGGCAGCTCGTTCGATTTCTGGCGCTCCGAGCGCGTGCTCGACGGCCTCAACGGGCGAGCGCGCGAACTGATCGCGGCGGTGGGCCTGTCCGAATACGAGAGCGCCGTTGCGGTGGAGCTGCCCTACGGGCGCAAGCGTGCGCTCGAGATCGCGACCACGCTCGCGCTCGATCCGGAAATGATGCTGCTCGACGAGCCGACCGCCGGCATGACGCACGAGGACGTGGAGCGCATCACGGCGCTGATCCGGCGTGTGGCCGAGAACCGTACCGTGCTGATGGTCGAGCACAACCTGTCGGTGGTGGCCAACCTGTCGCACACCATCACGGTCCTGCAGCGCGGCGAGATCCTCGCCGAAGGCGATTACGCGGGCGTCTCGAACGATCCGCAGGTGATCGAGGCCTACCTGGGTTCGGGCCATGGCTGAGGCGAACGGCGCGCTGCTTGCGGTGAAGGGACTGCACGCCTGGTATGGCGAATCGCACGTGCTGCACGGGGTCGAATTCGAGGTCCGCGCCGGCGAGGTGGTGACGCTGCTGGGGCGCAACGGCGCGGGCAAGACCACCACGCTCAAGTCGGTGATGGGCATGGTGCCGCGGCGCGAGGGCGCGATCGCCTACGAAGGCGCGGAGATCATACGGTTGCCGTCGAACCGGATCGCGCAGCGCGGCATCGCCTTCTGCCCCGAGGAGCGCGGCATCTTTGCCAGCCTGAACGTCGCGGAGAACCTGCTGCTGCCGCCCAAGGTGCGCGATGGCGGGCTCGAGCTGGAGCGCATTTTCGAGCTGTTTCCGAACCTGCGCGAGCGGCTGGCCAGCCAGGGCACCAAGCTCTCGGGCGGCGAGCAGCAGATGCTCGCCATCGGCCGCATCCTGCGCACGGGGGCGCGCCTGCTGCTGCTGGACGAGCCGACCGAGGGCCTGGCGCCGGTGATCGTGCAGCAGATCGGGCGCATCATCGGGCAGCTGAAGACGGAAGGCTTTACCATCCTGCTGGTGGAGCAGAACTTCCGCTTCGCCGCCACGGTGGCCGACCGGCATTACGTCGTGGACCATGGCCGCGTGGTGGACATGATCCCGAACGCGGAACTCGATGCCAACATGCAGAAGCTGCACGATTATCTCGGAGTCTGAATCTTTCAACCGGAGGAACGCATGAATCTGAAGCGCAAACTCAGCAGTATCGCCGTCGGCCTGGCACTGTCCGCGGGTGCGGCGCAGGCGCAGATCTCGGACGGCGTCATCAAGATCGGCGTCATGAACGACCAGTCCGGCACCTACGCCGACCTCGCGGGTCCGGGCTCGGTCGTGGCCGCGCGCATGGCGGTGGAAGACTTCGGCGCCGCGAAAAAGGGCATGAAAGTTCAGATCCTGGTGGCCGATCACCAGAACAAGCCCGACGTCGGCTCGAGCATCGCGCGCCAGTGGTACGACGTCGACAAGGTGGACATGATCATGGACGTGCCGACCTCGTCGGTGGTGCTGGCGGTGAACCAGGTCACCAAGGAAAAGAACAAGGCGCTGATCGTGTCCACCGGCGCGACCTCCGATCTCTCGGGCAAGGCGTGCACGCCGAACTCGATCCACTGGACCTACGACACCTGGGCGCTCGCCAACGGCACCGGCAGCGCGATCGTCAAGACGGGCGGCGATTCCTGGTTCTTCCTGACCGCCGACTATGCGTTCGGCCACGCCCTGGAAAAGGACACCGAAGCGGTGGTGCTGAAGGGCGGCGGCAAGGTGCTCGGCAAGGTGCGCCACCCGTTCCCGAGTGCGGACTTCTCGTCGTTCCTGCTGCAGGCGCAATCGTCCAAGGCGAAAATCATCGGTCTGGCCAATGCCGGCGCCGACACCACCAACGCGATCAAGCAGGGCGCGGAGTTCGGCATCGTCAAGGGCGGCCAGCAGTTCGCCGGCCTGCTCGTCTTCCTGACCGACGTGCATGCGCTCGGCCTGGACAAGGCGCAGGGCCTGCTGCTGACCGAGGCGTTCTACTGGGACCGCACGCCGGAGACACGCGCCTGGTCGCAGCGCTTCGGCAAGTTGCACAAGGGCGCGATGCCGACGATGGCGCAGGCGGGCGTCTATTCGGCGACGCTGCATTACCTGAAGGCGGTCGCGGCGGCCAAGACCGACGACGGCCCGAAGGTGATCGCGCAGATGAAGCAGATGCCGAGCGACGACCCGGTGTTCGGCAAGGGTCGCGTGCGCCAGGACGGCCGCCACGTCCACGACATGTACCTGTTCGAGGTGAAGAAACCCTCGGAGTCGAAGGGGCCGTGGGATTACTACAAGGTGCGCGCGACCATTCCGGCGGAGCAGGCGTTCCGCCCGGAGAAGGACGGCGGCTGCCCGCTGGTGAAGTGACCGCAAGCTGAGGACGGG
>SCUF01000421.1 GCA_004298325.1 Betaproteobacteria bacterium | reverse complement strand
CGCGCCACGCCGCCAAAGCGCGCCGAAAACTCGACCCGCTCGTTGCCCATCTGCAGCTTGTGCACCGCGGTCGGGGAGATGTTGAGCGTGATCTCGCCGCCCTTGACGTATTCGCTCGGCACCTGCGCGCGGTCGTCGACCTTGGCCGCGAGATGCGGCGTGTAGCCGTTGTCCACGCACCACTCGTACAGCGCGCGCAGGATGTACGGCTTGGTCGGAATCTCGGCCATCGCGCGGGCTACTTGCGCATCACCTTCTCGGACGGCGTCAGCGCCTCGATGAACGCGGGGCGCGAGAAGATGCGCTCGGCGTACTTCATGAGCGGCGCCGCGAGCTTGCCGAGCTTGACACCGTAATGGTCGAGCCGCCACAGCAGCGGCGCGATCGCGACATCAAGCATCGTGAAGTCGTCGCCCAGCATGTGCTTGGACTTGGTGAACACCGGCGCGAACTCGATCAGCCGGTCGGTGACCTGCTGGCGCGCGCGCTCCACCTGCTTTTCCTTGCCCGACTCGAGCGCCTCGATCTGCGAAAACAGCTCGACCTCGAGATTGAACAGCATCAGCCGCGCGCGCGCGCGCATCACGGGGTCCGCGGGCATCAGCTGCGGGTGCGGGAAGCGCTCGTCGATGTACTCGTTGATGATGTTCGACTCGTACAGGATCAGGTCGCGCTCGACCAGCACCGGCAGCCGGTTGTACGGGTTCATCACCGCAATGTCCTCCGGCTTGTTGTACAGGTCGACGTCGATCACCTGGAAATCCATGCCCTTTTCGTACAGCACGAAGCGGCAGCGGTGGCTGAAGGGACAGGTCGTCCCGGAGTACAGTTGCATCATGGCGTTTTACTCGGCGAATTGGGCCGCACGGGCGGCGTGCGGCCGGGATTGGGGACGCTGCCCGGGTCAGTGAATGTCTTTCCAGTAATTCTTCTTCAGCGCGTAGGCGAACACGAACAGCACCCCCAGCACGAACAGTGCGATGACGCCGATGCGCTTGCGCGACTGCGCGGCCGGCTCGCCGACGTAGACCAGGAAGTTCACCAGGTCGCGCACCGCCGCGTCGTACTGCACCGCGCCGAGCGTTCCCGGGGTCAGCTGGCTCCAGCGGTATTCCGGTACCACGTGGCCGGCGAGGTCCTTGACCTGGGCCACCTCCAGCGCGCGCTCGCCCTGCAGCCTCCAGAGCGCATGCGGCATCGCTGCGTTCGGGAACACCGCGTTGTTCCAGCCGGTGCTGGTCCTGGAATCGCGATAGAAGGTGCGCAGGTAGGTGTAAAGCCAGTCCGCGCCGCGCGAGCGCGCGATCACCGAGAGATCGGGCGGTGGCACCCCGAACCAGTCCTTGCCTTCCTTCGTGCCGAGCGCGACCTTCATCGTCTCGCCCACCTTTTCCGCGGCAAACATCAGGTTGTCCCGGATCTGCGACTCGCTCAGCCCGATGTCGCTGAGGCGGTTGTAGCGCATGAACTGCGCGCTGTGGCAGTTGAGGCAGTAGTTGACGAACAGGCGTGCTCCCGACTGCAGACTGACCAGGTCGTTCGGATCGTGCGGCGAACGGTCCAACCGGTAGCCGGCCTCGGCAGCCGCTGCCGGCGGCAGCAAGGCGGCGAACAGCGCGCACGCGAATGCCCAGGCGAGCAGGCGTCGTTGCATGGCCCGGGTCCTCACGCGGTCACCCGCTCGGGCACCGGGCGCGTGACATCGCGCGCCGTGTACCAGGGCATCAGGATGAAGAACAGGAAGTAGATCACGGTGCACAGGCGCCCCGCCCAGGTGGCGATGTCCTTGGTGTCGAGGAAGAAGGCATCGAAGCCGAACTGGCCCCAGACCGTCGTCGGCTCCGTGCCGAGATAGCCGAGCACCAGGAACACGACGACGAACGCCGCCAGCCAGGCCTTGTAGAGCGTGCCCCGGTAGCGGACGGACTTCACCGTGCCGCGGTCGAGCCACGGCAGGAACAACAGGATCATCGTCGCCAGCCCCATCGCCAGCACGCCCGGGAACTGGGAATTGAACAGCGGCGGCACCGCGCGCAGGATCGTATAGAACGGCGTGAAGTACCACACCGGCGCGATGTGCGGCGGCGTCTTGAGGGGATCG
>SCUF01000420.1 GCA_004298325.1 Betaproteobacteria bacterium | reverse complement strand
CTCGTCGACCATGCGGATCTCGAGGCTCGCGGTGCGGCCGAGGATGTCCTTCGCCTTGGCGGTGTCCTGCACCCCGGGCAGCTGCACCACGACGCGGTCGGCGCCCTGCTGCTGGATCACGGGCTCCGCCACGCCGAGCTCGTTGATGCGGTTGTGCAGCGTGGTGATGTTCTGCTTGAGCGCGTACTCCTGGGTGCGCTTCATCGCCTCGGCCTTGAGCGTGGCGACGAGGTAGAGCTCCTCGCCCTCGCCGCGCTCGGTGAGCGCGAGATCCTGCAGGTTGGCGAGGATCGCCTCGCGCCCCTTGTCGCGCATGGCCGCATCGCGGAACCGCACGCGCAGGCTCTGGCCCTCGCGCTGGATGCCCGAGTGGCGCACGTTCTTGTCGCGCAGCGTGGTGCGCATGTCGCCGGCAAGGCTTTCGAGCCGCTTGGTGAGCGCCGCCTGCATGTCCACCTGCAGCAGGAAGTGCACCCCGCCGCGCAGGTCGAGGCCGAGGTACATCGGCAGCGCGTGGATCGCGGTGAGCCAGTTCGGCGACGACGACAGCAGGTTCAGCGCCACGACGTAGGTCGCGTTGGCGGGATCCGGGTTGAGCGCCTTTTCCACCACGTCGCGCGCCTTGAGCTGCGTGTCGGCGTCGCCAAACCGCACGCGCACGCTGTTCAAGTCGAGCAGCGCCCCGCTGTACGCCACGCTGGCGCGCTGTAGCGCCGCCTCGACGCGCTGCAGCACCGCGAGGTCGACTTTCACCGTCGCCTTGGCGCTCGAGACCTGCACCGCGGGCGACTCGCCGAAGAAATTCGGCAGCGTGTAGAGGAACGCGATCGCGATGCCGAGCGCGATCAGCGCGTACTTCCAGGTGGGGAAACGGTTCACCGAGCGTCTAGGGAATCGACTTCAGCGTGCCCTTGGGCAGCAGCGTCTGCACCGCGGCCTTTTGCACGGTGATTTCGGTGCCCGAGGCCACCTCGAGCGACAGGTAGGCGTCGCCCAGCTTGTTGATCCTGCCGGCGACGCCACCCGCGGTGACCACCTCGTCGCCCTTCTGCAGGGCGTCGATCATCGCCTTCTGCTCCTTCTGGCGCTTCATCTGCGGCCGGATCATGAGGAAATAGAGCAGCACGAACATCAGCACGATCGGCAGGAAGCCGATGAGGCCGGCGTCGCCGGCGCCAGCGGCCGGGGATTGCGCCAGAGCGGAGGGAATGAACACGAGGGGATCCTCGAAGAGCTTGAAAAGGCGCGGAATTATACGCCAGAGACGGCGTCCTCAGGCGTCCCGTACGCCGGATTCCCCGTCAGCGCGCTCTTGAAGTCCCATGGTCTGCGGTTTTCGGCATGAATCTCGCCGAAAACCGGAGATCGGGAGAGGCCAATTCACGCTTCGGCATCCACTTGCGAGCGCCGCCCCTCCAAAATCCGCACCGCAGTCGCCGCCAGGTTCCCGGCCTCGATCGCCGCGCGCAGCTCGCGCATCAGCTCCAGATAGTAGTGCAGGTTGTGGATCGTGTTCAGCCGCGCGCCGAGGATTTCGTTGGCTTTCTGCAGATGGTACAAGTAGGCGAGCGTGAAATGGCGGCAGGCGTAGCAGCCGCAGGCCTCGTCGAGCGGCCGCGCCGCGTCGCGCCAGCGCGCGTTGCGGATCTTGACTTCGCCGAAGCGCGTGAAGAGCCAGCCGTTGCGCGCATTGCGCGTCGGCAGCACGCAGTCGAACAGGTCGACGCCGGCGAGCACCGCCTCGACGATGTCCTCCGGCGTGCCCATGCCCATGAGGTAGCGCGGCCGCTCGGCCGGCAGCCGCGGCGCCGTGTGCGCGAGGATGCGGCTGCGGTCGTTTTTCGGCTCGCCCACCGACAGGCCGCCGATCGCGTAGCCGTCGAAGCCGATCGCAACGAGCCCGGCGAGCGAGGCCTCGCGCTGGGCTTCGTACATGCCGCCCTGCACGATGCCGAAGAGCGCATTGCGGTTGCCTTCGTGGGCGCGCCTGGAGCGCTCGGCCCAGCGCAGCGAGAGCTGCATCGATTGCGCCGTGGCCGCCTCGCTCGCCGGGTGCTCGAGGCATTCGTCGAAGATCATGGCGATGTCGGAATCGAGCATCCGCTGGATGCGCATCGATTCCTCCGGCGTGAGCAGCAGGCGATCGCCGTTGATCGGCGAGGCGAAATGCACGCCTTGCTCGGTGATCCGGCGCAGCCTGCCGAGGCTGAACACCTGGAAACCGCCCGAGTCGGTGAGGATCGGATGCGTCCAGCCCATGAAGCGGTGCAGCCCGCCGTGCTTGGCGATCACCTCCAGCCCCGGCCGCAGCCAGAGGTGGAAGGTGTTGCCGAGCACGATCTGCGCCGCCATCGCCTCGAGCTCGGCGGGCGACATCGCCTTGACCGAGCCGTAGGTGCCGACCGGCATGAACGCGGGGGTGTCGACGCGGCCGTGCGCGAGTTCCAGCACGCCGCGCCGCGCTGCGCCGTCGCGGTGGCTGAGCGTGAATTTCACCGCGCCCTCTCGATCAGCATGGCGTCGCCGTAGGAGTAGAAGCGGTAGCGCTGCGCGATGGCGTGCGCATAGGCGCGGCGCAGGTTCTCGGTGCCGCCGAAGGCGGATGCCAGCATCAGCAGGCTCGACCTCGGCAGATGGAAGTTCGTCAGCAGGCGATCCACGACGCGGAACGCGAACCCCGGATAGATGAACAGGCTGGTTTCGCCGCTCGCCGCGCCGCTCGCCGCCCAGCTTTCGAGCGCGCGCAGCGCCGTGGTGCCGATCGCCAGCACGCGCGCGCCGGCCGCGCGCGCCGCGCCGATGGCCGCGATCGTGGCCCCGGGCACTTCGTAGCGCTCGCTGTGCATGCGGTGCTGCTCCAGTTCCGCGCAGCGCACCGGCTGGAAGGTTCCCGAGCCGACGTGCAGCGTGACGCGCGCCAGGTGCGCGCCCGCGCGCACGAGCCGCTCCAGCATGGCGCGGTCGAAGTGCAGCCCCGCCGTCGGCGCCGCGACTGCGCCCGGCCTAGCGGCGAAGACCGTCTGGTAGCGCTCGGCGTCGGTGGCATCCGGCGCATGGCGCACGTAGGGCGGCAGCGGCACGTTGCCGCAACGCTCGAGCACGCTCATCACGGGCTCGGCGAAGCGCACGCGGAAAAGGTCGTCCTCGACGGCGAGCACCTCGAGCGCAACGCCGTCACCCACCACCAGACGCGCACCCGCGCGCGTGCGGTGGCCCGAGCGCATCAGCACCAGCGCCTCGCGCTCGCCGAGGATGCGCTCCACGAACACCTCGGTCCTGCCGCCGGTGCTCTTGCGGCCGTAGAGGCGCGCTTTGATGACGCGTGTGTCGTTCAGGACGACGAGGTCGTTGGGGCGCACCTGCCGTGGCAAATCGGCGAATGCAAGGTCCTCGAGCGCTCCCGTGGTTGCGTCCAGGTGCAGCAGGCGGCTTGCGCCGCGTTCGGGCGCGGGGTGCTGCGCGATGAGCTCTTCGGGCAGCGCGTAGTCGAAGTCCGAAGTTTTCATCCGCGGCCATTATAGAATCCGCACCACCAGCGCAGCCGGAATGGCGGAATCGGTA
>SCUF01000419.1 GCA_004298325.1 Betaproteobacteria bacterium | reverse complement strand
GGCGGAATTCGAGCCGCGCAGCACCTCGATGCGCTCGATCTCGTCGATCGTGACCGGCACCAGGAACCAGTCGACGCCGCCGTAAAAGCTCGGCGAGTAGACCGAGCGGCCGTCGATCAGGACCTGCATGCGGTTCGGGTACGCGTTGCCGAAACCATGGTAGGTGACATGCGTCTGGCCGCCGCGTTCGCTCACCGCCTGAAACCCGGGCACCAGCTTGAGCAGGCTCGGAATGTCGCGATAGCCGGTGGCGCGGATGAACGCCCGGTCGAGCACCGTCACCGCGCCGGGCGTCGCGGCGAGGGATTGCGGAATGCGCGATGCCGAGAGCACCACGGGCAATTCCTCGAAGAAGCTCTTCTCCGTCACCGGCTGGGCCCAGCCCTGGCTTGCCGCCGCCAGGGCGAGAAGGCCCCACAGTCGCGCGCGCTTGCGGACCGTCCCGCCCGGATCGGTACCGAGCCTCACCCCGCAGCCCTCCGCAGAGCCCTTGCCGCCATTGCGTCCCCCCCGGGAACAAAAGACAGCTACCAGAACTGAAATTTGTTTCATACTATTGTCATCCTGTTCCTGGGGATACGGCGCTGCGATGAAGGTTCTTGTTGTCGACGATCATCCCCTGGTGCGCGAAGGCGTCCGGCACGCGCTGGCGTCGCTGCAGAGCGATGTCGAGGTGCTTGAAGCCGGCCATGCGCACCAGGCGTTCGAACTGGCCGATCAGCATCCGGACCTCACGCTGGTGATGCTCGATCTGGGGCTGCCGGGCATGCCGGGGCTGGCGGCGCTGGAGGAATTGCGGGTTCGCGGCTGCGCCGCCCCGGTGGTCGTGCTCTCGGGTTCCTGCGAGCGCGCGGACGTGATCGCGGCGCTCAACACCGGCGCCATGGGCTTCATTCCCAAGCTTTCCTCGAGCGACGTCATGCTGCAGGCCCTGCGCCTGGTGCTCGCGGGCGGCGTCTACATCCCGCCGCAGGCGCTCGGCATGCTCGACGGTCCCGGCGGCGTTGCCGCGGGTACGACCGCGCCGAAATCCCTGCAGCAACTGGGCCTGAGCGAGCGCCAGCAGCAGGTCCTGGCGCTGATCGCGCAGGGCAAGCCCAACAAGGTGATCGCGTCCGATCTCAACATCGCCGAGCCCACGGTCAAGGCGCACATCACGGAAATCCTGCGCGCGCTGCAGGTGACCAACCGCTCGCAGGCGATGATCGTGGCGCGCCGCTTCGGCGTTCGCTAGCCGGATCATCGGCGGCCCTCCGGCGCGGCGCAACCCTCGCCGTCCGGTTGCGGCGCCGTGGCGCGACGCAGCAGCAGCAGCCGCATCAGCTGCCGCAGCTTGCCCGGCGACACCGGCTTGTGCAGCAGCTCCAGGCCGCTCGCGTGCGCCTCGAGCAGGCGGTCGGGGGCGGTGTCGCCGGTGACGAGGATTGCAGGCACGGCCCCGCCCAGCAGCTTGCGAATGTCGGCCACCGCCATCAGTCCCGTGCGGCCGCCGCGCAGCCGGAAGTCGCTGATCACCAGATCGGGGGAGCGCTCGCGCTCGGCGAGCTGCGCCAACAGGCTCGCTTCCGAATCCGCCCCGACCACGACGCACTTCCAGCCCTCCAGCAATCCGGTCATCGCCTCCACGCTGGCCGGGTCGTCGTCGATCACGGCGACGCAGGCGCCGGCGAAATGATCGGCGATCAGTTCCAGCTGCGCGGGCTCCGGAGCGCTCGCTCCGGCTTCGCCGAACGGCACTTCGACCGCGAACATCGAGCCGCGTCCCGGCGCCGAGCGCAGGCGCACCGGATGGTTCAGCAGACGCGCAATGCGGTCGACGATCGCCAGTCCGAGGCCAAGTCCCTTGCTGCGGTCGCGCTCCGGGTTTTCGAGCTGGAAGAATTCCTGGAAGATGTCCTGCTGATGCTCGGGCGCGATCCCGGGCCCCGCGTCCCAGACCTGGATCGAAAGCGCGTCCGGCAGGCGCCGGCAGCCGACGATGACGCCGCCGCCGTCCGCATGCTTGATCGCATTCGACACCAGGTTCTGCAGGATGCGCTCGAGCAGCGCCGGGTCGCTGCGGATCCAGGCGCTCGAGCCCACCACGCTGAAGCGCACGCCGCGCTCCAGCGCCAGCGGCGTGAACATCGCTTCGACGTGCGCCAGCACGGTGCGCACCGGGAAGTCCACCCGGTGCTCGACGATCACGCCGGCGTCGAGCCGCGAGATGTCGAGCAGCGCGTCGAACATCGCGGTCATGGCGTCGATCGAATTGCGCATCCCCTCGAGCAGGCGGCGCGAGCGCGGCTGGCCGCCGACCTCGTCGCGCAGGCTGTCGACGAACAGGCCGAGCGCGTGCATCGGCTGGCGCAGGTCGTGGCTCGCCGTGGCG
>SCUF01000418.1 GCA_004298325.1 Betaproteobacteria bacterium | reverse complement strand
GTTGAACTAAACCGCTTCGCGGTGGTGGTCTGAGCTTCACCGTTCGGTGAAGATTTCCAAGCATTGCATCAGATGAGTCTGAGGATGTTGGCGCGGGCTCGAAGCGCGTACTGCTTGTGTGTCAGCGTAATGATCGCGGGATGTTCCCGCGATCATTACGGGGAGACACAACATGGGTGCATTGCGCAAGCGCATGGAAGCGGACATGGTGGTACGGGGCATGTCGCCGCGGACACGTGAGTCCTATACGGCGGCGGTGGCGGACCTGGTGAAGTTCTACAAACGCAGTCCCGACCGGCTGAGCGAGGATGAGGTGCAGGGCTATCTGCTGCACCTGATCGAGGAGAGGAAGCTTGCCTGGAGCAGTGTGAATGTGGCGGCAAGCGCGCTGAAGTTTTTCTTTCGCGTGACGCTCAAGCGCAAGGAGGCGGAATTCTCGGTGCCGGGGCCACGCCAGCCGCAGAAGCTGCCCGAGATTCTCTCACCCGAGGAGGTGATGCGGCTGATCGAAGCGGCAGACAATCCCAAGCACCGCGTGCTTCTGCTGACCACCTACGCCGCGGGGCTGCGACTCAATGAAGTGCGCCGGCTCAAGGTGAGCGACATTGATTCGGCGCGCATGACGCTGCGCATCGAGCAGGGCAAGGGCGCCAAAGACCGCTACGCGCTGCTCTCGGCACAACTGCTGAAGGAGCTGCGCCGCTATTGGCTGGTGTATCGGCCCAAGGAGTGGTTGTTTGCGCATCCGCGCGATCCCGGGCGTCCGTTGCTCGAGCACACCATCCACCGCATCTTCCACCGCGCGAAGGATCGTGCCGGCATCATCAAGCGCGGCGGCATTCATGCGCTGCGGCACGCCTTTGCCACCCACATGCTGGAAGGCGGAGTCGGTGTGCACACCATCCAGCGGCTCATGGGCCACCGCGATCTGGGTACGACGACGCGCTACTTTCATCTGGCGCGCAAGCACCTCGCCAACACCCCTTCGCCCCTGGAGTTGCTGGCGCGGCCCGATTCGATGGTCTCGTAGCGCGCCGTGGGCGCGCATCCGCACAGTGCGGATGCGGCAAGGAAGATCGAACTCGCGCAGGTCCTGGCGCGTCACGGCGCCTGCTTTCGCCCCGCAGCCGGCTTAAGCACGGTGCAATACCGCGCCCTGCGCGCGATTCGCACCTGCCGCACCGCGGCGCTCGGCGGTCACATCGAGAAGTGTGAACGCTGCGGGGCGTTGCGCTACTCGTATCACTCCTGCCGCAATCGCCACTGCCCGAAGTGCCAGACACTGGCCAAAGAGCGTTGGCTCGCCGCTCGCCGCGCCGAGCTTCTGCCCGTGCCGTATTACCACGTGGTGTTCACCCTGCCGCACGAATTGAACACCCTGGCGCAGGGCAATCCGCGCGT
Organism: Betaproteobacteria bacterium; assembly: GCA_004298325.1. Classification (GTDB taxonomy): domain Bacteria; phylum Pseudomonadota; class Gammaproteobacteria; order Burkholderiales; family SG8-39; genus 2-02-FULL-66-14. The sequence goes on along the minus strand of SCUF01000418.1, from coordinate 1,161 downwards.
GATCTACCGGTTGCTCTTCGAGACGGCCTCGGCAACCCTCATCGAGTTCGGGCAGAACCCGCGCTGGCTCGGTGGCGAGATCGCCGCCACCCTCGTCCTGCACACCTGGGGACAGCGGCTCGATCAGCACCTGCACGTGCACGGCCTCATCGCCGCCGGAGCGCTCGGGGCAACCGGGCAGTGGCTTCATCCGCGCAGCGGTTTCCTGTTTCCGGTAAAAGCACTCTCGCAAGTGTTTCGCGGCAAGTTCCTCGCCGCACTTGCCCACGCCTTCGCGACAAGTGCGCTCAAGTTCGCCGGCGCCACCGCAGCGCTTGCCGATCCCCAGGCGCGCCGGCCCCTCATCGCCGGGCTGCGCAGTCACGATTGGGTGGTCTACACCAAGCGCCCCTTCGGCGGACCGCAGCAGGTGCTCGACTATCTGGGCCGCTACACCCACCGCGTGGCGATCTCCAATCATCGGCTCGTGAGCCTCGATGATACCGAGGTGGGCTTCCGTTATCGGGATTACGCGCACGGCAACCGGCGCAAGATCATGCGGCTTGCTGCCCACGAATTCATCCGCCGCTTTCTGTTGCACGTGCTGCCGTCGGGGTTCATGCGCATCCGCCACTACGGGCTTCTCGCCAATCGCGCAAAGCGCGCCAAGCTTGCGCAAGCCCGCGCTGCCCTGAACGCGCCGCTCGCCCCAGTGCCCATCGTGCGCGAGACCGTGGAAGCGTTCTGGCTACGCATCGCCCGCCGCGACATCCACCAATGCCCGCACTGTCGCGCCGGACGCCTGATCATCATCGGCGTCATTCCCGCCGCGGTGCAAATTACCCCGCGGGCGCGCTCGCCATGAACAGAGGCATTCATCCCACCCGCAGCCCCCGCCTGTGTCGCGCATACGCCCCGCAGCAGCCGCGCTCGCGCACACGCCGCCCGTTGACCCTCAAACAGCCATCTGTCATAGTGATTTCGCCGTTTGCCGAACCCTTAAGCGTGTACCACGACGCCTATGCATGCTCACGATTCATCGCGCATCCAACGCAACACCACTTACCACCCGCTCGATCCCTTTACAAATCCCAAAACAGCGCGCGCTGAATCCAGCGGTTTAGTCCAACTGATCTTATCCACCATGCTCGCGCACGGCGGATAAAATCCTATACGTTAGAC
>SCUF01000044.1 GCA_004298325.1 Betaproteobacteria bacterium | reverse complement strand
CCTGCAGCGCATCGACCCGGACGCGACCGTGGTGTTCGTCATGAACCACCGCTCCAACATGGATTACGTGCTGGCCGGCTATCTCGCGGCGGACCAGGCGGCGCTGTCGTACGCGGTCGGGGAATGGGCGCGCATCTGGCCGCTGGCGCAGCTGATCCGGGCCATGGGCGCGTACTTCGTGCGCCGCAATTCGCGCGACGAGCTGTACCGCCGCGTGCTCGAGCGCTACATCGCGATGGCGACGCACGGCGGCGTGCCGCAGGCCGTGTTTCCGGAAGGCGGCCTGACGCGCGACGGGCGCCTGCGCGCGCCCAAACTCGGCGTGCTCGACTACATGATGCGCGGCTTCTGGCTCGACGGCGCGCGCGACCTCGTGTTCGTGCCGCTCGGCGTCAACTACGACCGCGTGCTGGAGGACCGCAGCCTGCTGCTGCAGGCCGACCCCGCCGCACGCAGGCCCGGCGGCGCGAAGGCGCTCTGGAACACGCTCGCCTTCGCGATGCACAACCTGCGCCTGATGCTGCAGAGCGAGTGGCACCGCTTCGGTTACGCCTGCGTCAATTTCGGCTCGCCCCTCTCGATGCGCGAGTACTGCGCGATCCACGGCGTCGATTTCCAGAAGCTCGGCGCCGAGGCGCGCCGCGACGCGATCGCGGCCCTGGGCAGCCACCTGATGAGCGCGGTCGGGCGCATCGTGCCGGTGGTGCCGGTGCCGCTGCTCGCCGCCGTGTTCGTGCGCGAGCCCGAAGCGCGGCACTCGGAACTCGAGCTGAAGGCCGCGGTGGAGGCGTTGATCGAAGCCTTCGGCGCTGCCGGCGCGCACGTCTACGTGCCGCGCCGCGACCTGGATTACGCGCTCAGCGTGGGCCTGCGCATGCTGAAGCTGCGCCGCCTGGTCGAGGAGCGCGACGGCCTGTATCGCGCCAATCCGCGCGAGCTGAGCCTGCTGGGCTATTACGCCAACTCGATCGCGCACCTGCTCCCGGGCAGGGAGCGCTAGCGCTCAGCGCCGCCGGCCCAGGTCGCGATTGGCGTCGCGCAGGTCGCGCCGCAGGCGCTCGCGGTCTTCCGGCGCCATCGGCGGCGGCTGCCGGCGCGGGTCGGCGTGCGGCCGGCCGCGGAAGTCGTCGCGCCGCCCCGACTTCAGCTCTTCGCGCAGGCGCTGGCGCTCTTCCCAGCTCATTCCGCCGCGCGGCGCCATCGGCTGCTGCATCGCCGGGTGCCCGCGCGGCCCGGGGCCGTGCGCCCGGCCGCGCCCCTCCTGCGCCAGCGCAGCGGCGCTTGCCAGAACGAGCAGCCAGGGCAGGAGTCTTTTCATCGCGCAAGGCATGTTACGAACCTTCAACGCGCGAAGCTGCCGCCGGCCGGAAAAATTTGTAACAATTCGTTTCCGGCACGGCGGCGCGCAACACCCGGTTGCGCGGCCCCGCATCGATCCCGATAAGGTTGCACGCCATGGCTGAGCTCAAGACCCGCATTCTCGTGGTGGACGACGACCAGCGCCTGCGCGAGCTGCTGGTGCGCTACCTCGGCGCGCAGGGGTTCGAGGTGCGCGCCGTGCCGGACGCCGGCGGCATGGACAAGCAGCTCGCGCGCGAGCGCTTCGACCTGGTCGTGCTCGACCTCATGCTGCCCGGCGAGGACGGCCTGGCGATCTGCCGGCGGCTGCGCTCGCAGCCCGACAGCCCGGCGATCGTGATGCTGACGGCCAAGGGCGACGAGGTCGACCGCATCGTCGGCCTCGAGATGGGCGCCGACGACTATCTGCCCAAGCCGTTCAACCCGCGGGAGCTGGTGGCGCGCATCAACGCGGTGCTGCGCCGCCGCCAGCCGGCGGGCCCGCCCGGGGCGCCCGCCGCGCAAAGCGAGCAGCACCGCTTCGGCGCCTTCAGCTTCGACCTGGCGACGCGCAGCCTGACGCGCGACGGCAGGGACCTGCCGCTCACCACGGGGGAATTCTCGGTGCTCAAGGTGCTGGTGCAGCATCCGCGCCAGCCGCTGTCGCGCGACAAGCTGATGGAGCTCGCGCGCGGCCGCGAGTACGAGGTGTTCGACCGCTCGATCGACGTGCAGATCTCGCGCCTCCGGAAGATCGTCGAGGACGATCCCTCCAAGCCGCGCCACATCCAGACCGTCTGGGGTTTCGGCTATGTCTTCGTGCCTGACGGCGCGCCGAAATGACGCTGTTCGCGCGGTCGTTCCTGCTGCTCGCGCTGCTGATCGTCGCCTCGGTCGCGGGCTGGTTCGGCATCCTCCACACCTACCAGCGCGAGCCGATCGCGCTGGAGCTCTCGCAGCAGACCATCTCGATCGTCAACCTGACGCGCGCCGCGCTGGTCAACGCCGAATCGCAGCGCCGCCTCGGCCTGCTGCGCGAGCTCTCCGACCTCGAAGGCATCCGCGTCTTCGGCGCCTCGCCGGAGGAGAAGCTGCAACCGGTGCCGCCGCAGCCGCTGCTCGAGCGCGTGATGCAGATGGTGCGCGGCGTGCTCGGCGAGCGCACCCGCTTCGCCTGGTCGCGCGAGGGGCTGGACGGCTTCTGGGTGAGCTTCTTCATCGACGACGACGAGTTCTGGATCATGCTGCCGCGCGAGCGCGTCGAGCCCGATCCGCCCTGGCAGTGGCTCGGCTGGGGGGCGCTGACGCTCGCGCTGTCGCTGGTCGCCGCGTGGCTCATCGCGTCGCGCATCGCGGGACCGCTGGCGGAGCTCGCGCGCGCGGCCGAGCGCGTCGGTCGCGGTGAAACCCCGGCGCCGCTCGCCGAGCAGGGGCCGCGCGAATTGCGCACCGTGGCCGCCGCCTTCAACCGCATGACGCGCGACCTCGCGCTCACCGAGCGCGAACGCGCCATGGTGCTCGCCGGCATCTCGCATGACGTGCGCACGCCGTTGTCGCGGCTGCGCCTGGCGCTCGAACTCAGCGGCGGCGACCGCGCGGTGAGCGACGGCATGAGCGCCGACATCGACGAGATCGACCAGGTGATCGGCCAGTTCCTCGATTTCGCCCGCGGCGAAAGCGAGGCGCGCGCCCCGGCCGACATCGACGCCCTGATCCGCGACGTCGCCGAGCATTACGCGCGCCGCGGCAGCGCGGTCGCGCTCGCGGCGCCGCCGCGGGCGGGCGTGCTGCCGCTGGCGCAGCTCTCGGTGCGGCGCGCGCTCATGAACCTGGTGGACAACGCGCTGCGCTACGCCGGCGGTCCGGTCGAGATCGCCGCCTGGCGCGCGGGCGATTGCGCGGCGGTCGAAGTGCTCGATCGCGGCCCGGGCGTGCCGCCCGGCGAGACCGAGCGGCTCAAGCGCCCCTTCACGCGGCTGGACAAGTCGCGCGGCGCGCTGGGCGGCGCCGGCCTGGGCCTTGCCATCGTCGAGCGCGTCGCCCAGGCGCACGGCGGCGCCCTGCAGCTGCTGGCGCG
>SCUF01000417.1 GCA_004298325.1 Betaproteobacteria bacterium | reverse complement strand
GCCGGTGATCGGCGTTTCCACGCTGGAGGCGCTGGCCGAGGAATCCGGCGCGGCGCGCGTCGTCGCCTGCATCGATGCGCGCATGCGCGAGGTGTACTACGCCTGCCTCGAGCGCGACGGCGCGCGCTGGCGCGAAGTGCTCGCGGCGCGCTGCGTCGCGCCGCAGGCGGTGCCGGTGCCGCCCGGTGCGGGCTGGACCGGGTGCGGCAACGGCTTTGCCGCCTACCCGGAAGCGCTGGCGCGCAGCGCGCAGCGCGTGCTCCCCGAAGTGCATGCCAGCGCGCTCGCCGTGGCCCGGCTTGCGGCGCCGCGGCTGGCCGCCGGCGAGGGCGTCGACGCCGCGCTGGCGGTCCCGCAGTATCTGCGCGACAAGGTCGCGCTGACGAGCCGCGAGCGCGCGCAGGCCGCGGCGGGAGAGAAGCGATGAGCGCTGTGCTGAAGGACACGCTGCGCCTGGCGCGAATGCGCGAGGCCGATCTCGACGAGGTGGTGGCGCTCGAGAACGCCGTCTACGCGCACCCCTGGACACGCGGCAACTTCAGCGATTCGCTGCGCGCCGGCTACGAGTGCTGGACCTGGCGCAGCGATGGCGCGCTGGTGGCGTACTTCGTGCTGACCGTGGCGGCCGGCGAGGCGCACCTGCTGAACCTGTCGGTGGCCGCCGCGCGCCAGCGCGAGGGACATGGCGGCGCGCTGCTGCAGGAAGCGCTCGGCATCGCACGGCTGCGCCGCGCACGCGAACTGTTCCTGGAAGTGCGGCCGAGCAATCTCGCGGCGCAGGCGCTGTATGCGAAATTCGGCTTTCGCCAGATCGGCCTGCGCCGCGACTACTATCCCGATCACGGCGGCCGCGAGGACGCGCTCGTGTATCAGATCGTGCTGTGAGCCGGCGACGGCTCGAAGTGCTGAGCGAGATGGGGCTGGCGCCCGTGTGGCGCCTGCGCCGCGGCCGCGCGGCGCAGGCGGGAACCGTCGCGCCGCCACCGGCCGCCGCCACCGCGTCGCGCGAGCAGCAGATCCTGCGGCTCGACTGGGACAGTCTGCAGTCCCGCGTCGCCGGCTGCACCGACTGCAAGCTGCGCGCGTCGTGCTCTCAGACCGTGTTCGGCGTCGGCGATGCGCGCGCCGAATGGATGCTGGTCGGTGAAGCCCCCGGTGCGGAAGAGGACCGGCTGGGGGAACCCTTTGTCGGCCAGGCCGGCAAGCTGCTCGACAACATGCTCGCCGCGATCGGCCTGCGCCGCGGCGACAACGTCTACATCGGCAACGTGCTGAAGTGCCGGCCCCCGGGCAACCGCAATCCCGAGCCCGCCGAGGTCGCCGCGTGTTCACCCTACCTGCTGCGGCAGATCGAACTCATCCAGCCGAAGCTGATCCTCGCCATGGGACGCTTCGCGGCGCAGACGCTGCTCTCCACCGAGGCCACCATCGCGAGCCTGCGCGGCGCGCTGCACGGCTACGCCGGCGTGCCGCTGATCGTCACCTACCACCCGGCCTACCTGCTGCGCAACCTCCCCGACAAGGCGAAGGCCTGGGCCGATCTGCGCTTTGCGGTGCGGACGATGGAGGGGTTGCGGTAGGGCCCCATTCGGCACACGCGGTATCAGATGCGCCGTCGTGAAGTGCTTTTCCCCGATCTGCCGACCTGGCGGGTCGCCAGGTCGGCAGACCAATGAACTGCAAAATCTTCCGGGCGGCGATCCGGGCGCGTGGTGTGGCCGCTAAAGATGCCGATCCTCCGCGCGGGCGAACGCGAGCAGCTGCTCGACTTCGGCTTCGTGAACGCGGCGGTTATAGTTGAACCACAGCTGCACGAGCGTCATCGTTCCGGCCACTAACAGGCCGAAGATCGTGATCACCCAGTAGATCGAGACGCCCGAGGCGACCAGCGCCGAATAGGTCGCGATCATCGCCAGGATGGAGGCGTTCTCGTTGAAGTTCTGCACCGCGATCGAGCGCCCGGCGCCGACGAGGTGATGCCCGCGATGCTGCAGCAGCGCGTTCATCGGCACCACGAAATACCCCGCCAGGGCGCCGATCAGGATGATCAGCGGCACCGCCAGCCACACGGTTTGCACCACGTTCATCAGGATCACGATCAGCCCCATGCCGATGCCGAGCGGGATCACCTTGACCGAGCGGTCGAGGCGCACCCGCGTGGCGGCGAGCACGGCGCCGGCCGCGATGCCGAGCGCGCACACGCCCTGCAGCATCGACGCGCGCGACAGATCGTAGCCGAGGCTCGCCCGCGACCACTCGATGACGATGAACTGCAGCGTCGCCCCCGCGCCCCAGAACAGCGTCGTCACGGCGAGCGAGATCTGCCCCAGCCGGTCGGCCCAGAGCCGGCGCACGCAGCCGGTGAAATCGCGCAGCGACTCCAGCGGGTGGGCGGGCAGCGGTTTCATGGGCACGCCGGTGCGGGGGATGTACAGATTGAAAAGTGCCGCGATGACGTAGATCGCGGCGATGATGGCGATCGCGGATTCGGCCGGCGTGTCGATGCCGCTGTCGAAACCGGGGAGGTCGAAGGACAGCAGGATGTGCGAGACGCGGTCGTGGATCAGCACCCCGCCCAGGACGGTGCCGAGGATGATGGAGGCCACCGTGAGACCCTCGATCCAGCCGTTGGCGACCACCAGCTTGGAGTGCGGCAGGTACTCGGTCAGGATGCCGTACTTGGCAGGGGAGTACGCCGCCGCCCCCAGGCCGACGAGGGCATAGGCCGCCAGCGGATTGAACTGGAGCAGCATGATGACGCAGCCCGCCACCTTGATCGCGTTCGACACCAGCATCACCACGCCCTTGGGCAGGCGGTCGGCAAAGGCGCCGACGTAGGGCGCCAGCACGACGTAGGAGATAACGAAGAAGAACTTCAGGTAGGGCGTGAGCCAGGAGGGCGAGTCGGCCTGCATCAGCAGGGCGATGGCCGCCACCAGCAGCGCATTGTCGGCGAGCGACGAGAAAAACTGCGCCGCCATGATGATGTAGAAGCCGCGGTTCACGGTTGGGGCGGCTTTATAGCACGGCGCTCGCGCCGCGAGCTGCGCGGAGGTTGACCGGAAACAGGGATAAGCTTCCGACGCAGTGCGGTTTATGCTTCAATAAGCGCAATCTACACTGGCATTGATCGCATATCCATGGCCGACAGGCGGTTGCAGGTTTTTCACGCGGTGGCCAAGCACCTGAGCTTCACCAAGGCGGCCGAAGCGCTCTTCATGACGCAGCCGGCCGTCACTTTCCAGGTGAAGCAGCTCGAGGAGCATTTCAACACGCGGCTGTTCGAGCGCGGCCACGGCCGCAATTCGCTCACACCCGCAGGGCTGCTGGTGCTCGAATACGCCGAAAAGATCCTCACCCTTTCGGCCGAGCTCGACCTGCGCCTGAAGGAGATGACGGGCGAGGTCGGCGGACTGCTGCTGGTGGGCGCGAGCACCACGATCGCGGAGTTCCTGCTGCCCCAGGTGCTCGGCGATTTCAAG
>SCUF01000416.1 GCA_004298325.1 Betaproteobacteria bacterium | reverse complement strand
TTCCACCGCAGCAGCATGCTCAATCCGATTGTGGTGCTCAACGATGGCATCGAAGCTCTGGACTTCCTGTTTGCGCGGGGTGCCTACGGCGACCGGCGCGGCAAGCCGCTTCCGACACTGATCGTTCAGGACCTGAAACTCCCGAAACTGGACGGCTTGGGCGTGCTGAAAGCCATTCGGGCCGATCAGCGGACGCGGCTCGTTCCGGTCGTGGCCCTGACCTCGTCCAAGGAAGACGAGGATGTGATTTCGAGCTACGCTTTCGGGGCGAACAGCTACGTGCGCAAGCTGATGACCAACCAGCCGTTGCCGGGGTAGACGACGAAGTGAGCCAGAAAATACGAGTGCTGGTCGTGGAAGATTCGGAAAACGACGCCAAGCTCGTCATCCGGATGCTGCAGCGCGGGGGCTTCGAGGTGGAGAGCGAGCGCGTCGAAAACGCCGCGACGATGGCGGCGGCACTCGAGCGGCAGCGATGGGACGCGGTCATTTCGGACTACAACATGCCGCAGTTCAGCGGCCTGGACGCTCTCAATATCCTGCGCTTCACCGGGCTCGACATCCCGTTCATCCTGACCTCCGGGACGGTCGGCGAGGAAATTGCCGTCGACGCGCTCAAGGCAGGTGCGAGCGATTATGTCCTGAAAGGAAACCTGTCGCGGCTGCCCAACGTGCTGGAGCGCGAGTTGCGGGAGGCGGCGATTCGTGCCGAACATCGACAGGCGCAGCGCAAACTGATTGAGCGCGAGGCAGGACTACATCATGCGCAGATCATGGCCAGGCTCGCCCACGTAATAACGGCGCCGGACGGGTCCTTCGAGAGCTGGTCTGAAAGCCTGGCGCCGTTGATCGGCGTGGAACCCGCTCAAGTGCCGAAGAGCACACGCGAGTGGCTGGATCTCATACATCCGGACGATCGCGCGTCTTTCCGCGCGAAGAGCATCGAAGCCGGACGGCGCGGGCTGCGCATGAACGCAGAGTACCGAATCCGGCGCACCGATGGCGCATGGATCGATATCCGGCAGGTAATGGAGCCGCTTGAGGGCCAAGCCGACGCCGACGAACAAATGCGATGGTTCAACACGCTTCAGGATATTTCCGAGCAGAAGCAAGCCGAGGAAGCACTGCGCGCGGCAGAGGACCGCTACCGCGATCTGGTGGAACACAGCCATGACTTGATCTGCACCCACGATCTCGAAGGAAATCTGCTCTCGGTGAATGAGGCGGGAGTCCGGCTCACCGGCTACTCCCGCGAAACCCTGCTGCGCATGAACCTGATTGATCTGCTCGCGCCGGGGATGCGCACTTCCTTCCTGGCGTACCTCGCCGAGGTTCGGACACGGGGAATAGCGAGCGGCCTGATGCTCGTTCGGACCGCCGGTGGCGAAGCTCGTTGGTGGGAATACCGCAACACCCTGCGCACCCAGGGCGTCGCTGTACCCATCGTGCGCGGCACGGCACAGGACGTCACCGAACGCAAGACCCAGCAGCGCAAGATCGAGTACCTGAATCGCGTGTACACCGTGTTGAGCGGCATCAATGCGCTGATTGTCCGCGTGAGCGATCGGATGGAACTGTACCGCGAGGCTTGCAGAATCGCTTTCGAGCTGGGTGGGTTCCCGGTCGCCTGGATTGGTGATCTCGACCGGAAGACGATGCGCGTGGTGCCGGTCGCCTGGCAGGGCACGGATGAGCGGTTCCTCGGAAAAATTCGCATGACCGTCAGGGAAGACGCACCGGAGGGTATTGGCGTGGTGGGCAGGGCTGTCAGGGATCGCATGCCCGTGATCTCGAATGACATCGAGCACGATCCGCAGGTTCCGATCAAGGACACCATGGAGGGTGGCGCACGTTCGCTGGTGGTGTTGCCTCTGGTCGTTGCAGGTGAGGCGGTGGGCGTGCTCAGTCTGCACTCGGGCGTGCTGGAGTTCTTCGACGCCGAGGAAATGAAGCTGCTGAACGAACTGGCCGGCGACATTTCGTTCGCGCTCGAGCATTTCGAGAAAGCCGAAACAATCAATTATTTGTCCTATTACGACCAGGTGACCGGTCTGGCCAACCGTACGCTCTTTCGGCAGAGGCTTGAGCAGCACCTGCATGGAGCGGCCACTGATCAGCGGAAGGTGGCGCTCATCGTTCTGGATATCGAGCGTTTGCGAGAAATCAACCATTCGCTCGGCCGGCAGGCCGGGGACGTGCTGCTCCGGATGGTCGGCGAGCGCTTGGCCTTGCATACCAAGGATACGACGTGGCTCGGGCGCGTCGGCGCGGATCATTTCGCGATGTTCGTTCCCGACGTGCAGTCCGAGGATGCCCTGGGCCGGCGCGTGGAAACGCGCCTGCAGGAGGTGTTCGGTGCGCCGTATCGCGTCGGCGAAAGCGATCTGATGATTGCGGCGAAGGTCGGCATTGCACTGTTTCCGAACGACGCCGCGGACGTCGATATGCTGCTGCGCAACGCCGAGGCCGCCCTGATCAAGGCGAAAGAGCGCGGTGAGCGTTATCTGTTCTTCGAGCAACGCATGACCGAACGTGTGGCCGAGAACCTGGCGCTCGCGAGCCGGTTGCGGCAGGCGCTGGCGAACGACGAGTTCGTGCTCCACTACCAGCCCAAGGTGGAGTTCGAGACGCGGCGCATCGTGGGCGTCGAGGCGCTGATCCGCTGGCAGAGCCCGGAACTCGGCCTGGTGTCGCCCTACAAATTCATTCCGCTGATGGAGAGCACGGGGTTGATCCTGGAGGTGGGCGTCTGGGCGCTGCAACGCGCGGCGGCGGACCGTGTGCTCTGGATCGGGCAAGGTCTGGCGGCGCCACGAGTGGCCGTCAACGTCTCCGCTATCCAGTTGCGCCGGCGCGACTTTGTCGCCACGTTGGAGGAGGCCCTCAGGCGGGGTGCCGTGCCCGCGGGCATCGATCTGGAGATCACCGAGAGCCTGATCATGGCGGACATCCAGGGCAATATCGAGAAACTGAAGGCAGTGCGGGACCTGGGCGTAAACATCGCCATCGACGATTTCGGCACCGGCTATTCATCGATGGCGTATCTGGCGAAATTGCCCGTGAATTCGCTGAAGATCGATCGCTCGTTCATCATCACAATGCTGAAGGAGCCCGACACCATGACGCTGGTCCGGACCATGATTTCGCTGGCCCATTCGTTGCGCCTCAAGGTGGTGGCCGAAGGGGTGGACGAGGAGCAGCAGGCCAAGATCCTGCACCTGCTGCGTTGTGACGAGCTGCAGGGTTACCTCTTCAGTCGCCCCGTACCCGCCGACCAGATGACCGCTCTATTCGCGCAGGCGTCAAAGACCTAGGTCATGGCATGCAGACCGGCGGCGGAACGGACCGCTGTAACGGCCGCCAATCTCCAAGCGTGCTCG
>SCUF01000415.1 GCA_004298325.1 Betaproteobacteria bacterium | reverse complement strand
AAGCCCTCACAAAGGCAAGACGGGCCTGCGCCGGCTGATCAACGCGACGCGCTATTCGATCGCGGGCTTCGCCGCGGCGGCGCGGCACGAGGATGCGTTCCGCCAGGAGCTGATGCTCGCGGCGGTGCTCGTGCCTTTGGGCCTGGTGCTGGGCGCGAACGGCGTCGAGCGCGCGCTGCTCGCCGGCAGCGTCATGCTCGTGCTCGTCGTCGAGCTGGTCAATTCGGCGCTCGAGGCGGCGGTCGATCGCGTTTCGCTGGAAGACCACAACCTCGCCAAGCGCGCCAAGGACCTCGGCAGCGCCGCGGTGATGCTGTCGCTCGCGACCATGGCGACGGTCTGGCTGCTCGTGCTCGCGGTCTAGAGGCTCGCTCGCCTTCAGAGCTTCAGCTCGAGCCGCAGCGCCCAGGCGCTCCAGGTCGGGCCGCTCGTCTCGACGCTCTGGATCGTGTTGCCCGCGACGATGGCGCTCGCGTTGGCGTAGTCGCGCGGCAGGATGTTCGCCGCGCTCAGGCGCAGCTGCACGTCGCGATCGACGGTCCAGAGCGCATACAGGTCGGCGACGCGTTTCGCGCCGTTGATCGTGCTTTGCGTATCCGTGATCTGCAGCCGGTAGGCCGGCACCCAGTTGACGCTGCCGCCGAGCCGCAACGGCGCGCTTCGCAGGCGGTAGTCGGCGCCGAAGTTCGCGCTGCCCTTGGGCTGGCGGTCGATGCGGTTGTCCGGCCCCGGCACGCCTTCGACCTTCGAGCGGAAGACGCTCAGGTTGCCGCGCAGCGCCAGCGCCGGCGCTTCGCTCAGCAGTTCGTCGAGACTGAACTTCGCCTCCAGCTCGAGCCCGGTGACGCGCGCGCCCTCCAGGTTCTGCGGCCGCTGCACCCAGCGCGGCACCGCCGCCCACGGCACGGCCTCGAGCCCGGTGACGTTGCGGATCAGGCCGGTGATGCGGCGATGAAACAGGTTCGCGCTCAGCACCCCGCCCGCGGGCAGATACTTTTCGTAGGCGAGCTCGACCCCGCGCGCGAGCTCGGGGCGCAGGTCCGGATTGCCGACCCGGTCCGGGCTCGTCGCCACGTTCGGCCCGGGCGGCGCGTAGCGCGCCGTGAGCGCCGGCCGCGCGATCAGGTCCTGCAGCGAAGGCGCGCGGTAGCTGCGCGTCAGGCTGGCACGGATCTGGTCGCGGCGCCGTTCGTCGAGCCGCCAGACCGAATGCAGCAGCGGCGTCCAGACGCTGCTCGTGTGATTCACCGACGATCCGGCGCTGTCGCTGCGGGTGGTGATGCCCTCCCAGCGCAGGCCCGCGTGCGCCGACCACGTCTTCGAAACGTTCCATTCGTCCTGCACGTACGCAGCGATGCGCCGCGTGCGCGCGCCGAAGGCATCGCCCAGATCCGCGAGCAGCGGCGCCCCGTTCTGCAGCGTCTCCCGCTCCTGGCGGCGCGTGGTCGATTCGGCTTCCGCGCCGGTCACCAGATTGTGCTCGCTCGCGAAGTGCCGCGAGTACTTGGCGCCCAGCGTCCAGGTGCGGTCGCTGTTGTCCGTGCTCTCGTGCAGCGAGCGCGTGAGCGCCTGCGCGGCGTCGAATTCCAGCCGCAGGCTGCGGCCCCGCCAGTTCGCGGCGCTGAGCGCACCGCGCAGCTCGATGCGCGCGTCGCTGCCGAGGCGGCGCTGCTCCAGGGCATTGAGGCGCAGCAGCGAAAAGCTCGCATCGCCCGCCGTCCGCGAGCTCGCGTAGGGCAGCGGCACGTTGCCCACCGTCTGCGCGAGCTGCCGCGTGGCGTCGGTGCGGCTTTCGGCGGCCACGATGAACGGTGTCAGCATGAGGAACTCACCCGGCCCGTGACGCCACTGCAGGCGGGACACGAGCTGCACCCGGTCCCGCCGCTCGAAGCTCTCGCCGGTTTCCTCCTGCTCCAGCAGCGTCGCGCCGCTCGCGGCGTCGATCGCGCGCGTGCGCAGCGCCAGGTCGTCGCGCCGGTCCTGGCGCAATGCCGAGAGCGAAAAGTTGTAGCTGCCCTTTTCCCCGAAGCGGTCGTTGCGGATCCAGGCCAGCCGCGGCTGCAGGCGCCCTCGCTCCAGGCCCGCGCTCAGGCGCAGGTCGTTCAGTCGCCGCTCGAGCGGCTCCCGCAGCACGATGTTGATCGTGCCGGCGATGGCGCGGGCGCCATGTTCCGCGGTCGGCGCGCGCATCAGCTCGATGCGCTCGATCTGGTCGGGCGTGAGCGAATCGAGCGCGAGCCCCGCGGGCATGCGCTCGCCGTTGATCAGGATCTGCGTGAATCCGGAGCCCATGCCGCGCAGCCGGATCTCTCCGCCCCGGCCCGGGCGCCCGCCGAGCGTGATGCTCGGCAGCCGGCGCAGCACTTCGCCCACCGTGCTGTCGCCGAAGCGCTCGATCTCCTCGCGGCCGATCACGATCTTGCCGGCGATCGCCTGCCGGCGCTGCTCGGCATCGGTATTGGCGCCCTGGATCTCGACGCGCTCGATCGCCCCGCGGCGCGGGCTCGCCGGCTCGGGCATCGGTTCCGGCACGGGCGGCATTTGCGCCCACGCCGCGGAGGCGAGTGCCGCCAGCGCGGCCGCGCGCGGCAGGACGCTCCGGAAACGGCGATGGCTCAAAATGGATACGGCGTCGCGCGATCCTGGATCGTGACCCACTGCCACTGGGTGAACTCCTCCCAGTTGGCGACGCCGCCATGCCGCCCGCCGTTGCCGGAGGCGCCGCGCCCGCCGAAAGGCACCCAGGGCTCGTCGGCCACCGTCTGGTCGTTGACGTGGATGATGCCGGTCTTCAGCTTCGCGGTGAAATTCATTGCGCGCTCGACCGATTGCGTGATCACGCCGGTGGACAGCCCGTACTCGGTCGCGTTGTTCAGCGCGATCGCCTCCTCGTCGGTGTCGAAGGTGACGACCGAAAGCACCGGACCGAACACCTCCTCCGTGTACACCCGCATCCTGGGCGTGACGTTTTCGAGAACGGTAGGGCTGTAGAAGAGCTTCTCGTAGGTGCCGCCCGCGCGCAGCACCGCGCCCTTGGCGACGGCGTCCTTGACGATGCCGTCGATGCGCTCGATCTGCCGGCCGTTGATGATCGGCCCGAGGGCGCAGGGCCCGGCGCTCGGATCGCCCACCGGCAGGTTCTTCGCCTTCGCCACCAGGCGCTCCGTCAGCTCGCGCGCAATCTTGCGCTGCGCGAGCACGGTACCGGTCGCCATGCAAATCTGGCCCTGGTGCAGGTAGGCGCCCCAGGCGGCGCTGGAGGCCGCGACCTCGAGATCCGCGTCGTCGAGGACGATGGTGGAGTTCTTGCCGCCGAGCTCGAGCGTCACGCGCTTGAGGTTGCGGCTCGCGAGCTCGCCGACTCGCCTGCCCGCCGCCGTGGAGCCGGTGAAGGAGATCATCGCGATGTCGGGGTCCGCGATCATCGCCTCGCCCACCGCCGCATCGCCGGGCAGCACCTGCAGCAGGCCCGCCGGCAGCCCCGCGGCTTCGAACAGTCGCGCGAGGATAAAGCCGCCGGTGACCGGAGTGTTCGGATCGGGCTTCAGCACGACCGCGTTGCCCAGCGCGAGCGCGGGCGCGACGGCGCGGCTCGAAAGGATCAGCGGCGCATTGAACGGCGAGATCACGCCGACGACGCCGTGCGGCACGCGGCGCGCGAAGCTCATGCGCTTCGGGCCCGAAGGCAGCATCATGCCCGGGGGCTGCGTCGCGATCGCCGCCGCCTCGAGCAGGATGCCGGTGACCATGTGCAGCTCGAAATCCGCCTTCGGCGGGATCGAGCCGGTCTCGCGCACGATCCACGGCCGCAGCGTCTCGGCGTGCGCTTCCAGCAGCTGCGCCGCGCGCCGCAGCACCGCGGCGCGCTGATCGGCCGGCGTGTTCGCCCACTCGCGCTGCGCGGCGGCCGCGGACTGCGCGGCTTCGCGCACGTCCTCGGCGTCCGCCATGCCTACGGTGGTGAGCACCTGCCCGGTGGCGGGCTCGATCACGTCGCGCGCGCCGCCCTTCGCCATCTGCCAGCGCCCGGTGAAGATCTTGCCTTTCCAGGCGTTCTCGGCCGCAATCGTCACCGCGGTGGTCTGTTGCGTGGTCATGAAAAGCCCTCCTTTCCAGTTGAGCGCACCGGGAATCGCTTCGCTGCCCAGATAGGCTTCGCGCAGGCGCTCGGACTTCAGCAGCCGCGCCGCCGACCCCTGCATCACGATCGCGCCGCGCTCCATCACGTACGCGCCGTCCGCGATCGCCATGGCCTTGGCGACGTTCTGCTCCACGAGCAGCACGCTCACGCCCTCGTCGCGGATGCGGCGCACGATGGCGAGAAGCTCGTCCACCATCTTCGGCGCGAGTCCGAGCGAAGGCTCGTCGAGCATGAGCAGCCTGGGCCGTCCCATCAGCGCGCGGCCTACCGCGAGCATCTGCTGCTCGCCGCCCGACATCGTCCCGGCGAGCTGGCCGCGGCGCTCCTTGAGGCGCGGAAAGAGCTCCAGCACGCGAGCGAGGCGTTCGCCGCGCTCGGCCTTCGGCACGAGGTAGCCGCCGAGCTCGAGGTTCTCGCGCACCGTCATCTGCGGGAAGAGCTGCCGGCCCTCGGGGACCTGCGCGAGGCCCTTCGCCACGATCGCGGCGGGCACCTCGGGCAGCGGCTCGCCGTCGAAGAGCACTTCCCCCGAGCGCGGAATCAGTCCCGAGAGTGCCTTGAGCAGGGTCGTCTTGCCGGCGCCGTTGGCGCCGACGAGCACGGTCAGCTCGCCCTGCGGCGCCTCGAGGTCGATGCCCTGCAGCACGCGAATGCCGCCGTAGCCGGCCGAGAAGCCGCGGATCTGCAGCGCGGCGCTCACGCGGCCCTCTTCACGGGCTCGCCCTCCTCGCCGAGATAGGCCTCGACGACCGCCGCGTCCCTCGCGACCGCGCGCGGATCGCCGTCGGCGATCTTGCGCCCCTGGTGCAGCACCGCTACGCGGTCGACGTGGTTCATCAGCACGCGCACCGCATGCTCGATCCAGATCACCGCCAGGCCGAGCTCGTCGCGCACGCGCCGGATGAGCTGCGCGGTGGCGTCGACCTCGGCGTGCGTCAGACCCGCCGCCACCTCGTCGAGCAGCAGCACGCGCGGTCGCGCGCCCAATGCCATGCCGATCTCGAGCAATCGCTGGCGCGCCGGCGTGAGGCCGCCCGCAGGCAGCGCGGCGGAGTCCTCCAGGCCGAGGAAGGCGAGGATGGCGCGCGCGTCATCGAAGGCCTCGTGCGCATGCCTGCGCGCGCGACCGGCGAACTCCAGGCCGAAGCGCACGTTCGCCTCGGCGCTCATGTCGCGGAACACGCGCGGCATCTGGAAGGTGCGCGCCACGCCGTGCCGGGCGAATGCGTGGGGCGCGCAGCCGGTGAGGTCGTCGCCGCCGACCATGAGCTTGCCTGCCGTAGGAACGATCACCCCCGACAGGGTGTGGAAGAAGGTGGTCTTGCCGGCGCCGTTGGGGCCGATCACGCCTACGAATTCCCCGGCGCAGGCGTCCAGGTCGACGCCGTCTACGGCGACCAGCCCGCCGAAGCGCACTTCGATGCCGCGCGCGCAAAGGACCGGCTCAGGCACGGACCCGCCTCCAGCGCCCGACGAGCGACGCAAGGCCCCCCGGCAGGTAGAGCACGAGCACGATCAGCAGCACGCCCAGAACGATCAGGTAGGCATACGGGAACTGCAGACGCAGCAGCTCGGTGAGCAGGCTGAACACGACCGCGGAGATCATCGGCCCTGCGAGCGTCTGCGCGCCGCCGATCATGGCGATGAGCACCGTCTGGAAACCGATGAACGGGTTGAACACCGACGCCGGCTCGATGTAGGTCCAGCGCACCGCCACCGCCGCGCCGAGCGCGCCGGCGAAGAACGCCGCGATCGCGAAAGCCGTGATCTTGGCCGCGCGCGTATCGACGCCGAGCGTCTGCGCGCGCTCCTCGTCGGCGCCGATGCCGGCGAGCGCGAGTCCGAGGCGGCTGGCGCGCACCGCGGCGCAAGCCGCCACCGCCGCCGCCGCGACGAGCAGCACGGTCCAGTACACAACGCTCGACTCGGGCGCGTCCTGCAGCACGCGGCCCACGGTATGCGCGTAGGTCTTTTCCGAGTAAGTGATGGCGTGGCGCACCAGTTCACCCAGCCCGAAGGTGAGCACCGCGAAGTACGCGCCGCGCAGGTGCAGGATGCCCGCGCCGACGAGCGCCGCGAACGCGGCCGCCGCGAGTCCGCCCAGCGGCACGACCAGCGCATAAGGCAGGCTGCCGAAGCCCCAGGCCGTGACATAGGCGCCGATGCCGAAAAACGCCGAGGTCGCCAGCGAAAGGTAGTTGGTCGCGCCGGAGAACATCGCCCAGGTCACGGCGAGGCCGATGTACATCAGGCAGGTGAGCGCCAGCGACAGCAGGAAATCGGACGCCAGCCACGGCAACGCCGCGAGGGCGAGCGCACCGGCCGCGATCGCGCCGAGGAGCTCGCGCAGCGTCATCGGGCGAACAACCCCTTGGGCCGCGCCAGCAGCACGGCGATGAAGACGGCGTAGGACAGCAGCATCTTGAGCGACGGACTGGTGAAGTGCATGCCGAAGGCTTCCACCAGCCCGAGCAGCATGCCGCCCGCGAGGCAGCCGGCGGCGCTGCCCAGGCCCCCGAGCGTGATCACGATGAGCGCGGTCACGGTGTAGGGTTCCCCCATCCCCGGCGTGATCTCGTAGACCATCGACAGCAGCGCCCCGGCGACGCCGGCAAGCGCCAGCCCCGCGCCGAACACCGCCGGATGCAGGAACGCGGTGTCGATGCCAACGAGCTGCGCCCCGGTGGGCGATTGCATCATCGCGCGGATCGCCTTGCCGAGCATCGTCCAGCGCAGCACGGCGAGCAGGGCGAGGCTCGCCGCGACCGCAAAGCCGAAGGCGAGGAGACTGTTGCCGGCGAAGCGTGCGCCGCCGATTTCCACCGCGTCGGCGAGGAACGAATAGCCGCGCAAGTCCGCGCCCCAGGTCATGTAGGCCGCGTTCTGCACCAGGTACATCAGGCCGAAACCGACGAGGAGGCTGCGCGCCTCGATGATTTCCACCGACGGCGAGGTGCGCGTGATGCGCCGGAAACAGAGCCGGTAGACTGCGAGCCCCGTCAGGAACAGCACGATCGCGACCACCGGCAGGAACGCGACCGGGTTGATGCCGAACACGGTGTGCGCGAGCCAGGTCAGGTAGGCCCCGAGCATCAGGAACTCGCCGTGCGAGATGTTCATGATGCGCATCAGGCCGTATTGCAGATTCAGGCCGAGCGCGACCACGGCGTAGATGCCGCCGGTGATCAGGCCGGATGCCGCCAGTTCGAGCCAGAAGCCCATGGACGAAAAAGCCCCGCGGTTGTAGCCGCGGGGCTCGCGTGCCTTTCTACGCTATTTCCAAGCGGGCTTCGGATGCAGCGCCGGGGCGGTGGCGCGATCCGGCGGCCACACGACCTCGAATTCCCTGCCCTGCCACTGGCTGACCACGCCCGGCGTGGTTGCGTTCTCGCCGTTCCTGAAGCGCACCTTGCCGATCACCGTGTCGAATTCGCCGCCGGCAATCGCGTCCCGGAGCGCCTTGCGGTCCAAGCCCACCTTGGCGACCGCCTGCTGCATCACCTGCAGCGCGGCCCAGGCGTGCGCGCTCGCCCAGCGATCCGGCTCCTTCTTGTGGCGCGCCATGTGCGCATCGAAATAGGCCTTGGCCGCCGGACTCGACTTGGGATTGAGCGTGCCCAGGCCCATCACGCCCTCGATCGCCGGTCCCATCTTGTCGCGGTACACGGGAAAGGCCGTGCCGACCGAGGCGTAGAACGCCTTCGGGTTGAACGCGATCTCGCGCGCCTGCGCGGTGACGAGGAAGGTGTCCGGCGGATACGACAGCGCGACGAACGCATCCGGGTTCTTCGCCTTGATGTCGTTCAGCACCGGCTTCAGGTCCTTGACGCCGAGCGGGTAGCTCTTCTTCTCGATGATCCGGATGCCCTTTTCCTTGAACGACTTTTCGAGCGCCGCGGCCTGCTCGAGACCGAACAGCTCGTCGACGTGGATCACCGCCGCGGTCTTGACGTTGCGCGCCTTGAGGAACTCGCCGAGCGCATCCATCATCAGGTCGGGCTGCTGCAGGATGGCGAAGAAATACGGGTTCTTCATGCCCAGCAGTTTTCGGCCGGTCGCGGTCGGCGCCACCATCGGATAGCCGAACTTCTGGATGAGCGGCATGACCGCGAAGTTTGCGCCGGTGCCCCAGGGCGGCAGGATGAGGTCCACCTTGTCGCTGCCCATCAGCTTCTCGTAAGTCCGCACCATGGTCTCGGCCTCGCTGCGGTCATCCAGCCCGATCAGCTCGACCTTGCGCTTCTTGCCCTTCACGTTCAGGCCGCCTGCGGCGTTCACCTGCTCCGCCCACATGATGTAGTTCGGTTCCTGCGTGATCTGCGCGCCCGCCGCCCACGGGCCGGTGCGCGCAATGGCGTAGCCGATTCGCACCGGCGCGTCCTGCGCCTGCGCCGGCGCAAGGCCGGCGAATGCCGACGCGCTGCCGAGCGCAACCGCGACAGCCGCTTTCAACAGGGTTCTTCTCATCGCTCTCTCCTTTGGTTGTCCAGAACCTCCCGCTCTGGGACGGGTCGGCAGTTCGCTGTCATGACACTTTTTTCCAGTATAACAACCATTTAGTGATATTCCGAGCACGGCGCGCGGCGCTAAAATGAGCGCGAATCACGACCGGAGTCCGCCATGAACGCCCCCGCACAAGGCAATCTGCAGTCGATCCCGCTCAAAGACGCCGCGCTTTTTCGCACCCAGTGCTACATCGACGGCACCTGGGTGTCCGCGAGCAAGTCCTTCCCCGTCCACAACCCTGCCACCGGTGAGCGGCTCGGCACCGTGCCCGACATGGGCGCCGAAGAAACGCGGCGCGCGATCGCTGCCGCCGAAGCTGCGTTTCCCGCCTGGAGCGCGAAGACCGGGAAGGAACGCGCGGCGGTGCTGCGCAAATGGAACGACCTGATCCTCGCGCATCTCGACGATCTCGCGCTCATCCTCACCACCGAGCAGGGCAAGCCGCTCGCCGAGGCGAAGGGCGAGATCACGATCGGCGCGGCCTACGTCGAATGGTCGGCGGAGGAAGCCAAGCGCGTTTACGGCGACACCATCCCCACGCCGTGGGCCGACAAGCGGATCGTGGTGATCAAGCAGCCGGTGGGCGTGTGCGCTGCGATCACGCCGTGGAACTTCCCGCACTCGATGATCACGCGCAAGGTCGCGCCCGCGCTCGCCGCGGGCTGCACCGTGGTGCTCAAGCCCGCGGAACAGACGCCGTTGTGCGCGCTCGCG
>SCUF01000414.1 GCA_004298325.1 Betaproteobacteria bacterium | reverse complement strand
ATGCACCAGCGCGAGTCGATGCTCGCGCAGGCACTCGTCGATGCGTCCGAGCGGGAAGTAGAAGTTGCCGCGCAGGTGGTGCAGGCGCGACAGCAGCATCGACTCGGCGGCTTCCTCGGCAAGCGGCTGCGCCTGCTCGAGCGCGGCGAGGCCTTCGGCGAAGCGGTCGTTGATGCGCATTCCGGCCGCCATGCCGACGAGCGCTTCGGCGCGCTCGGTCGGGCTCTCGGCCGCCTCGAGGCCGGCGCGGTTGGCTTCGATCGAGTCGTGTGCGCGCCCCATTTCGAGCAGCAAGCGGGCGCGCGCCGCCAGCAGCGCAAAGCGTTCGGCACGCTGCGTGGCGACCGTCAGACCGCGCTCGGCGAGCGCGAGCGCCGCGTCGTAGCGGTACTGCGACGCCTCGGCTTCGCTCGCGCGCAGATAGGCGCCCGGGGCCCGGGGGCTGTCGGCGCGGTCGAAATGCTCGGCGGCCAGCACCGCGTCACGCCCTTCGAACCAGGCGGCGGCACGCGCGTGCAGCTGCTTGCGGCGAGCCTTGAGCAGCGATTCGCGCGCTCCGTCCCGGATGAGCGCGTGGCAGAAGAGGTAATCCGCGCCTTCGGGCCGAACGAGGTAATGCTCGACGAGCTTCGCGCAGTCGTAAGCCGGATCCTCGACGAGATGGCGCAGGGCCTCGAGCGAATAGCGCTGCCCGAGAATCGACGCCGCCTGCAGGGCGTCGCGGTGCGCGGGCTCGAGCCGGTCCATGCGCGCGAGCACCAGCGCCTGGATGGTGCCCGGCAGCTTCTCGAGCGCCGCGCCCTCGGCATTGAGCAGCAACTGCTCGAGGAACAGCGGATTGCCTTCCGCGCGCTCGACGCAACTGCGCACCACCGACTCCGGCATCTCGCTGAGCGCGGCGGCGAGCGCGGCCGCATCCTCCGGAGGCAGCGGACCGAGGTCGATCCCGGTCGTCGGCACGCCGCGCAGCGCGCTGCGCCAGGGGCCGGCCATCGGATCGCCTTCGAAGCGCGTGGTCATGACGAACAGCAGCGGGCTCGCCGCGGCGGCCGCGGCGAGCGCGGCGAGCCGTTCGAGCGTCACGGCGTCGGCCCAGTGAATGTCCTCGACGAGGAGCGCGAGCGGCTTCCTGCGGCTGGCGTTGCGCACCAGCTCGCCGAGCGTTTCGTGCGCACCGCGCTGGCGCGCCGCCACGCTCATCGCGGCGTGGATCGCGCGCAGCGGCGCCGGCGGCGCTGCGTCCGCGAGATCGTAGAGAAACACTTCGTGATCGGCACTGACCAGGCCTTGCGCGCGCGCAGCCTCGACCGCGTTGCGGCGCGCCGCCGCGTCGGCGTCGGAACTCAGCCCGAGCAGGCTCTGCACCAGGCTGCGCACGGCGTCGCGTCCCGTCTCGGCGCCGAAATCGAGCACCAGTGCGCGATGGCAGGAAAACCCCAGATCCCGCGCCATGGCGAGGAATTCGGCCGCCAGGCGGGACTTGCCGATGCCGGGGTCACCGCGCAGCACGATGACGCGGCCGCGGCGGTGCTCGAGACAGCCCTGCGCGAGCGCGGCGAGCTGGCCCAATTCGTCCGCGCGACCGACCAGCGCCCGCGCGCTCGTCTCGCCCGCGTCGCGCTCGGCGGCAATGCGGTAGGGCACGAGCGGCTTTTCCTTGCCCTTGAGGGCGACGGGTTCGCCAGCCTGCCCCTCGAAGGCATCGCGCACCTGGCCCCAGGTCTCGGGACCGACCACCACTTCGCCGGCCGCCGCAAGCGCGAGCAGCCGCGCGCCGGTGTTGACGGTGTCGCCCGTAAGCATGTAACGGCCGGCGTGCGACTCGCTGAGCCGCACCAGAACCGGCCCGGTATTGATGCCGGTGTGCATCGTGAGCCGCTGGCGGGTCCTCGCCTCGACCTGCGCGCTGACCTCATCGACCGCGCGGTGCAGCTCGAGTGCCGCGCGCACCGCGCGCTCCGGGTCATCGCGGCGCGCCTGCGGCACGCCGAACAGCGCGTAGACCTCGTCGCCGACGAACTGGTTCACGGTCCCGCCGTGGCGCTCGATGATCGCGGTCGCCTCGGCCTTGACGCGGGCCATGATT
>SCUF01000413.1 GCA_004298325.1 Betaproteobacteria bacterium | reverse complement strand
CTTCGAAGACTTCGTGGTGGAGGTAACCGGGATCGAACCGGTGACCTCTTGCATGCCATGCAAGCGCTCTCCCAGCTGAGCTATACCCCCACGCAAGGGCGCGAATTATAGCGGCGAGTGTCGCCGCCGACAAGGCAAGCCGCGCCAGCTCAGGACTTGCAGGGTCCCAGCCGGCGTCCCTTCATCCTGGTGAGCATCTCGAAACTCTTGCCCTGCTGCGAAGAGAACACCCGGGTCTCGCTCTCGACCGTGCCCTTGCCGTAGCGCACCGTGCCGCTGCCGCGCATGCCCGACTTGGGGCAGGACATCTCCCAGGAATAACGATCGCCGCTCTTGCCCTTGGGTGTCATCTTGCAGTCGTTCTCGGGCTTGCCCTGCCAGCGCGAAGGGTCGCTGACATCGCTCTTGCTGATGCACTTCTTCATCGTCATGGTCTGCGGCTTGGGCAGCATCGCCGAGCTCATGGTGTTGGTGAACTCCCACTCGCCCGGCTCCATCTGCTGCGCCAGCGCGCCCGCGGCCCCGAGCGCCAGCATCGATCCGATCAGCGTTCGCAACATGGTCTCCCCCTTCAGTCGGTGTTGAGATGGTGGGACAGCCGCGCCAGCACCGTTTCGCGCCCGAGCAGCTCGAGCACGGCATCCAGCGAAGGCGTCTGGGTCCGGCCCGTGACCAGCAATCTTACCGGCATCGCCAGTTCGGGCATCTTCAGGCCCGCCGACTTGAGCACGCCGCCGACGGTTTCGGCCAGCGAGCGGCGATCCCAGGCGACGTCGGCGAAACGCGATTCGAGCATCTTGAGCGCCGGGCGCGTGCGCTCGGTGACGAGTTCCGCGACCCGGGCTGCACTCGGCTTCTCGTACTGGTAGAAAATGCGCGCGGCCTCGGCCAGTTGCTGCACGGTGCTGGAGCGGTCCTTCAGCAGCGCCACGACCCGCTCGAGCGCGGGCCCCTCGGTCACTTCCACACCCAGCGCGCGCAGCGCCGGGCGCGCGAGGACCGCGAGCCGGGCATCGTCCGCCTGCCGGATGTAATGCTGGTTGAGCCAGGCGAGTTTTTCGGGATTGAACTGCGCCGGCGAGCGGCTGACGTGCGCCAGGTCGAACCATTCGACGAGCTGCGCGGCGGCAAAGATCTCCTCGTCGCCGTGCGACCAGCCCAGCCGCGCGAGGTAATTGAGCAGCGCCTCCGGCAGGAAGCCGTCGTCGCGATACTGCGTCACGCTGACGGCGCCGTGGCGCTTGGACAGGCGCTCGCCGTCGGCGCCGAGGATCATCGGCACGTGGCCGAACTCGGGGAGCTTGGCGCCGAGCGCGTGGAAGATGTGGATCTGGCGCGGCGTGTTGTTGACGTGGTCGTCGCCGCGGATGACGTGCGTGATGCCCATGTCGAGATCGTCCACCACGACGCCGAAGTTGTAGGTCGGCACGCCGTCGGCGCGCAGGATCACGAGGTCGTCGAGCTCGGCATTGGGAAACGCGATCGCGCCCTTGACGAGGTCGTACCAGCCGACCTCGCCCTCCTCCGGCGTGCGAAAGCGCACCACCGGCGCGCGGTCGACGGGCGGCACCAGCCCCGCGGCCTCGGCACGCTCGGGCCGCCAGCGGCCGTCGTAGCGCGGCTTGGCGCCGCGCGCGCGCTGGGCTTCGCGCATCGCCTCCAGCTCTTCCTTCGTCGCCCAGCAGTAGTAGGCATGGCCCGCCGCGATCAGCTGCTCGGCGAGCTCCATGTAGCGCGCGAGGCGCTTCATCTGGAAGAACGGGCCCTCGTCCCAGTCGATGCCCAGCCAGCGCAGGCTGGCGAGGATCGCCTCGACCGATTCGCCGGTCGAGCGCTCGAGGTCGGTGTCCTCGATGCGCAGCACGAAGGCGCCGCCGTGGCGGCGCGCATAAGCCCATGAAAACAGCGCCGTGCGCGCGCCGCCGACGTGCAGGAAACCGGTCGGGCTGGGCGCGAAGCGCGTGCGGATGGCGGTCATGGGAGGGGCGCATTCTACGCCCCGGCGCCGGTTGCCGGCGGGGCGCGCGAGCGCGTAAAATCCGCGCCGCGTCCTGCCGGGATGTTAGCTCAGCGGTAGAGCACTGCTCTCACACAGCAGGGGCCACTGGTTCGATCCCAGTACATCCCACCAATCTCGCACAAGTTCGGCGATCGAGGAGAAACGATGATCCGCTCCGCAACCTCAGGTCGGTCCCTTGCATTCGCCGCGCTGCTCGCCGTTCTGGCATTCGCATCGCACGCGCAGCAGCCCGCGGCTTCCGCCTTCGATCGCCTGAAGTCGCTCGCAGGCGAATGGATCGATACCGACGGCGCCTTCGGCATGAAGGGACAGGTCGCGGTCACCTACCGCGTCACCGGCGCGGGCAGCGCGGTCATCGAGACGCTGTTCGCCGGCACGCCGCACGAGATGGTCACCGTGTATCACCGCGACGGCAGCGACCTCGTGCTGACGCACTACTGCGCCGCCGGCAACCAGCCGCGCATGCGCGCCAGGGCGATCGAGGGCAACCGCGTCGTGTTCCAGTTCGACGGCGGCACCAATCTGGATGCGGCGAAAGACGGCCACATGCACGACGGCTGGATGGAGTTCGTTTCCGACGGCGAGCTTCGCGCGCTATGGAACGGCTGGTCCAAGGGCAAGCCCTCGGAGCATTCGCCGCGCTTCCAGCTGGCGCGCAAGCGCAGCTGATTACCCGGCGGAGGAGCCATGCAATACGCCTGGTTTGCCCTGATCGGCCTGGTCATCGGCGCGCTGGCCGGACAGTTTCTGCGCGGCCACTACAAGATCGTCGTCGACATGGTGGTCGGCGCCGCCGGCGCGCTCCTCGGCAGCTACCTGTTCCTGACCTATCTCACGGCTTTCGCCCCGGCAAAATTCGGCGGCTACGTCTTCGCCGCCATCGGCGCCTTCATCTTCCTGCTCGGCTGGCGCGCGCTGCGCTCGATCGAATAGGCCGCTCAGGCGGCGTAGCCGGCCACGGCAATGACGTGGCAGCTGCTGCCCGCGACCACGAACAGGTGCCAGCGGAAGTGATTGAAGCGCACCCGTTCGTCGCTCGAGAAGAACACCACGCCCGCGGTATACGCAAGGCCGCCGGCGAACAGCCAGAACAGCCCCCACGCCGGAACCCGCTGCCAGAGCGGCACGATCGCGATCAGCGCGCACCAGCCCATCGCCAGGTAAAGTCCGGTCGAG
This sequence comes from Betaproteobacteria bacterium, assembly GCA_004298325.1. GTDB lineage: Bacteria > Pseudomonadota > Gammaproteobacteria > Burkholderiales > SG8-39 > 2-02-FULL-66-14. The sequence goes on along the minus strand of SCUF01000413.1, from coordinate 3,931 downwards.
AGCCGCGGATACGCCACGCCGCCGAAGGCCTTGAGCAGGATGCCCGCGAGCGCAAGACCCCACACGATGGCGAATAGCGTCCAGCCCCACGGCCCGCTCAACACGCCCAGCGTGAAGGGCGTATAGCTGCCGGCGATCAGCAGGTAGATGGCGCCATGGTCGAGAATCCGGAACACGGCCTTGGCGCGATTCCTCGGCAAGGCATGGTAGAGCGTGGAAACGAGATAGAGCAGCAGCAGCGAGGCGGCAAACACGCTCGCACCCACCACGCCCGCCGTGTCGCCGCGCTGCACCGCGATCATGACCAGGAGCGGCGTCGCCGCGAGCGCCGCCACGAAACCGATGCCGTGGCTGACGCTGTTGGCGATTTCCTCGCCGAGCGACTGCGGACGTTCTTCGAGCGCGCCGGCCACGGCGCTACTCACGGTATGGGTAACCCTTGTCAAAGACGATGCGCCAGCGGCCGTCGGCCTCGCGCCGCCAGATCGAGTTGAAGGTGGCGATGCGGCGCCCGTCGGCCGCGAACACCGGGCCGCTGCTGTGCGCGAGCGTCCCGGAATCGAGCACCTCGACGCTCTCGGGCTGCCACGAAAATGGCGCCGTCGGCCCATCGTAGTACCGTTTCCAGGCCGCCGCCACGGCGTCCTTGCCGCGCAGCACGCCGCGATCCGAAAAGAAAATCGCCTCCGCCGCGAGATGCGCGACGAACGCTGCATGATCGCGCTCCGCCATGCTGCGCGCAAATGCCGCCTCCGCCGCGCGCACCTGCGCGGCAGGCGCGGCGGCATCGTCCGCAGCCGCCACCGTGCCGGCTGCCGCCATCAGCACCACGCCCGCGAGCGCGGTCATCGAAAATGCAGGCATGCGCATCGCTCCGTGAAGGCCCTACAAGGTGAAGCGGAAATCGTCGATCAGCAGACCCGGCACCTTCATGCCGCCCAGGCTGCGGCAGAAGTAGGTTCCGGTCTCCGGCATGACGTGGGTTTCGCGCGTCAGCGCCTCGAGGTTGCCGCCGAGCGCGCGGTAGAGCGATTCGTCGAAGCGCAGGTCGCGCATCGGCGCGACGATCTCGCCGCGCTCCACCCAGAAGCAGGCATAGCGCGTCATGCCGGTGACGCGGGCGCTGTGGCGGTCGCTCCAGTTGAGGTAATGCAGGTTGCCCAGGTACACGCCCGTGCCCAGCTGCGACAGCGCTTGCGCCTCGTCGAGCGCGCCGCCGGTGATCTCCGGGCTCCTCGGCGCCTCGCCCACGAACGGATCTTCCTCGGCGCCGTTGCTCGGCACACCGTACTCCCTCGCGCTGCGCGCGCCGACCAGCAGGTTGCGCAGCTCGCCGCGCTCGATCAGCGGCAGGTCCGCGGGCGCCATCTCGCCGAGCGCGTTGAACTGCGGCGCCAGGCCGAGGGCGAAATTCTCGCGCAGCGAAAGCTGCGGCGAGAGCGTCGCCGCGCCTTCCTGCAGCCGCGCCAGGGCGCTCAGGCCGCGCTTCCAGGCGGAATACGACAACGCACCCCAGCCCAGCATGCCGGCGAAATCGCGCGCCGCCGCGGGCGCGAGGTAGGCGCGATAGCCGCCGGGCTGCAGCGCGAGGCTTGGCTTGCGCAGCTGCGCCAGGCGCTCGCGCGCGCCGCGCAAGCTGCCGAGAAACCTCGCCTCGCGCCACGCGTTGTCGGCATAGCATTCCTTGACCGCCTTGTTCTCGCCCGCCGCGTTCACCGTGTAGAGCGAGTAGTCGATGAAGAAGCTCTCGGTGTCGAACCAGTGGCTCTGCCCGCGGCTGTTGCGGCTCGCGCGCAGCATCGGCCCGGCGGCGTACAGCCCGGTGAACTCGGTGCCGCCGGTCGCCTCGGTGAAGATCCGGATCGCTTCCTGCGTCTCGAGCAGGCGGCCGGGATGGCTCACCTCGCTCGCGCCGCGGTTCTCCATCGGCACCAGGAACGGTTCCTCGGGCAGCACCCGCGTTTCCGCGCGCGCGCGTTCGATCGCCGAGCGCAGCGCGCGGGCATCGGTCTCGAAATCGCCGCCGAGGCTCAAGCCCAGGTCGACGCGCCGGCCGCCGCACTGGAACTGCACGCTCAAAGCGCGCTGGCGCACCGCGGTGGACTGCCGCAGTCGAGAGGCATTGAAGCGCAGGTAGGTCTGATCCTCGGCGCTCAGGCTCAGCGTCACTTCCTCGCCGGCCGCGCAGCCCGCGAAGCACTCGTCGGCGAGGCGGTCGAACAGGGTGCGCGTCTCGGCGGCGAAGCTCATTTCCCGCCCCCGAACACTTCGACGCCGGCGAACAGGCACGGCGGCGAGGCGTGTCCGACCCGGATCACCTGCGAGGGTTCGCCCTTGCCGCAGTAGGGCGAGCCGAACAGCTGCCATTCCTCGCGCCGGCCCACCGCCGTGAGCGCGTTCCAGAACGGCGTCGTGATGCCGCGATAGTTCGGGTTCTTCACCACGCGCGTCAGCCGGCCGTCCTCGATCAGCTGCCCGTACTCGCAGCCGAACTGGAACTTGTTGCGATAGTCGTCGATCGACCAGGAGCGATTGGCGTGCATCACGATGCCGCGCCGGGTCTGCGCGACCATCGCGGCGAGCGAGCTCTCGCCCGGTTCGAGGTTGATGTTGGCCATGCGGTCGATCGGCGCGCGGTTCCAGGAGGCGGCGCGGAAATTGGCCACGCCCGGCTGCCCGAGCCGCGCCTGGCTCTCGAGGCTGCCCAGGCCGCGCAACAGCACCCCTTCGCGGATCAGGTACTCGCGGCTTGCCGGATTGCCGCAATCGTCGAAAGCGTAGCTCGCGAATTCGCCCGGCACGCCCGGATCGAAGGTCACGTTCATGAGCCGCGAGCCGTACTGCAGCCGGCCGAAGTCCTCCGGCTTGACGAAGCTCCAGCCGGCGTAGTTGCGTTCGTCGCCGAGGATGCGGTCGAGCTCCAGCGGATGGCCGATCGACTCGTGGATCTGCAAGTACATCTGGTCGGGCTGCAGGATCAGGTCCAGGCGCTCGTCGGGACAGTCGGGCGCCGCGAGCAGCTCGAGCGCCTCGCGCCCGGTGCGCTCGCAGGCGGCGTACAGCACGTCGCGGTCGAGCGCCTCCAGTCCGGTCTGCCGGCAGCGCGCCACCTCGCCGTTGAGCGTGCGGCGCTGCGCTTCGCCGCCATCGCGCGCCGTGGCGGCGAAATTCGACGTCAGGTAGAGAAAATGCTGCTCGATGTCCGCGCCGCTGCTCGAGACGTAGCGGCTTTCGACCTCGGTGAGGGTCGCGCTCGCTTCGGCCGAGACGATCCGCTCCGAGGCGCGCAGGCGGCGCGTCGCCTCGATCAGGGTGTCGCTCAGCTCGCCAAGGCTCGCGCGGTCCGGGCCCAGCACGCGCGGGCTCGCGTAGCGGCCGCGCGCCGCCGGGCGCTGCGCGGCACCGAAGCCGAACACGCCCTTGCGCGCCGCGGCGCGCGCCGTCGCCGCAGCGCGCCCCAGGGCGCGTTCGATGCCCGCGGGCGACAGGTCATCCGTGGCGGCATAGGCGATCTGCCCTTCCACCATCGCCTCGAGCATCGCACCGCGCGAATGATCGAGGCGGTTGCAGTCGGGCTTGCCGTCGCGCGCGACGCGCTGCTGGCTCGCCTCGCGGTGATAGCGCAGTCCCACCCAGTCGGCCATGCCGGCCACCCGCGCGAGCGCGCGCTGCGGATCGAAGTCCGCGGCATCCGGCAGGAATCGAAGCGAGGTCATTGCGCTGCCACCTCCGGGAGTCAGGGAGGCGGCAGTCTAGGGCGAAGCGCCGGACGCTGCAACGCTCCCGCGCCCCGGCGTACTCAGCCGCCGTGCACCGTGCGGCCCTCGGCGTCGAGCACCTTGACGCTCACCGGGATGCCCTGCCGGATGCTCTGCGTGGCGATGCAGAAATCCTCGAACTGCTCCAGGCAGCGGTCGAAATGCCCGATGCT
>SCUF01000412.1 GCA_004298325.1 Betaproteobacteria bacterium | reverse complement strand
CCGTCGACAAAGGCCTGCAGATCCGCTTCGGTGACCGGGAGCGCGCTCATTTGATGACCTGCAAACGCCCCGAAGCCGGCAATCCTTCCATCAGCGCGCGCAGCTTTTCGCGCGCCCGCGACAGGCGCGACATCACCGTGCCGATCGGGATGCCGAGCGCCGTGGCGGCCTCCTCATAGCTCATGTCCTCCAGCACCACCAGCAACAGCACCTCGCGCTGTTCCACCGGCAGGCGCGCGAGCATCCGTTCGAGATCGCGCGCCTCCAGCCCCACGTCCTGGGTGGCGCGCACCGGAAGTTCCAGCGCATCGCCGTCGAGCGTCGCGTATTCGCGCCGGCCGCGCACCTGGTTGACATGAACGTTGTGCATCACCGTGAAAAGCCACGCCCGCAGGTCGGTGCCGCGCTTCCAGAGATGGAGCTTGTTGAGCGCGCGCTCGAGCGTGTCCTGCACCAGGTCGTCGGCCGCCGCGCGCTCGCCCACCAACGCGCGCGCGTACCGGCGCAGGCGCGGAATGTAGGCGACGACCTGCCCCAGGTCTTTCATCGGCTGACGGTTCCTCGCAACGACCGGCCCATGACCAACATCGACCGGCGAGGGCTTATTCCGTCCGGGTGGACCGGCTCAGCGCAGGCCGGCGACGTATTCGGCGACGGCCTTGATCTCCGGATCGCTCATCCTGGCTGCGACGCCGCGCATCATGCCGTTGGGATCGTTGCCGCGCGCGCCGGACCTGAACGCCTTCAGCTGCGCTTCGATGTACTCGCCGTACTGCCCCGCGATGCGCGGGTACTGGCTCGGAATTCCGGCGCCATCCGGGCCGTGGCAGCCCGCGCAGGCGGCAACGCCGGTCGCGAGATTGCCGCCCCGGTACAACTTCTGTCCCTGCGCCGCGAGATCCTTGTTCTTTGCCGTCTCGGGCTTGAGCTTCTGCGACGCGTAATAGGCCGCGACGTTGCGCATGTCGTCATCGGAAAGATTCGCCACCATGCCGGCCATCACCGCGTTGTCGCGCTCGGCCTTCCTGCCGCCGGCCGGCTTGAAGTTCGCCAGCTGCTTGTGCAGGTACTCGGGAAACTGCCCGGCGAGCTTCGGGTTGGCCGGCAGCGGGCTGTTGCCGTCCGCGGCGTGGCAGGCGAGGCACACCTGACCGGCGATTCTCTGGCCCTTGGCCGGATCGGGCTTCGCGGCGGCGGCGCCCTGCGCCGCGGCCATCGACGGCAGGATCAACGCGGCCGCCGCAAGCGCAAGTGCTCGAATCATGGTGCCGATCTCCCGAAACCGCATGAAAGTCCGCAATTTTATTAGAATTTTCCCATTCCACCATGCCTGTGAAGACGTTTGCGCACGCCGTGTTCCTCGCCTCCGCCGGCCGCAGTGCGGAGTTCCCGCCCGAGGGTCCGCCCGAGATCGCCTTTCTGGGGCGTTCGAATGTCGGCAAGTCGAGCGCCATCAACGTGCTCGCTGGCCGCAAGCGGCTCGCCTTCGCGAGCAAGACGCCGGGGCGCACCCAGACCGTCAATTTCTACGGCCTGGGGGAGTTCGGGCGTCTGGTCGACCTGCCCGGTTACGGCTACGCGCGCGTACCGCACGCCGAGCGCGCGAAGTGGGAGCGACTCGTCACCGGATATCTGCTCGAACGCCGTACGCTGGCCGGGGTCGTGATCGTGATGGATGCCAGGCACCCGCTCACGCCCCAGGACGAACGCCTGCTCGAATGGCTCGCTCCGCTTGCCGTGAGGCGACTCGCGCTGCTCACCAAGGCGGACAAGCTCTCGCGGATCGAGGGCACCAGAGTACTCTCGCAGACGCGCCGCACCGTAGCCGATGCGCTGCTCTTTTCCAGCCTCGACCGGCAAGGCGTGGAGCCCGCGCGGGACCGCCTCGCGCAATGGCTGCTCGAAGCCCGTTCGGGCAGCCGGAAATAAAAGGCCCCCGGCAAAGGGGAAAGCAACCGGGGGCGAAACGCCTCAACTAGCGTCGAGGCACCCGCTCAGGGA
>SCUF01000043.1 GCA_004298325.1 Betaproteobacteria bacterium | reverse complement strand
CTCGCGCCGCATGGAAATGTTCTTGACCCGGACGAACGACGAATAGGCGTGGCGCCGATAGCGGTCGCCGGTCGCCGCCGTGTACCCCTTGAGGCCGAGGCTGTAGGTCTTGTCGTCGGCATAATCCGGCGAGATCTCGGTGTTGCGCGCCACCAGATTGACCTGTACCGAGACCAGGTTGCTCCACGCCGCGGTCGAGCAGGTCGCCCCGTCGCACATCACGATGCAGTTCGCGACGCCGTCCGCCGCAGCCGCGGGCTGTCCGCAGAACGCCGGGTCGTCGATGCCGAAATCGAACTGCAGGTGCTCGATCCCCTCGGCGACGGCGAGCTTCTGGAGCGCCGTCACGCCGCTGACCGGATCGACGCCGAGTTCGAGCATCTTGAGGGTCGGGATCGGCGTGCCGCCGTCGTCGCTCACGCCGTTGCAGGTCGAGCCGCTGGCCGGCACGTTGCACTTGCTGACGAAGTAGATTCTGACGATGTACGGTCGCAGCGGTACGTCCCGGGTTTCCGTCGTGTTGACGGCAGGCTGCGTCAGGTCGAAGGTGGCGATGTTGGTACCCAGATCGAGCTTGTAGGCTGGCGGCGTCGTCTGGATATAGAAGCGGTTGGCGACGGGCGTGTCGGCCCCAGCTCCCGAGGGGCAGATCCTGCCCGTCGGGCAGATCACCGCGGTGCTTGCACGGCGCACCACCAGGATGTCGGTATTCGGCTGGTAATCCGACGCCGAAAGGCATCCGCTCAGGTCAGCCGGAACCGAGGCGCCGCCGTCGTAGGCCTGAATGCCGAGCGGCAATCCAGCCTCCAGCTGGGCCTTGGTCGTGCCGCAGGGCGCGGCCGCACCGGTCGTCGCCGGGAATCCCGTTTCGCCCGACATCGGCAGCTGGAAGAACTCGCTGTAGAACCCCGCATGCCGCAGATCCTCGGCGATCCGGTCGAGGGCATAGCGGCCGTTCTCGATCTGCCGGCTCGAGCGCTCCATCTCCGCGCGTGCGCGGCTGGTTTCAGCGATCAGGTAGACCAGACCGCCGACCAGGAACAGGCCGATCGTGATCGCGATCATGAACTCCACCAGCGAAAAGCCGCGTTCGCGCATGATTCAGGCCGCCAGGTTAGCGATGCGGATGGTGATGTTGATGACGCGGCGCAGGCGCTCATCGACCGCGCCGCCCGCATCCAGGTACTGGTTCTTGCCGCAGGTGTAAGCCGCGGGTGGCGCAACCGTCGGTGCCAGCCCGCGCCACGCCACGCTTATCGTATAGACGCCGGTCGACGGATTGGTGACGCAACCGCGCGCCTCGATGACGGCGCCTACATTGGTGGCACCTTTCTTTTCGGAAGTGCCGAGCAGCGAATTGCTCCAGGCCTGCAGGTCGGCGCTGCCGCGCGCCTGCTGCGAGGCGCTGCCCGCTCCGCAAGCGAAACTGCCGCCATATCCCGTTCCCAGTGCCGGCGAGCCGTTGGCTGCATCGGTCGTGATCGCGTAACAGGTGGCCGCAACGGGATTCGCCGTGAGCCGGTCAACGATGTCCTGCAGCAGCACGGTGGCCTGCCGGCGCTGATAGGACTCGACTTCGCCCTGCTGCGTCGTCACCAGCAGCCCCGCCAGGCCGAGCAGACCGATCAGCAGGATCAGCAGCGCCACCAGTACTTCGAGCATGGTGAAACCGCCCTGGAACCGGGTGCCGCGGAAAGCCGTTGCCGAAGTGCGTGCGCTCATGGGCAGGTCGAGCCGCTCGTCGTGGTGGACTTCGGCGCGCCGGTCAGGTCGACGCGGATGCAGCGGTTGGAAATCCCGGTGCCGGCGGTTTCCGGCTGAATCAGGACGCCGATCGAGGATCCGCTGACGAGGCGCCCGTCCTGGCGGTAGGCCACGGACGACGCGCCCGTCATCAGCACCCCGCTCAGCGAGTCCTGGCTGCGCAGCGTGGTCGGGGTGCCGCCGATCGGAACACTCACCGTCCAGCCGTTCGCCCAGTTGCCCGAAACCGGCGTCACGGTCACGGCGGCCCTGCGCTTGATGGCCTCGCTGCGCGCGAAGCTCAGCGCCGCATAGAACTCGAACGATGCGGTCTTGACGCGCTGGTTGGCGGTGAAGCTGCGAAACGACGGCACCGCAATCGTCAGCATGACGCCCATGATCACGATGACGATCAGCACTTCGATGAGCGTGAAGCCCTGCTGCTGGCGCACCGCGCGCAGCATGACGTGACCCCCTACCGTTTCCATTCTTGCGCCGGCGGCTGCGCCGGGGACGTTTTGGTGCCGTCGCTCGACAACGTCAGCGCACCGAACCTGTTTGCCACCGCCTGCACGGCGCTCGGGGTCGCGGTAATTACATAACCTGTAGGCGGCGCGCCGGAGGTGCTCATCGAAAACGCGTAGCGCCCGACCGTCTCGGTCGGCGGCGTGAGGTTCAGGGCGGTAATCGTCGTCGCATACGAGCGATTCGTCAGCAGGTATTGCTCCTGCCGCTGCGCGATCGTCATCATGAAGGTCTGCGCCGCAGAGCGGTTGCCGCGGCGCACGTAGTCCTGGTACGACGGATAGGCCACCGCCGCCAGGATCCCCAGGACCGCGACCGTGATCATCAGTTCGATCAGCGAGAATCCGCCGCGGCGCGCAAATCGCGTCGCGGCTGGCGCGCGTCCGAAACCCGGCATTACGCTGGATGGCGTCATCGATATTCCCCTCGCAGTATCACTTCGTTGGCGCGGCGACCGGCAACACGACTGGACGGACGGTCGGTCCCGCCGAATGAAAGGCGGGCCCCGGGCCGTGAACGTGGCAAATTGCGCACCGCCGGATCACCCGCGCCGTTCGCGGGACGCGGCGCCTGCGGCCAGCCCGCGCGGCAGCGTGAAGACGACATCCTCGGCGGCCCCGTCCATCAGCAGCACGCTGCGCGCGCCGAGCTGCGTCAGGCGTTCGATCAGCGCCTTCACCAGCACTTCCGGCGCGGACGCACCGGCGGTGACGCCGACGCGACGCTTGCCGGCGAGCCACTCGGGCTTCAGGTCCGCGGCGCTGTCGATCATGTAGGCGTCGACACCGATGTGCTCGGCGACTTCGCGCAGGCGGTTCGAGTTCGAGCTGTTGGGCGAGCCCACCACCAGCACGACGTCGCACTGCGGCGCCATGAACTTCACTGCGTCCTGGCGGTTCTGCGTCGCGTAGCAGATGTCGTCCTGCTTCGGGCCGCGGATCGCCGGAAACCGGGCCTTGAGCGCGGCCACGACCCGGGCCGCGTCGTCCACCGAAAGCGTGGTCTGGGTGACGTAGGCGAGCTGCTGCGGGTTTCCCACCGTCAGCCGCGCGACATCGTCGACCGACTCCACGAGGTGCATGCCTTCGGTCGCCTGGCCCATGGTGCCTTCCGCCTCGGGATGGCCGCGGTGGCCGATCATGACGATCTCGAAGCCCGCCCGCAGCATCTTGGCGACCTCGACGTGCACCTTGGTCACCAGCGGGCAGGTCGCATCGAACACCCGCAGGCCGCGCCGCTCGGCCTGCGCCTGCACGGACTTCGCCACGCCGTGCGCGCTGAAGATCACGGTGGCACCGGGCGGGACCTGGTCGAGATCCTCCACGAACACCGCGCCCTTGGCGCGCAGGTTCTCCACCACGGCCTTGTTGTGCACGATCTCGTGCCGCACGTAGATCGGCGCACCGCGCAGCTCGAGCGCACGCTCGACGATTTCGATGGCGCGCTCGACACCGGCGCAGAAACCGCGCGGATTGGCCAGCAGGACTTCCATGCCGGCATTATCTCCCGGCATCGCGGTGCAGGAAGCTTTCGACGATCAGCAGTGCCGCGCCGAGCGTGATCGCCGAGTCGGCGACGTTGAACGCCGGCCAATGCCAGCCGGCGGCGTGCAGATCGAGGAAATCGACCACCTGCCCCCACTTCAGGCGGTCCCACAGGTTGCCGAGCGCGCCGCCCAGAATGAGCGCCAGGCCGGCGCAGAACAGCCGCTGCCCCGGATGGCGCACCAGCAGGTACGAAATGAACGCGGCCGCAGCGAGCGCGATGGCGGCAAACAGCGGCGTCTGCCAGCCCGGCGCCGCGGCGAGCAGGCTGAAGGCGGCGCCCTTGTTGAACACCAGCACGAGGTTGAAGAACCCCGTCACGGCGAGGACCTCGCC
>SCUF01000411.1 GCA_004298325.1 Betaproteobacteria bacterium | reverse complement strand
GCTCGACTTCGAGTTCGACGCCAAGGACATCGTCTTCTTCCGGGTGGACCGCCGCCGCAAGATGCCGGTGACGATCCTGCTGAAGGCGCTGGGCTACATGCCGGAGCAGATCCTGAAGGAATTCTTCGATTTCGACGCCTTCCACGTCGAGCCGAACCACGTGCGCTTCGAGGTGGTGCCCGAGCGTCTGAGGGGCGAAGTGGCGCGCTTCGACATCGCCGACAAGCACGGCAAGGTGATCGTCGCCAAGGACAAGCGCATCACGGTGAAGCACATCCGCGACATGGAAGCGGCGGGCATCAAGCGCATCGACGCGCCGGACGAGTTCCTGCTCGGCCGCACCCTGGCCCACAACGTGGTCGCCGCAGACACGGGCGAGATCCTGGCCAACGCCAACGACGAGATCACCGAGACGCTGCTCGCCAAGCTGCGCGAAGCCCGCGTCAACAAGATCCAGACGCTGTTTACCAACGATCTCGACCAGGGCCCGTACATCTCGCAGACGCTGCGCGCCGACGAGACCGCCGACCGCACCCAGGCGCGCGTCGCGATCTACCGCATGATGCGCCCGGGCGAGCCGCCCACCGAGGACGCGGTGGAGACGCTGTTCAACGGCCTGTTCTTCGCCGAGGAGCGCTACGACCTCTCGGCCGTGGGCCGCATGAAGTTCAATCGCCGCGTCGGCGTCAAGAGCGAGACCAGCTGGCAGGTGCGCCTGCGCAGCCTCGCCCTGCCGCGCGAAGCCGACCAGGAGCTGCGCGCCTATTTCCGCAACGTGCCGGAACTCTCGCTCAACAAGGTCAGCCTGGACGCGGCGAGCACCGAGGCCGAGGCGCAGGCGCTGGTGGAGAAGATGTTCCATGACCTGAAGTCGAAGGGCATCGACCGCCAGAAGCTCGACACCAAGGTCGAGACGCGCTTCACGCTCAGCCCGCGCGACATCGTCGAGGTGATCCGCATCCTGGTCGAGCTGCGCAACGGCCGCGGCGAGATCGACGACATCGACCACCTCGGCAACCGGCGCGTGCGCTCGGTGGGCGAGCTGGCGGAGAACCAGTTCCGCGCCGGCCTGGTGCGCGTCGAGCGCGCCGTGAAGGAACGCCTGTCGCAGGCGGAATCCGAAAACCTGATGCCGCACGACCTGATCAACGCCAAGCCGATTTCCGCGGCGATCAAGGAGTTCTTCGGCTCGAGCCAGCTGTCGCAGTTCATGGACCAGACCAACCCGCTGTCCGAGATCACGCACAAGCGCCGCGTCTCGGCACTCGGGCCGGGCGGCCTGACGCGCGAGCGCGCGGGGTTCGAGGTGCGCGACGTGCACCCGACGCATTACGGGCGCGTCTGCCCGATCGAGACACCGGAGGGCCCGAACATCGGCCTGATCAACTCGCTCGCCCTGTTTGCCCGCACCAACCGCTACGGCTTCCTCGAGACGCCCTACCGCAAGGTGAAGGACGCCAAGGTGACGAACGACATCGAGTTCCTGTCGGCGATCGAGGAAGGCCATTACGTCATCGCGCAGGCGAACGCTTCGATCGACAAGGCGGCGCGCCTGACCGATTCGCTGGTGTCGTGCCGCTTCAAGAACGAATTCGAGCTGAAATCGCCCGAGGAAGTGCAGTACATGGACGTGGCGCCGTCGCAGATCGTGTCGGTGGCGGCCTCGCTCATCCCGTTTCTCGAGCACGACGACGCCAACCGCGCGCTGATGGGCTCCAACATGCAGCGCCAGGCGGTGCCGTGCCTGCGGCCCGAGAAGCCGCTGGTGGGCACGGGCGTCGAGCGCACCGCCGCGGTCGATTCGGGCACCTGCGTCACGGCACTGCGCGGCGGCATGGTGGACTACGTGGACGCGAACCGCATCGTGGTGCGCGTGCATGACGACGAAACCCTCGCAGGCGACGTCGGTGTCGACATCTACAAGCTCACCAAGTACACGCGCTCGAACCAGAACACCAACATCAACCAGCGCCCGATCGTGAAGCAGGGCGAGCGCATCGCCCGCGGCGACGTGATCGCCGACGGCGCCTCGACCGACCTGGGCGAGCTCGCCCTCGGCCAGAACATGCTGGTCGCATTCATGCCCTGGAACGGCTACAACTTCGAGGACTCGATCCTGATCTCGGAGCGGGTGGTGTCGGACGACCGCTTCACCTCGATCCACATCGAGGAGCTGACGGTGGTGGCGCGCGACACC
>SCUF01000410.1 GCA_004298325.1 Betaproteobacteria bacterium | reverse complement strand
GAACTACACGCTCGACGAATACTGCTCGGACCTGGTCGAGACCATCATGACCACGCTCGACCCCGAAGGCATCGAGCACCCGGTGATCATCACCGAATCGGGGCGCGCGGTGGTGGCCTATTCCTCGGTGCTGCTGTTCGACATTCTCGATGTCACACGCTTCGATCCCAGCGAGGTGCCCGACCCGGCCGAGGGCGAGCACGAGCTGATCGGCAACCTGCGCGACACGCTCAAGAACGTCAATCCGAAGAACCTGCAGGAGTGCTACAACGACGCCAGCTACTACCGCGGCGAGATGCGGGAGCTCTTCAAGCACGGCCGCGTGCGCCTGCGGGCGCTGTCGCTGGCGGAAAACATCTTCCTGCAGATCGTGCGCACGATCGCCAAGGAGCTGCCCGGCGCGAAGCGCGTGCCCTACGGGCTGGACGCGCTCGAGGAGTCGCTCTCCGACATCTACTACGGCAACTTCTCGGTGTTCCAGTCGCTGCCCGATGTCTGGGCGATCGAACAGGTGTTCCCCGTGATGCCGGTGCACCGCCTCGGCGAGGCGCCCAGCCGGGAGGCGATCATCGCCGACATCACCTGCGATTCGGACGGCAAGATCGACCGCTTCATCGGCGTGCGCGGCATCCGCAAGACGCTGCCGCTGCATCCGCTCGCCAACGGCGACCCGTACTACCTCGGCGTGTTCCTGGTGGGCGCCTACCAGGAAACGCTCGGCGACCTGCACAACCTGATGGGCGACACCAACGTCGTCAGCGTGCGCATCCACGAAGACGGCAGCTTCGATTTCGTGCGCGAGATCGACGGCGACTCGATCGCCGACGTCCTGAGCTACGTCGAGTACCAGCCCAACCAGCTGCTCGAGCAGTTCCGTGTCACCGCCGAGCAGGCGGTGAGAAAGGGCCGCATCTCGCCGAGCGAGCGCCAGGCGATCTTCGAGGCCTTCGCGGCCAGCCTGCGCGGCTACACCTATTTCGAAGAGTGACGCGCCGATGGCCAGGGTCCTGATCGTCGGCGCGGGCGGGGTCGGGCAGGTGGTGGCGCACAAGTGCGCCCAGGTGCCGGAGGTGTTCTCGCACATCGTGCTCGCCAGCCGCACCCTCGAGAAATGCCGGCGCATCGCGGCGCAGATCAAGCGGCCGGTGGAGACCGCGCAGGTGGATGCCGACGACGTCGCGCAGATGAGCGCGCTCATCCAGCGCGTGCGCCCGGACATCGTGATCAACGTCGCGCTGCCGTACCAGGACCTGCACATCATGGACGCCTGCCTCGCGGGCGGGGTCGACTACCTCGACACGGCCAACTACGAGCCGCTGGATGTCGCCAAGTTCGAGTACCGGTGGCAGTGGGCCTACCAGGAGCGCTTCCGCAGTCGCGGCCTCATGGCGCTCCTCGGCAGCGGCTTCGACCCGGGCGTCACCAACGTGTTCACGGCGTGGCTCGCCAAGCACGAGTTCGACTCGATCGAGACGCTCGACATCATCGATGCCAACGCCGGCGCGCACGGCCAGCCCTTCGCCACCAACTTCAACCCGGAGATCAACATTCGCGAGGTCACCGCGGAGGGGCGCTACTGGGAGGGCGGCGAGTGGAAAACCACGGCGCCGCTCTCGGTGAGCCGGATGTACGACTTCCCCGAGGGCATCGGGCCGATGAAGATCTACCTCCTCTACCACGAGGAGCTGGAATCGATCGCGAAGAACTTCCCGACCCTGAAGCGGGCGCGCTTCTGGATGACCTTCTCCGAGAACTACCTGACGCACCTGCGGGTGCTGCAGAACGTGGGCATGACGCGCATCGATGCGGTCGTGTTCCAGGGGCGCGAAATCGTGCCCATCCAGTTCCTCAAGGCGCTGCTGCCGGATCCGGCAAGCCTCGGGCCCCTCACCAAGGGCCGCACCTGCATCGGCGCCCTGGTGCGCGGCAAGAAGGACGGCAAGGACAAGGTGGCGTTCCTCTACAACATCTGCGACCACGAGGCCTGCTACCGCGAGGTCGGCTCGCAGGCGATCTCGTACACCACCGGCGTGCCGGCGATGATCGGCGCCAAGATGATGCTCACGGGGAAGTGGCGCGGCCACGGCGTGTTCAACATGGAGGCGTTCGACCCCGATCCCTTCATGGAGGATCTCAACCGCTACGGCCTGCCCTGGACCCTGCAGAAGCTCGATGCGCCGATGGACTGAGATCTCGCGCGGGTCGCGAGGGAAGGGGTAACGGGGGAACCGTCAGGTTCCCCCGTTGCGAGCTTGCGCACGGAGCGTTTCAGCCGGCTCGATCCGGGCCGCGTCTCCTCGCCCTGCTTCGTCGTCGACGAGGTTTCGGTCGAGGACAACCTCAAGCTGCTCGGCCGGGTGCAGCGCGAAAGCGGCGCCAAGGTGCTGCTCGCGCTCAAGGCGTTCTCGATGTTCAGCCTGGCGCCGCTGGTGGCACGCTACCTCTCGGGCACCTGCGCCAGCGGCGCGCACGAGGCGCGCCTCGGGCGCGAGGAATTCGGCGGCGAGGTGCACACGTTTTCCGCCGCCTATTCCGAGCGCGACCTGCGACAGATCCTGGAGATCTCGGACCACGTCGTGTTCAATTCGCCCTCGCAGTGGACGCGCTTCCGGCCGCTCGCGCTCGAGGCGGCGGCGCGGCGCCCCGGGCTGCGCTTCGGTCTGCGCGTCAATCCCGAGCATTCGGAGGGCGAGGTGGCGCTCTACGATCCGTGTGCGCCATTTTCGCGCCTGGGCATGGTGCGCTCGCAGTTTCCGCAGCGCGATCTGGAGGGCATCAGCGGCCTGCATTTTCACACCTTGTGCGAGCAGAACTTCGCGCCGCTCGAGCGCACCGTCGCCGCTTTCGAGGCGAAGTTCGGCGAGTTCATCGCGCGCATGCGATGGATCAACTTCGGCGGCGGCCACCACATCACGCGCCCCGATTACGAGGTCGACGCGCTGATCGCGCTGCTGCGGGACTTTCGCGCGCGGCACGGGGTCGAGCTCTACCTCGAGCCGGGCGAGGCGATCGCCTGGCACGCCGGGGTGCTGGTCGCCGAGGTGCTCGACATCGCCTGGAACGGGATGCCGCTCGCGATCCTCGATACCTCGGCCACCTGCCACATGCCGGACGTGATCGAGATGCCCTACCGGCCGCGAATCCTCGGCAGCGGCGCCGCCGGAGAGTACGCTCACACCTATCGCCTGGGCGGGCTCACCTGCCTCGCCGGCGACGTGATCGGCGATTTTTCGTTTCGCCAGCCGCTGCGCGTGGGCCAGCGGCTGGTGTTCGAGGACATGGCGCTCTACACCATGGTGAAGACCACCACCTTCAACGGCACGCGGCTGCCCGACATCGCGCTCTGGAACTCGCAGACCGACCTGCTGCGCATCGTGAAAAGCTTCGGCTACGAGGACTTCAGGGGCCGCCTGTCATGAGCGCGCCGCACACGGGCGCGGACCGCTTTCTCGGCACCGAGATCCCGGCGCTCGCGCCCGAGGCGGCGCAGTTTCACGTGCTGCCGGTACCGTACGAGAAGACCGTGTCCTACGGCGGCGGCACGGCCAAGGGTCCGGCGGCGATCCTCGCAGCCTCCGGCCAGCTCGAGCGCTGGGACGGCGCGAGCGATCCCGGCGCGCAGGGGATCTACACCTGGCCGGCCATCGACTGCGCGCCTGCGGCGGAAACCGTGCTCGCCGCGATCGCCGGGCGCGTCGCGGAAATCCTGCGCCGCGGCAAGCTCCCGGTGGTCCTCGGCGGCGAGCACACGGTGACCTGGGGCGTGATCCAGGGTTATCTGCAGGCGGGCACGCGTGATTTCGGCGTCGTGCAGATCGATGCCCACGCCGACCTGCGCGAGACCTACGAGGGCTCGAAGCTCAGCCACGCCTGCGTCATGCGGCGCGTGGTCGAGGCGGGAATCCCGCTGTTCCAGCTCGGCAACCGCGCCTACTCGAAGGAAGAGCGCGCCGCCCGCGCCGCGCATGGCGTGCGTGGGCTCGACGCCGACCAGCTCGTGCCGCAGGGCATCAGCGAGTTCGAACTGCCGCCGGATTTTCCGGAAAAGGTGTTCTTTACGCTCGACGTCGACGGCATCGATCCGTCGGTGCTGCCCGCGACCGGCACGCCGGTCCCCGGCGGGCTGGGCTGGTACCAGACGCTCGGCCTGTTCGAGTCGGTGGCGCGTCAGCGCCGCATCATCGGTTTCGATATCCTCGAGTTCGCGCCGATCGCGGGGTTTCACGCCTTCGATTTCGCCGCCGCGCTGCTGGTCTATAAGATGATGGGCATCGTGCAGCGGCATTCTTCGTAGAGGAAAAGGGCCATGACTGGGACATCGGATGCGCTGTTTCGCGAACTGCTCGCCCGGCAAGGCGTGGCGCTCGCCCCGGAGCGCCTCGAAGCGCTCGCGCGTACGCTGGCGGCGCAGCTCGAGGCCGAGCGCGCGGCAACCCGCGCGCTCGCGTTCGAGGTGGAGCCGGCGTCCTTCACGCGCGTGCTGGAAGGCGCGGGCCGATGAGCGCGCTGCTCTCGTTTTCCGCCGCGGAACTCGCGCGGCGCATCCGCGCGCGGCAGGTGTCGGCCGCGGAAGCGATGCAGGAGACGCTCGCCGCGGCGAAGCGCGCGCACGAGCGACTCAACTGCTTCGTGCGCATCGACGAGGACTCGGCGCTCGCCGCGGCCCGGGTCGCCGACGCCGAAATCGCGCGCGGACTGGTGCGCGGGCCGCTCGCCGGCGTGCCGATGGCGCACAAGGACATGTACTACCGCGAGGGCGTGCCGTCCTCCTGCGGCTCGAGGATCACGCGCGAGCGTCCCGCGCCGGCCACGGCCACGGCGCTCAAGCGCCTCGATGGCGCGGGCGCGCTGCAGTTCGGCGTGCTCAACATGACCGAGTTCGCCTACGGACCGACCGGGCACAACTACCACCTCGGCCACTGCCGCAACGCGTGGAATCCCGGGTACATCACCGGCGGCTCGTCGAGCGGCTCGGGCACCAGCGTGGCCGCGCGGGCCAATTTCGCCGCGCTTGGCTCGGACACCGGCGGCTCGATCCGGCTGCCGGCGCACTTCTGCGGCGTCGCGGGCATCAAGCCGACCTACGGCCGCGTCTCGCGTGCCGGTGCGATGCCGCTTTCCTTCTCGCTCGACACGCTCGGCCCGCTCGCGCGCACCGTAGAGGACTGCGCGCTGCTGCTCGGGGTCATCGCCGGCCGCGACGCTGCGGATCCCACGAGCAGCGGTCAACCGGTGCCGGACTACCTCGCGGCGCTGGCGCGTCCCGTGAAAGGCCTGCGCATCGGCGTGCCGACGAGCTATTTCTATGACGGCGCCGATGCCGGCATCGAGTCGCTGGTGCGCGCAAGCCTCGAGGTGCTGCGCTCGCTCGGCTGCGAGACGGTCGAAATCGACCTGCCGGAGATCGAGCCGTGGAACCAGGCGGCCACCGCGATCATTGCCGCCGAGGCTGCGGCGCTGCATGCCAACTGGCTGCGCGAGCGGCCGCAGGACTATTCGGATCAGGTGCGCGCGCGGCTCGAGCTCGGCGCTGCAGTCGGCGCGACGCAGTACATCAACGCGCTGCGCCTGCGCAGTCACGCCCTGCAGACGTGGCTCGGCGGCGTGATGCAGCACGTGGACGTGGTGCATGCACCCTGCGTCGCCTTCGCCACGCCGACGATCGCCGAGTCCGACGTCGGCGGCGGCCCGAAGATGGGGCAAGTGCTGGCGCAGGTCACGCGCCTGATGCGCCCGGTGAACTACCTCGGCCTGCCGTCGCTCGCGGTACCCTGCGGTTTTCAGCCGCCCGGCCTGCCTTGCGCGTTCCAGCTCATCGGCCGGCCGTTCGACGAGGCGCTGCTGTTGCGCCTGGGGCACGCCTACCAGCGCGCGACCGACTGGCATCTGCGCGCGCCGCCGCAATAATCCGCTTGAGGCGTCGGCAGCGGCGCCAAATTGAGCTGAACATGACCGGCGTCAACGCCGGGCCGCGATCCGCGTGCGGATGCGGGTGACGATGGCGTAGCATGAATTCAGCATTTGGCGCACCGTCGCACAGGCGGCGGCGCCATTCCCAGCCATCGTCCGAGGAGACCGCAGATGACCACGAAGGAAAAGCAGTGGGAAGCCCTGATTGAGCACCTCAAGCTGAGCCGGCGCGATTTTGTCTTCTCGGGCCTCGCCGCGGGCGCGCTGACGTTGACCCCGCGTTTCGCGGGCGCCCAGGCTGCTGCGCCCTACAAGATCGGCGTGCTGCTGCCCTCGACCGGCACGGGCGCGAATTACATGGCACACTGCATCAAGGGCCTGCCGGTTGCGGTGGCCGAACTGAACAAGCGTGGCGGCCTGCTCGGCAAGCAGCAGGTGCAGATCGTATACCGCGATACCGAGACCAAGCCCGACGTCGGCGCGCGCGAGGCGAAGTCGCTGATCCTGAACGACAAGGTGAACGCGATTTTCGGCACCTATTCGAGCGCCGTCGCGCTCGCGGTCCAGGAGATCATCCACGAGCACAAGGTGCTGCACTTCGCGGCGACCTCCAACAGCTCCAAGATCACGCAGGACAATTACACGCCCTACACCTACCAGTTCTGCCCCGACAGCAATATGCAATCGGGTGCAGTGGTCGTGGCCGTGGCGCGCATGGCGAAGAAGAACAAGTGGAAGAGCTACGTCTCCCTGGGGCAGGACTACGAGTGGGGCCGCGATACGCACAAGGGCTTCACCACCGGCCTCGCCAAGGTCGATCCCGGCATCAAGGAGAGCCGCCAGCTCTGGTTCAAGCTGGGCGAGACCGACTTCACCTCCTATATCACCGCCATCATGGCGGCGAAGCCCGACTTCATGTTCGGTGCCGTCGCCGGCAAGGACGCCGAGACCTTCATGCAGCAGGCGAACCAGATGGGCCTGTTCAAGCGCGTGCCGTTCCCAGGCGGCCTGATCGCGGTGAACGACCTCAAGGCGCAGAGGAAGACGCTGCCGCGCGGCATCATCGGCCTGGCGCGCTGCCCGTTCTTCGCGCACCTCAAGGAACCGATCATGCAGGCGTACATCAAGCGCGACCGGGCCGCGTTCGGGCCCGACGGCTATCCCGACGACTGGGCCTGTATGTACTACGATGCGCTCGGCGGGCTCGAGCAGGGCGCGAAGAAGGCCGGCTCGACCGCCACCGAGGCGATCGTCAAGGCGCTCAAGGGCGCGACCATCGACACCTGCCGCGGCCGGCGCACGTTCCGCGACTGCAGCAACCAGCTCGAGGTGCCGTCCTACGTCGGCGAAGTGTGGGATTCACCGGACTATCCGTTCCCGATCTACAAGCCCGACACGATGATCCTGGTGGAAGCCAAGGAGGTCTGGACGCAGAGCTGCGCAGAGGTCGAGAAGCTGAAGAAGAAGCGCGCCTGAAGCGCGCCGCGCGCACCGGCTGGAGCGCCTGAGGCGCTCCAGCCGGCTTCAACTGGCGATTCCACATGGATATCGGTCCCTACGCCCTGCAGCTGTTCAGCGGGCTGTCGCGCGCCATGGTGCTGTTCCTGCTTTCGGCGGGCCTGTCGCTGATCTTCGGCGTCATGAACATTCTCAACTTCGCGCATGCCACGCTGTGGCTGCTGAGCGGCTACGTCACGTTCTCGATCTTCACCTTCCTGAGCGAGCAGTTCGGTGCCAGTCCGTGGCTGCTGCTGCCGGCGATCGTCGGCGCAGTGGCGGTGATGATGCTGTTCGGCCTCGCGCTGGAGCGCTGCCTGATCCGGCGCACCTATGAGCGCGAGCTGCCCGAACAGCTGCTGCTCACGTTCGCGCTGGTGCTGATCCTGGGCGACGTGATCAAGCTCATCTGGGGACTGGAGAACCGGCGCATCAATCTGGGCGTGAAGCCGATGGAGATGTTCGATACGCTGGTCAATCCCTACCACTTCGTGATCGTCGGCGCCGGCATCGCGGTCGCCGCGGGCCTGTGGTATTTCCTGCACCGCACGCGCTTCGGCAAGATCGTGCGCGCTGCGGTGTACAGCCGCAGCATGGTGAGCGCGCTCGGCATTCCGATTCCGGCCATCTACGCGATGGTG
>SCUF01000409.1 GCA_004298325.1 Betaproteobacteria bacterium | reverse complement strand
CAACCAGGCGCACTGCATCGCCACCGGCGGCAGCTTCGACAACGGCCTGCCGTTTTCGCTCTCGATGGGCTGCGGCACCTGGGGCCGCAACAGCTTTTCCGACAACATGCACTGGCGCCATTTCCTCAACATCACCCGCATCGCGCGCGTCATCCCCGAGCGCGTGCCGGGGGAGGACGAAATCTTCGGCGCCTACTTCGCCAAGCACGGCCGATGAGCGACACGCTCCGCGGCGTGCTGGCGCGGCACGTCGCGCGGCAGCCCGATCGCACGCTGCTGGTGGCGCCCGAGACCGGGCGCACGCTCAGCTACCGCGAGCTCGATCGCCAGGCGCGCCTGCTCGCGCGCTGGCTGCGCCTCGCGGGCCTGGAACCCGGCGACAAGGTCGGCCTTTACCTGCACAACGGCTACCAGACCGCGCTGCTGTTTCTCGGCGCGATGCTCGGCGGTTACGTGATTACGCCGCTGAATCTTCTCGCGCAGCGCTCGCAGCTCGCGTACGTGCTCGCGCATTGCGACTGCAAGGTCCTGTTCACCTCGCGCGAGCACGAAGCCATGCTCGCCGAGGCGCTGGCGCTGGTCGCGCGCCGGATCGAAGTGATCGTGATCGATCCGGATGCACCGGCGCTGTTTCTCGAGGATCGGCTGCCGCAGGGCGGCTTCGGGCCGGTCGCAGCGGACGATCCGGCGCTGCTCATGTACACCTCGGGAACCACGGGCACGCCCAAGGGCGCGGTTCTCACGCATCGCAACCTGATCGCGGCAGGCCGTGCAGTCGCGGCCTGGCACGGGTTGACGCCGCAGGACCGGTGCCTCTCGTCGCTGCCGCTGTATCACATCAACGGGCAGGTGATCGCCACCGTGACGCCTTTCGTTTCGGGCGGCAGCCTGATCGCACCGCACCGCTTCAGCGTCACCCATTGGTGGGACCAGGTCGAGCGGCACGCGGCCACCTGGATCAACATGGTGCCCACGATCATCGCGTACCTGCTCAATGCGGCCGATGCGAGACGCAGCTACCGTTTCCCGCGCGTGCGCTTCGGGCGTTCCGCGTCCGCGCCGCTGCCGCCGGAGCAGCATCGCGCGTTCGAAACAACGTTCGGCATCCCGGTGATCGAGGCGATGGGCATGACCGAATCGTCGTCGGTCGTGTTCTGCAATCCGCAGGATGCGGCGCTGCGCAAGTACGGCTCGCCGGGGGTGCCGTGCGGCGTCGAGGCGAAAGTGGTCGACCTGGAGACGGGCAGAGCGCTGCCGGCCGGCGTGCGCGGAGAAATCTGCCTGCGCGGGCCGAACGTGATGCGCACCTACTACAAGTCGCCCGAGCAGACGGCGAAGGCGCTGGACGCGAAGGGCTGGCTGCGCACCGGCGACCTCGGCTATCGCGACGCCGACGGCTACTACTTCGTCACCGGGCGGTTGAAGGAGCTGATCATCAAGGGCGGCGAGAACATCGCGCCGCGCGAGATCGACGAGGCGCTCCTCAGGCATCCGGCAGTGCTCGAGGCCGCGGCGGTCGGCATTGCCGACGCGAATTACGGCCAGGAGATCCTCGCCTGCATCGTGCTCAAGCCGGGCGCGCGCGCGAGCGAAGCAGAAATCCGCGAGTTCTGCCTTGCGCAGCTCGGGCGCTACAAGTCGCCGCGGGAAATCCGCTTTCTCGCCGAGCTGCCCAAGGGCCCCTCGGGCAAGGTGCAGCGGCTCAAGCTCGCCGCGCTGGCGCAGTAGCGGTTCGCAATTTTCTGGGCGGTCGTTCGGTTATCGCAGCGCGTTGTAGCGCCGCTGCGCCGTGTCGAGCCGCTCGCGCGCGGCCTGCACGTCGCGCTCGAGCGCGCCGATGCGCGCATGGAATTCGGGCGATCTTCCGCCGCCGCCGTGGCGCGTGCCCATCGGACCCCCAACCGCGGGCGGCGCGGCCGGCTGCGGCCCGCCGACGGCAGGGGGTGCCGGCGGGGGCGGCCCGCCCACCGATGGCGACGCCGGCGCCGCGGGCCCCGCGTGCTGGATGGGCTCGGCTTCGAGCGGTTCCACGCCGGCGCGCACGCGCTCTTCGGCCCGCGCGAGCGCAACTCTGGCGTCCTGCACCTCTTGCCAAGCCTTTTCCAACGCCGCCAAGTGCGACCGGATTCGCTCTTCGGCCTGCAGGCGCCCCTTCTCCGGATCGGTCTCGCTCGCCGCCGGCCGCGGGAACTGATGCTCGAAACTTTCGAGGAGGATCGCGCCGGGGAGGACGCGATCGGAGTAGACGGTGCGGCCCTCCGGCAGCCGATACTTGTAGATCGTCTCGCCCGCAACGGCGGCGGAAAGCAGCAGCAGCACCACGGCGAAGCCGACTTGGCGCATCACGCGAACCAGCTTATCCTCTGCAGGTCCATGCATCTTGACGGTTGTCAACGCGCAATGCCATCGACGCCAGCGCGGGCTGCGCCTGGAATCGATGCTGCGGCGAGAACATGATCCCCCCCAAGATCCCGATCTTCCCGCTGCCCAACGCGGTGCTGTTTCCAAGGGTATTCCTGCCGCTGCACATCTTCGAGCCGCGCTACCGCGCCATGGTCGAGGACGCGCTCGCCGGCGACCGGGTCATCGGCATGGTGCTGCTGCGCCCAGGCTACGAAGCGAATTACGAGGGACGGCCGCCGGTGTATCCGGTCGGCTGCGCCGGGAGCCTCACGCACACCGAACGTCTCGATGACGGCCGCCTCAACATCGTGCTGCAGGGCATCGGCAAATTTCGCGTCGCGGGTGAAGACGTGAGCCGTGCCTACCGGCTGGCGCGCATCGAGCCGATTGCGGAACCGGACGAGGCTGCGCAGACCACGGCGATGGCGCGCGAGCGGCAACGCCTGCTCGGGTTGCTTAAGATCCTCCTCACGCGCCTGGGCAGCGAGGCGCGGTTTCCGCCCGATCTGCCCGACGAGGAACTGGTGAACGGCTTCGCGCAGAACCTCGACCTGGATGCGCTCGAGCGCCAGGCGCTGCTGGAGCAGCCGGGCGTGCTGTCACGCTGCCGTGCGCTGGCCGATCTGCTCGAAATGAAGTCGCATGCCGCGGCGGGCGGCTGGGAAGGCAGGGCGGTGCATTGAAGACGCGCCCCGCCGGCTGACCCGACTCGGCGGCCTACGGCAAGCGCGCAGCGCTTGTGTCACCCCGGCGCGCGCGGTGCTCTGGCATCAGCGCCCAGTAAAGCAGCGGCATGGCGAACAGCGTCAGCAGCGTGGAAAAGCCGATGCCCCACACGATCGATGCGGCCACCGGACCCCACAGCAGTGAGTGCCCGCCCAGACCCACGGCGAGCGAGAGCAGCCCTGCGATCGTGGTGGTGCTGGTGATGATGATCGGAACGACGCGCCGCCGTGCCGCGAGCACCACGGCGTAAAGCACGCTCATGCGCGCGCGCCGGCGGCGGTTGGCGGCGTCGATCAGCACGATGGCGGAGTTGACCGCGATTCCGGTGAGCGCGATCACGCCGTAAAGCGTGAACAGCGACAGCGGGTTGCCGGAGATCAGCAGTCCGAAGACGACGCCGGTGAACGCAAGCGGCACGGTGACCAGGATCATGGCGGGCTGCCAGTAGCTGCGGAACTGCGCCGCGAGGATCAGGTAGATGAGGCCGATGCCGAGCAGGAACAGCACCTTCATGGCGTCGAGGCTTTCCTGGATGTCGTCGAGCTCGCCGGAAAAATCGAGCGTGGTAGAGGGGTAGCGCGCGCGAACCTTCTCCCAGGCGGCGCGAATCGCGTCGTTGACCGCGACGGTGTCGGTGAGCCTGCGGTCGATGTCGGCCTCCACC
Organism: Betaproteobacteria bacterium; assembly: GCA_004298325.1. Classification (GTDB taxonomy): domain Bacteria; phylum Pseudomonadota; class Gammaproteobacteria; order Burkholderiales; family SG8-39; genus 2-02-FULL-66-14. Next base: position 3,936 of record SCUF01000409.1, on the reverse strand, counting down.
GTGAGCGAACGCCGCAGGTTGTAATGCTTGATCACGCCCTTGCCGCTGCGCGTCTCCGCCCTGACCAGCGCGCCCAGCGTGGTGCTGCGCGCGGCTGCAGCGTCCGCCGCGCCCGCCGCGGCGCGCAGTGCGACCGGGTCACTCAGGACGCGCGCGACGTCCGCAGTGTCGCGCGGCGCCGCGCGCACGCGCACCTCGACCTTTTCCCCCTGGTCGCGCATCTGCGTCACGATCTCGCCGTCGACGTGCAGCCGCGCCAGGCGCGCCACCAGCCCCGGGTTGAGGCCGGCGGCGCGCACCGCCTCCGGATCGAGCGTCAGCACGAGCTCCGGGCGGCCTGCGATGTCGTCGTCGGTGACGTCCCGGGTGCCGGGCATCGCGCGCACGATCGCGAGCAGCGCGTCGGTCGCCGCACGCAGCTCGGCAGGGTCGTCGGTTCTCACCCGGACGCGGACCGGCTTGGTGACCGGCGGGCCGCCGGAGATCAGGGTGAAGCTCAGCCGGCCCGGACCCGGGAAGCTTTCGAGGTCGGCGCGCATCGCCGCCACGATCTCGCCCACGTCGCGCGAAGCCTCCGTGCGCGGCGCGAGCGACACGATGACCTGCCCGTAGGCGTCGCCGTACAGGGGTTCCGTATCGGTGAATTTCACCCCGGCGATCGAGGTGAGCGCGCGCGGCTCGCCTTCGCGCAGGCGCTTGCGCACTTCGCGCTCGAGCGCCTCGACGCGCGCCAGCGTCGCCTCGATCGGGGCGCCGGCCGGCATGTCGACGTTGACGTAGAAGATGCGGACCGGGTCGAAGGCGAAGAATTCGAGCCGCACCAGGCCGCTGGCGACCGCAGCGCCGGCGGCCGCGACCGTCAGCACGATCAGGGCGGCGAAGCGCCTGGGCCGGCGCATCACGAAAAGCAGGGCGCGGGAATACTTGAGCCGCAGCAGATGGGTGAAGCGGTGCCGCAGGCGCTGCATGCGCGTCGGCCTGGAGAGCTCGAGCCTGAGCGCCACCACGTGCGTCGGCAGCATCCAGTAGGCCTCGACGAGGCTGATCGCGAGCGTCACTGTCACCACGAAGGGAATCACGAACATGAACTTGCCGACGATCCCGGGCAGCAGCATCAGGGGCAGGAAGGCTGCGATCGTGGTCGCCACCGAAGAGGTGACCGGCGTAAAGGTCTCGCGCAGCGCATCGAGCGCCGCGCCGAGCACTTCCTGTCCGCGCTGCACGCGCCAGTAGAGCGCTTCGACCACCACCACCGCGTCGTCGACGATCATGCCGAGCACGATGACCACGCCGAGCAGCACCGAAATGTTGAGCGTGAAACCGGTGGCGTACAGCACGGCGAAGGCGCCGGCCAGGGAAAACGGAATGCCCAGGGCGATCAGGATCGAGACGCGCGTGCCGAGAAAGATCCAGCACACCGCCAGCACCAGCGCCAGGCCGAGCGCCGCGTTCGACTGCATGACGTTGATCGCTTCCCGCGTCGGGACCGTCTGATCGTCGGTCAGCGCGAGGCTCAGGCCGGAGGCCGCGAGCAGGGGGTTGTGCTGCGCGGCGTAGGCGCGGATGCGCTCGACCAGCTCGAGCGTGTTGGTGTAGCTCTTCTTGGTGACCGAAAACATGACCGCCGGGCGCCCCTGCGCGGAGGCCAGGTTGCGCGGCGTGGCGCGCGCGCGCGAGGCGCTGGCGAGCGTATCGAGCGGCACGCGCTGCGACGTGCCGGGTACCGCGACCGTCAGCTGCGCGAGGTACTCCGGGTCGGCCTGCTGTCCGATCAGGCGCACCAGCCAGGCCTCGTTGCCGGCGACCTGCTTGCCGGCAAAGGTATCGCGGAACCAGGCGCCGACCGCGTCGGCGAGCTCAGCCGCGTTCAGGCCGCGCGCGGCGAGCCGGCGCGGGTCGAATTCGACCAGCAGCTCCGGATCGCGCAGCCCGAGCGCGAACACCTGGTCGACGCCCGTGAGCCGCTCCAGGTCGGCGCGAATGGCGTAGGCGGTGCGGCGCAGCGTCTCGTCGTCGGCCCGGCCGGCGAGCAGCACCTGCGCGGTCGGAAAGCCGTTCGAGGTGGTGATTTCCATCACCCGCGGGTCGTTGCGCACTTCGGGCGGAAGTTCGGTCTGCGCCTTGTTCTGGATCTCGCGCCGCAGGTCGTTGACCCGCTTGTCGAACACGCGCTCGGTGATGTCGCGAAAGCGCACCAGGATCGAGGACGTGTTCTCGCGGCTGCTGGAGACGACGAAGCGGATGTCGGCGACCTGCCGGATCGCGTCCTCGAGCGGCTGCGTGACGCGCTTCTCGATGTCCTCGGCCGAGGCGCCGGGGAGGACGGTGGTGATGTTGACCCAGTTGAAATTGATTTCCGGATCCTGCTCGCGGGGCAGCAGGGCATAGCCGATGGCACCCATCAGCAGCACCACGCCGAAGGTGATGTTGGCGAACGGGTGGTTGCGCAGCAGCAGCTCTACGAACTTCATGCGCGACACCGACCTACGGCGACGATCCCGCGATCCGCTGCCCGTCTTTCAGTCCGAGCTGGCCACTCACGAAGATGCGCGCCGCCGCCGGCAGCTCGGCCAGCGCGGGACGGCCCTCCTGCGCCTGCGGCAAGGCATGAAAGCGTGCCACGCCCGCTTCCTCCAGAAACACACCGAGACGGCCGCCCCGGCGAACCAGGATCTCGGCGGGCAGGTAGGGGCGCAAATCGCGCCAGACGATGCGTCCGGCGGCGCCCGGTGGCGCGGGCTTGTCGGCGAACACGAGGCGCGCCTCGACCGTGCGCGCCTGCGGGTCGATCGCCGGCGAGACGCGCGTCAACCTGAGGCGCCGGGTGCCGCCATCGCCTACGAAGCGCACCTCTTCGGCGCGCGCGAGCGAATCGCGGTCGCCGAGCTGGACCTGCGCGGCGACTTCCACGCGGTCGGCGTCGGCGAGTGCCACCAGGGGCGTCCCGGCCGCCGCGAGCTCGCCGACGTTCGCCAGCCGCTGGCGCACGATGGCGCGGAAGGGCGCGCGTACCACGCATTTGCCCACGGCGCGCTCGGCCGTGGCGAGCTGGGCCTGCGCCTGCGCGGTGTCGGCGCGCACTACGTCGAGTTCAGTGGCGCGCGCATCGAGCGCTTCCTTCGAGAAAAATCCCTGGCTGCCGAGCTCGCGCGCGCGCCGCAGTTGCTGATCGGAGAGCGCCAGGCGCGAACGCGCCGCGTCGTGCGCAGCGCGCGCACGCGCCAGCGCGAGTTCGTGGTCCCGGCAATCGAGCCGCGCCAGCACCGTGCCGCTCGCGATGGTCTGCCCGACCTCTACCGGCAGCGCGAGGATGCTGGCGGCGATCTCGGCGGCGATGCGCGATTCGTTCAGCGCCACGGCCTGCGCCGAGGCTTCGCGCTCGGGGTGCAGCGCAATGTCGGCGAGCGGCTTGGCGAGCGGCGCGGGTGTCGCTTGCGGGAACGCGGGCGAAGCTACCAGGGCGGCCGCGAGAAGCAGGAAACGGGGGTGCATGGCGTGGGTGTTCTGCGCCCTAATGCTAACAGGGCGCCGCATTGCGGCGCGCAGCGCAGACGCTACACGTTCTTCGGCGCCAGCGCCGGAAGAACGGAAGTGGTGGAGGCGGCGGGAATCGAACCCGCGTCCGCAAGCCCTAGACAGCCAGGACTACATGCTTAGCCTGATCATTTGGATCTCGCCTCGCGCCCGCCGACCGGCAGGCTGACGCTCAGCCAGCCGCTTCGACGGATCCGTGCGGGGAAGCGGCCACCCCGCACAGAGAGGCTGATGTAAATGACGCTGCACCCCGTTTGGAACCTCGGCCGAAGCCTCGGTTGGCGGGGCCTAGCCCATCAGCAGGCTAGTGCAGCGTCTCGCCGGTATTAGGCGGCGAGAGCGAAACGCTCGTCGTTGGCGTTTATGGTGTTTCCAGATGGATTTACGAGGTCACTGGTCCTC
>SCUF01000408.1 GCA_004298325.1 Betaproteobacteria bacterium | reverse complement strand
CCGCGTTTCGCTCGCCGCCATGGTGGACGGCGCGCTCGCCGGCTTCGTCATGGCGCGCGTCGATGCGGGCGATTTCGGGCGCACCGCGACGGTGGCGATCCTCGACACCGTGGGCGTCGACCCGCTGCACAAGGGCAAGGGCATCGGGCGGGCGCTGCTGTCGCAGCTGTTCGTCAACCTCGTGGCACTGCGCGTGGAGCGCGTCGAGACCGTGGTCGACGTGCGCGACCTCGGACTGCTCGGTTTCTTCGTCCGCGCCGGCTTCGGCCCCGCCGACCGGCTCGCGTTCGCCAAGCGCCTCGCCTGAGACGCCGCCACCGCGTTCGCAGGCTTGACGCCGCCGACTGAATGAATGATCATTCAGTCAACCAGGGAGACCCCTCGCCATGAGACTGGAAGGCAGGACCGCAGTGATCACCGGCGCCGCTTCGGGCATCGGGCGCGCCACCGCAGAGCTGTTCGCGGCCAACGGCGCGCACGTGCTGCTGGGCGACATCGCCGAAGCGAACGGCCAGGAGGCGGCCGCCGCCATCCGCGCCAAGGGCGGCGGCGCCGACTATTTCCGGCTCGACGTCACCGACGCGGCCTCGATCGAGGCCTTCCGCAAGCAGGCGCTCGAGCGCCGGCCGCACGTCGATATCGTCGCCAACGTCGCCGGCTGGGGCCGCACCGAGCCGTTCGTGCAGAACACGCCGGAATTCTGGCGCAAGGTGATCGACCTCAACCTGATGGGCCCGATCGCCGTGACGCGCGCCTTCGTCGAGCCGATGATCGCGCGCGGCGCCGGCAAGATCGTCACCGTCTCGAGCGACGCCGGCCGCGTGGGGAGCCTCGGCGAGACGGTGTACTCGGCGGCCAAGGGCGGCGCCATCGCCTTCACCAAGTCGCTGGCGCGGGAACTGGCGCGCTACAACATCACCGTCAACTGCGTCTGCCCGGGACCGACCGACACGCCGCTGCTCGCCGCGGTGCCCGACAAGATCAAGGAGGCGTTCACGCGCGTGACGCCGATGCGGCGCCTGGCCAAGTCGTCGGAAGTGGCCGACGCGATCCTGTTCTTCGCCAGCGCGCAGTCCGATTTCGTCACCGGCCAGGTGCTCTCGGTGTCGGGCGGCCTGACGATGGCCGGCTGAAGAATTCTTCGCTCAGAAAGGGAACCCATGTACAAGCTCAAGGCGGCCGAATGGAAGCCGCAGCATTTCGGCTGGCAGGTGAAGGACCGCGTCGCCACCGTCACCCTCAACCGGCCGGAGCGCAAGAACCCGCTCACTTTCGACAGCTACGCCGAGCTGCGCGACACCTTCCACCGGCTGCAATACGCCGAGGACGTGCGCGCGGTGGTATTCACCGGCGAAGGCGGCAATTTCTGCTCGGGCGGCGACGTGCACGACATCATCGGGCCGCTGGTGAAGATGGAAATGCCCGAGCTGCTCTACTTCACGCGCATGACCGGCAACCTGATCAAGGAGATGCGCAACTGCCCGCAGCCGGTCATCGCCGCGGTGGACGGGATCTCGGCCGGCGCCGGCGCCATCCTTCCGATGGCCTGCGATTTGCGCTACGGCACGCCCGAGTGCAAGACCGCGTTCCTGTTCGTGCGCGTGGGGCTTGCCGGCTGCGACATGGGGGCCTGCGCCATCCTGCCGCGCATCATCGGCCAGGGACGCGCCTCCGAGCTGCTCTACACCGGCCGCTCGATGAGCGCCGAGGAAGGCCTCGCCTGGGGCTATTTCAACGAGCTGGTGGCCGGGGACAAGCTGTTCGCGCGCGCGCAGGCGATGGCGCAGTCGCTCGCCAACGGGCCGGCCTTCGGCCACGCCATGACCAAGAAGTGCCTGCAGCAGGAATGGAGCATGACCATCGAGCAGGCGCTCGAGACCGAGGCCGAGGCGCAGGCGATCTGCATGCAGACGCGCGACTTCGAGCGCGCCTACAATGCCTTCGTGAAGAAGGAAAAACCGGGGTTCGAGGGCAACTAGGAACCGGGGCACCTGACGGTTCCCCCGTTATCCCCGCCTCCGCCGGCGCGCATGCCCGATCGCAGCTTTCTCGACTGGCCGTTTTTCGAGCCGCGCCATCGCGCGCTCGCCGAGCAGCTCGACGAGTTCGCGCGGCGCGAGCTGGCGGGGCTCGGCCACGGCGTGACCGACGACGCCGCGCTCGACGCGGCGTGCCGCGAAATCGTGCGCCGCCTCGGCGCCGCCGGGCACCTCAACCCCTGCTGCGTGCCCGAACCGCAAGGCCGGTTCGACGTGCGCGCCCTGGCGCTGTCGCGCGAGGTGCTGGGGCGGCACGAGGGCTTGTTCGACTTCTGCTTCGCCATGCAGGGCCTGGGCACCGGCCCGATCTCGCTGTTCGGCAATGCGTGGCAGCGGCATCGTTACCTGCCGCCGGTGCGCCGCGGCGAGCACATCGCCGCGTTCGCGCTCTCCGAGCCGCAGGCGGGCAGCGACGTCGGGGCGATCGCCGCCACGGCGCGGCGCGACGGCGAGCACTGGGTGCTCGAGGGCACCAAGACCTGGATCTCGAACGGCGGCCTTGCCGACCATTACGTGGTCTTCGCGCGCAGCGGCGAAGCCGGGGGCGCCAAGGGACTGTCGGCGTTCATCGTCGATGCGGCGACGCCCGGGCTCGAGATCGCGGCGCGCATCCCGCTGATTGCGCCGCATCCCCTGGCGACGCTTCAGTTCCGCAACTGCCGCGTGCCGGCCACCGCGCTCATCGGGCAGCCGGGCGAAGGCTTCAAGATCGCGATGGCGACGCTCGACGTGTTCCGCACGACCGTAGGCGCCGCGGCGCTGGGTTTTGCGCGGCGCGCGCTCGACGAGGCGGTCAAGCGCGCGCACGGCCGCGAAGTGTTCGGCAAGCCACTCGCCGAACACCAGCTGACGCAGGCGCGCATCGCCGAGATGGCGCTGCAGGTGGACGCGGCGGCGCTGCTGGTCTATCGCGCCGCCTGGGTGAAGGACGTGCAGGGCCGGCGCGTGACGCGCGAGGCGGCGATGGCCAAGCTCTACGCCACGGAAGCCGCGCAAAGCGTGATCGATGCCGCCGTGCAGCTCTTCGGCGGCATGGGCGTCGTCTCCGGCATGCCGGTCGAATCGCTCTACCGCGAGATCCGCGCGCTCCGGATCTACGAAGGCACGAGCGAGATCCAGAAGCTGGTCATCGGCGGCGCCGTGCTGGGGGAACGCGCCTGAGTTCGCACGCCACGGTCGAGGCGCAGGTCTCCGACCGCCAGCTGGTCGAGACGCGGCGCGGCGAGATCGTGCGCGCCGCGGTGAAGCTGTTTTCCGAGCGCGGCTACTACAGCACCACAATCCAGAGCATCGCGCGCGAAGCCGGCATCAGCGTCGGCCTCGTGTACCAGTATTTCCGCGAGAAGGACGATCTGCTCTACCTGTCGCTGAAGGACGTGCTCGAAACCTACGAGCGCGAGATCCCGCAGGCGCTGGAGGGCGTGACGCATCCGCTCGAGCGGCTGCGGGTGGCGATCCGCACCTACTGCCGCGTGGTCGATCGGCTGCGCGCGGCGACCGTGCTCACCTACCGCTCGACCAAGTCGCTGCGGCCCGAGCGCCGGCGCTACATCATGGACGGCGAGACGCGCACCAACCGGCTGCTCGAAGGCTGCCTGCGCGAGTGCGTGGCCGAGGGCTTCATGCACCCCGTGAACGGCCCGCTGCTGGTGTACCAGTACGTGCACTTCGCGCACGCCTGGGCGCTGAAACGCTGGGCGTTCAAGCGGCGCTACACGCTGGAAAGCTACGTGCGCGAGGGCTTCAAGCTGCTGGTCGACCCGTTTCTGACGGCCAAGGGCCGCCGGGTGCGCCGGTGATCGGGCTCGAGATCGCAGGCGCCATCGCCACGGCGACGCTCGCGCGCGCGCCGGTAAACGCGATCGACGAGGACTGGATCGCACGGCTGCACGAGGTGATCCAGCAGGCGGAGGACGCGGCCGCCGTTGCGGTGCTCCTCGTGCGATCGAGCGAGCGCACGTTCAGCGCCGGCGCCGATCTGGCGCTGATGCGCTCGCGCTTCGATACCGCGCCAGGACGCGGCCAGATGATCGCTTTCGTGCGCGAGATGCAGCGCGCCTACGCGCGGCTGGAAAAATCGCGGCTGGTGACGATCGCCGAGATCGGCGGCGCGGCGATGGGCGGCGGGCTGGAACTCGCGCTCGCCTGCGACCTGCGCATCGCCTCGGCCACGGCGAAGCTCGGGCTGCCGGAGGTGCGCTTGGGTTTGTTGCCGGGAGCCGGCGGCACGCAGCGCCTGACGCTGCTGTGCGGCGAGCCGGTGGCGAAGCGCGTAATTCTGGGCGCCGAAGTGCTCGACGGCACGGAGGCCGCGCGGCTCGGCGTCGTGCATTGGGCGGTGGCAAAGGACGCGCTGCCCGCAAAGGCGCGCGAGCTCGCGGAACGGATCGCGGCACTTCCCGCCGCTGCGCTCGCCGCCTGCAAGCGCTGCATCGGCGCCGCCGGCAAGCCCGATCGCGACGGTTATGGAATGGAGCTCGCGGCCACTGAGGAGTTGCTGGCCGATTCCGGGACGCAGGAGCTGGTTAGAACATTTCTTGCCGGCGAGCGTTGATCGTTGGCCACCGCGCACGAGCGGAACGTTCGCGCAAAGTTGGTGTTTCTTGCTGCAATGCCAACCGAGAAACTGCGCCAAAGCGTCGGCCTTGGGCCATTGCACGGCAGTCAGCCGGATCCTGACTCCGATGCCTGAAATTGCCTTAAACGCTAGAATGCCGGCACGGCGCTCTTGCAGGAGAGACGAACCATGCATGCCTACACCGCAGTAATCGAACGCTGTGCGGACACCCGGCTATACGTGGGCTACGTGCCGGGCTTTCCCGGCGCGCATAGCCAGGGCGCAACACTCGATGAGCTGCACGCGAATCTGCAGGAAGTCATCGCCATGCTTCTCGACGATGGCGAACCAAAGCTGCAAACAGAGTTTGTCGGCACCCAGACCGTAGTCGTCGGCTGAATGCCGGGCGTTCCAGTCCTAAAACCACGTCAGGTTATGGCGATCCTGCATGCGCTTGGATTTGCAGAAGTACGTCAGCGCGGTTCCCATAAACAGTTCCGCCATCGGGACGGTCGCGCCACGACGGTACCTTTCCACGCGGGACGAGACATTTCGCCGATCCTACTGCGTCAGATCGCGAAGGATATCGGCGTGACGACGGACGAGCTGCTCAAGCATCGCTGAACGTCGATGTAACCGCTAGCTCAGTGCCAGGCGGCGCCCCTCAGAATGAACGTATACGCCAACATAGGCGTATGTGTTGGGATCTGAGCCCACAAACGACGCAGCTGCTGCGGCGTTCATCGATGACCTTCGATCTTCGAGAGCGCGTCCGCAGCGTTGAGGATGACAATGCCCTGGTAATTCTTGAGTGCCCGCAGATGCGAATCACCGGAGACGACGAGATCGGCCTGGCATGCGATTGCGCATGCAAGCACCTCGTCATCATCCGGGTCCTCCAATACGGTGGGCCGGATCTTGGCCGGAATCACTAGCCTAGCAATTTGCGCGTAATCCACGACCAACTCGGCTGCCGAGAGGCCTGCGGCACGAATACGCTTTGCGAACTGTTCCCGGCCGATGCTTTCCGCCAACTCTGCTATCAGCGGCAGGCTACTGTAAAGCTCGATTGATCTCGCTCGCGCAAGATCTAGGAGCCGTCCAGGCCGTCCGCCCCAGAGCAGGCCGGACAGGACTACGTTGGTGTCAACGACGACCCGCACCCACGCGGTTCCGTCGCGCACGGCGTGCCGCTTGGATCTCCGCCTGAACTTCCTCTTCCCTCATCGCCGGTAGGTCGACCTTCGACAGCTTCGCCATTGCCACCCCCAGGCGTTTCGCAGCGGCATCTCGCGCCTTTTCGTCACGCGAGCGTAGGAAGTCGACGAACGCCTCGACCTCTGCCATCCGCTGTGGCGGCAGTGACCTGAGCTTCTCGAGCAACGCCCGCGGGTCTCGGGTATTCATAGGCGAATTGTGCGCCCGATCCACTGCCAATTCTAGCGTTTGGTCCAACAATGCAGTCGAAGCAAGAGGCCCCATACGCGCCTTGATTTGGGAGACTGACTTCTCGAGACGCCAGCCAACGCTGACCAGCCCATCGGCTTGTGACTGCCCAGCCCGATCGTGGCGCGCCAGACTGAACACCTACGTCCATATTGGCGCGATTCGAATTCGCCGGGGGATCCGATTGGTTTGGCGTGAACCTCAGCCGCACACCTGAACCGTCGTTCCGCCCTGCCGCGTGTAATGCAATGGACAAGCCGCCACCCGGTCGTTGAACGGCGGCCATGGCAGCGCCGCCGCCGCCGGATGGGGCACGCGCAGATCGGCGCGAAAGATCCGGTCGCTGACCGAAGCGTTTTCCTCCTCGAGATACTGCGCCGGCTCGTCGCAATCCGCGATCGAGTTCGCGTTGATATCGGCGGCGCACGACCTCGACTGCCCCGGCAATGCCCGTCCCATCAGCCCGAGCACCAGGCGCTTGTCCGAGGCATCGCCGGCGGAAGGCGGCAGGCCGTAGACGGCTAGGCAGCCGGGATCCCCGGACATGGCGCACGGAGTGGTCGAGCCCGCGGTCGCACCGGGCGCCACCGCGTAGTAGAGGTGGCGCGGCCACTGGTTGTTGAAGAACCACGCGAGCCGCGGATCCTGCAGCACGCGCGCGTCCGCAAGGTTGGGTAACGTGACCGCTACGGTCTCGCCCGCGCCCAGGGCTGCCGGCCACGTGACATCGACCACGGCATTCGCGTTCGCCGTCGCCGGCGACAGCGACAGCGCCAGCGCTGCGGTACCGCCGTGCGACACGCCGATGTCGGCGGCGACGAGCGTCCCGCGAAAGCTTGCCGCGACGTGGCCCGCACTGGCGCTGATGCGCGCCGCCGGCGGTGCCGCACTGCCGCTGGCCCGCAAGCTGCAGCGCAACTCCGCGCCGGTCGCGACGCAGCCCAGATCGACCAGTCCGTTGAGCGGTGCGGCGCTGCCGCTCCACGCCGTGTCGCAAGCGGCAGAAGCGCGCGACGCGACTGGGGACAGACCCTCCCGCACCCCGGCGGTGCCGCAATAGCCGTTGTCGGCCGGGTTGCCGAACACGGCAGCAAAAGGCAAATACGGCGCCGCATGTGTCACGCCCCAGCTCTTGCCGGTCGCCGCGAACTCGGACTGGTCCCACGCCGCGATGGCCGGCGCCACGACGCGCTGAACGCGATCGAACACCGGCCCGCCGATCGCCGCCATCAGCTCTGCCGCCGTGACTGCCAGCGCACGGTCGTTGATCCACCTCGAATCGCCCGTCGAAACGTAGTTTGCGGATGCGTTGCCGCATTCGAGGAACTGGCTCGGATCGAAACCGACGAAGGGCACCGGATAGCGCGCAGTGCTCTGGCTGGTTCGCGTGCAACCCGGTGGCGGCGCCTGCGGATCGAGCAGGCTGTCGATGGCGGCGCCGGGCGCAATGATCAATGCGACGGCGGCATTGTCGGCGCCGTCCAGCCTCAGGCGACCGGTGCTGTCGAAGTTGATGGGTGGCGCACGGAATCCCGGTCCCAGCACGTACCAGAGCGGCTCGCCGTGGCCGTCGCGCAATTGCTCGATACCCAGGGTGCGCCACGGCAGGCGTCCGACGTAAGTCGCCGTGTTGCTGTTGCAGCTGAGCGACGCGGCGACGCCTTCCTGGCCCGCGGGTGGCGAGAGCGATTCTGGACAAGGCAGGCGGCCCGGAACCTGATGGTCCGTACGTGCCGCATAGTGCGCGACGTAAGCGAGCAGGGCCTGCTTCGCCTTCGCCAGTGCCAGACCGGTGCGCGCCTCCTTCTCCGTACCGGTGCGCACCGAGCGCGCGAGCACATCCACCGCAAACCACACCATGCCGGCTGCCAGGAGCGCAGCCAGGAGCATGAGCACCGCGCCGCGCTGTGCCGCCGGCGTACGCCGGCGGCGTTTCACCGCTGCACCCTCACCTGGCCGGCACCGATCAGGTCCCGCGTTTCGCCTGTAGCACCGTCCAGCGTGGCGCCGACCTTGACGCCCTTGCGCCTGAGCGATTCGCCGCCCGCCGCCTCGCCGTTCACCCAGACCGTCGTGCGGCCGTCGGCGCGCAGCACATAGCCGTCGAGCCGCAGAGGCTCGGGCGCCCGGGTCACCGCGGCGCTGACTGTCCCCGCCCTGCGCTGCTCATCGAGCGCTGCACGCTCGGCGGGCGAAAAGAACAGCCGACCCAGTTCCTGCCCCTGGCAGGGCACATACGGCAGCGCGGTCAGCGCGAGGATCGCGATCCGGCTCACGAGCGCGAGCCTCCATCCTGGAGCGTGATCAGGTCGATCTCGCAGGTGGCGCGCAGGCGCGGCGCCAGCACCGCGGCGGCCGTGGCCGCGGCAGCGCGTGCAATGGTGCATTGGTTCACCGCGTAGTAGGCGTTGCCAGAGGCCCGCAGGTCCCCCAGAAATCCGAGCAGGTCACCCTCATGCAGCAGGCCCAACTCGAGTTTCAACCGGCTGGCAAAAGACTCGACGCGGCCCGGGGCGCCGGCTATCGACTGCAGCGGCCGGCGCGGCGCGATCTCGTAGCGCAGCTCGGCAAGCCGGCGCCGCTCCCGGATGCGCGCGATCGACTCGGTCCAGTCCAGGCGCCGCTCGGCGCCCAGAATGTTCAGCGCCGCCAGCTTGCGATAGACCTCCAGGCGCTGCGTCATTTCGCGTTCGTCCCGCGCAATTCCGGCCAGGCGCTCGTGCGCCTGGGCGCGCTCTGCACGCGCGGCCAGGAGCTGCCGGTTGGCGTCGGCAGACGCGTGCCGGCTCGCCGCCACCAGCGCTGCGCCCGCGGCACCGAGAAGCACTGCGCCGGTCAGGGCCAGCGCCAACCTTCGGTCGAAGAGCGCGCGCATCATCGCAACGGCCGGGCAATCACGAGGACAAAGCGCGGCGCTTCGCCGCCCGGCGCCGCCTCGCCACCGCCCTTGAGCGTGCCCTGCACCGTCGTGTCGAAAGGCGGCTGCGAGCGCACGACCTGCCAGCCGGAGCCGGCCTCGAGCAGCGCCGCGAAGCGCTGGATTTCGGCGTCGACCGCGCGCACGTCGCTGCGCTTTGCCGCGATCACCCGCGCCGTGATCTCGACCGTTTGCGCCAGGCCGCTGCTCGCCGAGGAATCCGGCACGACCGGCGGCCCCACATTCCACTTCAGTGCGTCGAGCGCCACCTGCGGGCACTGTTCCAGCGCTGTCGCAACCCGCGCCAATGCAGGCTCGGGCGACGCGGTGCGCGCCGCGATACGGCGCAGCTCCTGCACCGTCAGCCGGATATTTTCGGCGCTCGCCGGCGTCGCGGGAAACGCCGCCGCCATGCGCTCGTAGCGTTGCCTCGCTTGCAGCGCCTCGAGCCTCAGCGCTGTCGCCGCGTCGCGCAGTTCCAGCGCTTCGAGACCCTGCACCCCGGCGTAGGCCGCGCAGGCCGCGAAGCCGAGCGCACCGGCCACGGCGAGCGCGCGCTGCAGGCGCCAACGCAGGATGGCCACCCGGTCACTGCCGCGCGCAAACTGTTCGCGCGGCGGTCGCGTCACCGCGCGCACCAGCGCGAGCTGCTCGGCGCCCAGCTCGGGCGGCGCCGCGCGCACTCCGAGCCTGCGCGCCATCGCATCGAGCGGCTCGAAGCGCAATGCGAAGCGCGCATCCGAAGCCAATGCGCGCTCAAACGCGTTGCGCTGCGCGGCGTGCGCAATGACGATCAGCGGCAACGCCTGCGCGGGCAGCGCGCGCAGCGTCGCCAGGTAATCGGCCAGCCGCGAAATTTCCGCGTGCGCGCGCGCAGCGTACTCGTCGGCGGTCGCGGCCCGGGCGTTCTCGAAGCGCGCGAATCTCAGCCGGCCCTGCTCGAGGAAGCACACGCGCAGGCCCTGCGCATGCACGCTCGCCACCATGCAAAGCGGGGCGTGTCGCACCTCGGGCAAGGCGAATGCCGGCACCAGCAGGGCGCTCGAGTAGACCCCGGCGAGGCGCACGCGGGATGCGCAGAGCGCGTCGAGCCACGGCGCGAACGGGTGCGCGTCGGCATACGACGCCAGCAGCAGGCGTTCCTTGCGGCGCGCGGCCTCGGCACGTCCGAGCGACAGCGCCACCGCGAGGCGCGCTTGCGGAAACCGCTGCGCAAGCCGCCGCTCGACCACCGTCTCGCGATCGCGGCCGCGCAGCAGCGGAATCTGCTCTTCGTGAAACTCTTCGCCGGGTACGTCGATAACCAGCGTGGCTACGGCACCGCTGCGGACCCGCAGATAATCCTGGAACGCGGTGAGGCCGTCCGCGTCGGCTGGAAACGCGGCTTCCGGCCGCAGCCGCCCGCCCGAGCAGCGCAGCACGCGGCGCTCAGCGGCGGTGCAGTAGACAACGAGCCGCATCCGGAATACTCCGAGCAATGCGCGCACGCAGTCGAAAGCGGATCCCTATCCCTCGAGCTCGATGACCCCCTCGAACACCGCGCGCGCGGGACCCTTCATCCAGACGGAATTCTCCCCCCCGGCCCAGGACACCGTCAACGTGCCGCCGCGCG
>SCUF01000042.1 GCA_004298325.1 Betaproteobacteria bacterium | reverse complement strand
CAATATTTCGGCGAGCATTACGGCGAGCAGTTCCGCGGCAGTCGCTGTCCGCCGGGGCTGGCGAAAAAGCACAACGGCTGCATGCCCCCGGGCCAGGCGAAGAAGTGGCAGATGGGACGGGCGCTGCCGAGCGGCGTGATTTATTACGAAGTGCCCCAGCAGCTGGTGGTGCAGATCGGCCTGCCGCCGCCGGGACATCGCTACGTGCGCGTCGCGGGCGACATTCTGATGATCGCGATCGGGACCGGACTGGTCGTCGATGCCATCCAGGATCTGGGCCGTTGACGGCGGCAGCCATCGCGCGAGCGCAATCATGTCCTCGCGGGGGCGCAGGTCCTGAAGCAGGCGGACCAGATCCTTCTTGACCATGGCGTAGCACGCGCATCCCCTCCCGGCGCACGCATTATCGATCTCCGCGGACGGACTGCGCCTGTTCCAGGATAATTCCTAAAGATCTGCTTTCTTGCCCGGGCCCGTCTGTGCGGTGGCAAACATAGGCAGTCCCGCTTTGCCTGTCGTGCCTGCGGGACACGGAATGGTCCGCGGATACAAGCGCTTACCCAATCGGGTGCCAACCGCGTCGTGGCGGCGCGACAAGCGCATGCCACGCCTTCGGTCCAGTGCGTTGATTGCATGCAGGAAAAGTTATGGCACGAAGTCTGCATGGGTGTTGCCCTGTTTTTTCACGTCAACGGAGGGTTGCCCCATGCTTCAGAAAGACTCGTTCTTCCGCAAACGCGACGAACCACCCGTTCGGTTCGTGCCACCGCCAGTGCCGACGCCGCCGCAGACTGCGCCGCAGGCGGCTCGTCCCGAGTCGCAGCCTGCAGCGCCGCGTCCCGAGCCGCACGCCGCGCAGGCCGTGGTCAAGGGCGAGGAGCGCAAGGAGGCGAAACTCGTCGTCGGGCCCGACATCAAGATGAAGGGCGTCGAGGTCACCGACTGCGACACCCTGGTGGTCGAAGGACGGATCGAGGCGACGCTGGATTCGCGCGTCATCCAGATCGCCGAGCACGGCATCTTCGCGGGTACGGTGGCGGTGGACAGCGCCGAGATCCACGGCCGCCTCGAGGGCGAGCTCACGGTGCGCAAGCTGCTGGTGATCCATGCCACCGGAAAGGTATCGGGCAAGGTGCGCTATGCGCGCATCAAGGTCGAGGAGGGCGCCGAGCTCTGCGGCGAAGTCAGCGTGCTCGACAAGATCGTCAGCGCGGTCGCGGCCCGGCACGCTTGAGCGTTCGCCCCGGGCAAGGTCCGGCTACTGCAGCCTGACGTACTGGTGCTCGACCGGCAGGTTGTTGATGCCGCGCTCGGGCGGCGCGACCCAGGCCGCCATCTTGCCCGGCTCGACCACTTTCTGCATCAGCGAGCGCACGAAGGCGCGATCTTCCGGCGTCGGAATCCACTCGCCGATGCGCTTCGCGCATTCGTCCTGCGAAACGATTCTGCCCTCGGGCGTCACCGGCTGCCCGACCCAGGAGCCGATCGAGCGGCGGAAATGCGGCGAGGGCAGCCCCAGGCGGAAGGCGTGTCCGGCACGCTCGATGGCGCGGTTCCAGCGCCTGAGGCCGAGCTCGCAATCCTTGAGATAGGATTCGCGCATCACCTCGTTGAGCGCGTTGAGCATCGGCACCGGCTCGACGCCCTGCGGCGTCTGCAATTCGAGCGTCTTGTCGCGCAACACATGATCGTCGTAGGTGGACTCGTCCGGCCGGCCCTTCAGGCCCGCGGCGAAATTGGCCGCCGCGTTCGACGAGATCTCCGAGCCGAACAGGTCGAGCGAAGACGAGCACCAGAAGTTGAGGTATTTCTGCAATAGCGGCAGGTCGACCGCGCCGTGGGCGCGGATCCGCTCCGGGTCGTCGGTGCCGAGTTCCTTCATCACTTCGAGCGTGCGCCTGACCACCCGGCCGATGCCGGTTTCGCCGACGAACATGTGGTGCGCTTCCTCGGTCAGCATGAAGCGGCAGGTGCGCGACAGCGGGTCGAAGGCGCTCTCGGCGAGGCTCTTCAGCTGGTACTTGCCGTCGCGGTCGGTGAAGTAGGTGAAGCAGTAGAGCGACAGCCAGTCGGAAATCGGCTCGTTGAAGGTGCTCAGGATGCGCGGCTTGTCGGCATCCCCGGAATGCCGCGCCAGCAGTTCCTCGGCTTCCTCGCGGCCATCGCGGCCGAAATAGGCATGCAGCAGGTACACCATGGCCCAGAGGTGGCGGCCTTCCTCGACGTTGATCTGGAAGAGGTTGCGCAGGTCGTAGAGCGAGGGGCAGCTGTGCCCGAGCAGGCGCTGCTGCTCGACCGAAGCCGGTTCGGTGTCGCCCTGGGTCACGATGAGCCGGCGCAGCGTGGAGCGGTGCTCGCCCGGCACCTGCTGCCACACCGGCTGGCCGATGTTGTCGCCGAAGTGGATCCTGCGGTCGGCCACCGCGTCGGCGAGAAAGATCCCCCAACGGTACTCGGGCATCCGGATGGCGCCGTATTGCGCCCAGCCCTGGGCGTCGACCGAGGTGGCGGTGCGCAGGTAGACGTCCGCGGACTCGAAGTCGCTCGGCCCCATCTCGTGCCACCACTGCAGGAAGTGCGGCTGCCAGTGCTCGAGCGCGCGCTGCAGCGTGCGGTCGTTGGCGAGATTGACGTTGTTCGGAATCTTTTCGTTGTAGTCGATGGCCATAGTCGATAAGGGGTCAGGACCCTTTAGTAGGTTTCCACGTGGTAGCGGCCCGCGGATCGCAGCTGCTGTTTCAGGGCCTTCCAGTGCGCGCCGCAGATCGCGGCGAAGGCAGCCTCCACGCCCTGCTCCATCTGCTTGTGGCCGCAGATGTAGACGCAGGTGTTTTCGTCGGCGAGCAGCCGCGCCGCCTTCTCGCCGCAGGCTCGCATGCGGTCCTGCACGTACGCCTTCGCCTGGCCGGGCACGCGCGAGAAGGCGAGCTGCACGTCGATCAGTTCCTGCGGCAATTTCATGAGCGGTCCGAAATAGGGCAGCTCGCCCGGCGTGCGGGCGCCGAAGAACAGCATCAGCTCGCCGCCTTCCTTGAGTGCCAGGCGCCGGCGGCGGCGCTCGGTCATGGCGCGCATCGGCGCCGATCCCGTGCCGGTGCAGATCATGATCAGGTTGGCGCCAGGGTGGTTCGGCATGAGGAAGCTCGTGCCGAACGGACCGGCAAGGCTCACCGGGTCGCCTTTTTTCAGATCGCAGAGAAAATTGGACGCGATGCCGCGCACGGGTTTGCCTTCGCGGTCCGCCGTGACGCGCTTCACGGTGAGCGAGAGGTTGTTGTAACCGGGGCGCTCGCCGTTCCTCGGGCTCGCGATCGAGTACATGCGCACGTGCGTGCCGCCGCCGGCGGTCGGAACGATTACCGCGAGCGACTGGCCCTCGAGCACCGGGAACGCCGTGGTGCCGAAATCGAGCACGATGTGGCGGATATCGCTCTCGGCGTCCGCCGCGGTGAGGCGGAAATTGCCCGCGCAGGTGGCAACGGCGGGACGCGCGAGGCTGTAGAGCCCCACGTAGGGATGGGCCGCGGACCACGGCGGCGGTGCGACGCCGCCCTGCGCCTGCGATGCGGCCGCCGCGAAGCGCGCCACTTCCTCGGGAATATCCCCGGGGCTGGCTTCGTTGCCGGCCTCGTCGGTCGCCGGCGGCAGCGAATCCCATTTCAGCTGCTCGTCGATCGAGTAGGGCCTCGCGACGCTGCGCCAGGAGTCGATCGCGCCGGTGGGGCAGGGCGCGACGCAGTCGTTGCAGTTATTGCACAGCTCCGGCTTGACGACGTAGTTGCGGCGGTCATGCGTGATCGCGTCGATCGGGCAGGTTTCCTCGCAGGTATTGCACCGGATGCAGATCTCCGGGTCGATCAGGTGCTGGCGGATCAGCTCCACGGTCTGCATGGCCGCCATCAGTTGAAGCGCACGTACTCGAAATCCACCGCCTGCCTGTTGATGCCCTGCCGCGGCGGCGCGATCCAGTTGGCGAACCTGCCGGGCTCGGTGACGCGGCCCATCAGCGACTGCACGTAGGCGCGGTCTTCTGCGCTCGGCAGCCACTGCTGATGGTGGTGCGTCCACTCGGCCTCGGACACGACCTTCCCTTCGGGGCTGACGTGGTGCTCGGCGAACACGCCGATCCTGCGGTGGAAACCCTTGTGCGGCAGCTTGAAGCGCAAACCGATGCCGTGTTTCTCCGGAATGCGGTTCCAGCGCTCGATCGCGTTCTGCAGGTCGTGCGTCCAGTCGTCGCGCAGGCGCTCGTTCAGCGCGGTCACCGCGCCGACGTGCCGGGTGAGGATGCGATCGCCCACCACTTCCATCACCGGATACTCGCTCGTCTCGAGGCGGTGGTCGTCCTCGAGCGTGGTTTCCTGGAAGCGGCCCTTGAGGCCGTTGGTGTAGAACGAGGCGGCGTTCGAGGAAACTTCCGAGCCGTACAGGTCGCTCGTCACGCTGAAGTGGAAATTGAGATAGCGCTGCAGCGTCGGCAGGTCGATCACGCCGAGGCCGCGAAGTCTCGCGACGTCGTCGGTCTTGTGCTGCACCATCATCTCGCAGGTGCGCTCGATGATGCGCGCGACGCCGGATTCGCCCACGAACAGGTGGTGCGCTTCTTCCGTCAGCATGAAGCGGCAGGTGCGCGATAGCGGGTCGAAGCCGGACTCCGCCAACGCGGCGAGCTGGTACTTGCCGTCGCGGTCGGTGATGAAGGTGAACATGAAGAACGACAGCCAGTCCGGCGTCTTCTCGTTGAACGCCGTGAGGATGCGCGGGTTGTCGGCGTCGCCCGAGCGGCGCTCGAGCAGCGCTTCGCCTTCCTCGCGGCCGTCCTTGCCGAAATGCGCGTGCAGCAGGTACACCATCGCCCACAGGTGGCGGCCCTCCTCGACGTTGACCTGGAACAGGTTCCTCAGGTCGTAGAGCGACGGGCAGGTGAGGCCGAGATGGCGCTGCTGCTCGACCGAGGCGGGCTCGGTGTCGCCCTGCGTGACGATGATGCGCCTGAGCGTGGAACGGTATTCGCCCGGCACCTCCTGCCACGCCGCCTCGCCCTGGTGCGCGCCGAAATTCACCTGGCGGCCGGCTTCCGCCGGCGCGAGGAAGATGCCCCAGCGGTAATCGGGCATGCGCACGTAGTCGTAATGCGCCCAGCCCTTGGGGTCCACGCTCACCGCGGTGCGCAGGTAGACGTCGAAGCCCGTCGAGTTGTCCGGGCCCATGTCGGCCCACCACTTCAGGTAGTTGGGCTGCCAGTGCTCGAGCGCCCGCTGCAGCGCGCGGTTGGACGCCAGGTCGACGTTGTTGGGAATCTTCTCGGAGTAGTTGATGCCGGACATGGTCAGACGCGCTCCCAGTTGAACTTGGCTTTCGCGCCGGTGCCGTACACCTTGAGCGCGCCCTGCTCGCCGACCGCGTTCGGCCGGTTGAAGATCCAGTTCTGCCATGCCGTGAGGCGGCCGAAGACACGTGTCGCCAGGTTCTCGCGGCCGGAGAACCGCAGCGAGGCCTCCATGCCGGTGAGGGCGTCGGGCGAGAGGCTCGCGCGCTCCTCGATGGCGAGGCGGATTTCGTCCTCCCAGTCGAGATCGTCCGGCGTCGAGGTCACCAGTCCGAGATCGCGCGCCCCGCGCGCACTGAGCCGTTCGCCCATGGTCTGGCGCGCCGCTTCCACCGGCGCCTCCTCCTCGCAGAAACGAGCCGCGATGCGCGTTGCGCCGCTCACGCTGGGGTAGGCGCCGAAATTGAGCGCCGACAGCGCCAGGTGCGGCGCGTCCTTGTCTTCCTCGGGCAGCTGCAGCATGAACGAGCGGTCGGCCGCGAGCAGCAGCTCGGCGAGCGTGCCGGCGAAGCACGAGTCCTGGTCTGCGATCGCGAACAGCGAGCGCGAGGAAACATCCAGCCGCGCCAGGGTGCGGCGCAGATAGCCCAGGGTCTCGCGCACGAACCAGTGACTGCCGTGCTGCTGCAGGAAGGCATCGCTCGCCAGGACCCCGTCGATCGAGCCGCGCGTCTTCAGCAGCCACAGACCGAGATCGAGGTGGTTGTGGCGCAGGAGGAGGATCGCATCGTCGAGCTCGCGCGCGAGCTTGAGAGGCCACCACTCGGCGCCGAGCGCGAGCGCGGCTTCGGGGGTGGCGGGTTGTTGGCCCTCGGGCGCCTTGACGGTGAACTGCGCGGTGCGTGCAGCGGCGTTGAGGTGCACCTCAACGGTCGCGTAGTGGTAGCCCCCTTCGTCGGCGCGCCGCGCGAGCGGCGTCAGTGCCACGCCCTTGCCGCCGGGACGGTCGGACAGCGTGGCCATTTCCAGCGCGCGCGCCCTGACCATTGCGTTGAACTGCTGCGGCTTGCCGATGTGGTCCACGAGTTTCCATTCCCTGGCGCGATCGGCACGCACCCCTTCGGCCGTGGTGCAGAATACGTCCGCGAGATCGCGCCGCACCCTGCGCTTGTCCACCAGGCGGGTCAGCCCGCCGGTCCCCGGCAGCACGCCCAGCAGCGGCACTTCCGGCAGGCTCACCGCGCTCGAGCGGTCGTCGATCATCGCGATCTCGTCGCAGGCGAGCGCCAGCTCGTAGCCGCCGCCGGCGGTGGCGCCGTTCAGCGCGGCGAGGAACTTGAGCCCCGAATGGCGCGAGGAATCCTCGATGCCGTTGCGGGTCTCGTTGGTGAACTTGCAGAAATTCACCTTCCAGGCGTGGCTCGAGAGCCCCAGCATGTAGATGTTGGCGCCGGAGCAGAACATGCGGCTCTTGCCGCTCGTCACCACGACGCTGCGGACTTCCGGGTGCTCGAAACGGATGCGGTTGAGCGCATCGTGCAGCTCGATGTCGACGCCGAGGTCGTAGGAATTGAGCTTGAGCTTGTAGCCCGGCGCGATGCCCCTGTCCTCGGCGACGTCCAGCGTCAGCGTCGCCACCGGACCGTCGAAGCCGAGCTTCCAGTGGTTGTAGCGCTCGGGTGCGGTGTCGAATGTGATCATGCCTTCTCCAGTGCCCGCCGCAATTCGGCGAGCGATTGTCTGAGGGGCCGCTCGGAAGTCTCGAGCACGGCGTCGGCGCGCGCGTACAGGCTCTCGCGGTCGGCCAGGAGCTTGCGGATTTCGTCGAGCGCCGCAGCGCGGCCGCGGAACGGCCGCAGGTCGCCCTGTGCCATGACGCGCGCCATGTGCTCTGCGGGGGAGGCCTTGAGCCAGACGCAGAAGCAGTGCTCGAGCAGCAGGCGGTAACTCTCCGGATCGGTGACGAGGCTGCCGCCGACCGCGATCACGGCGCGCGGCCGCGTCTTCAGCATGCGCTCCAGCGCGCGGCGCTCGAAGCGGCGGAAAGCATCCTGTCCGTACATCGAGAACACTTCGCCGAGCGGGGCGCCGGCTTCCTGTTCGACTTCGCGGTCGAGTTCGACGAACGGCACGCCGAGGCCCTGCGCCAGCTTGTCGCCCAGCGTGGACTTGCCCGCGCCGCGCAGGCCGATCAGCGCGACGCGCGCGCGGCGCGGCGTGGCGTCGCGCTCGCGGATCAGTTCCGCGATCGGCACGCTCATGGCCTGCGCGACGCGCCGCAGCAGGAGCACCGACATGTTGCCTTCGCCGCCCTCGAGCTGCGCGAGATAACGCTCCGAGACGCCGGAAGCGAGCGCCAGCGCCTTGCGCGTCACGCCCTGCGCCGTGCGCCAGGCGCGCACCCGATCGCCGAGGCGCGCCAGATAGGCGGCATCGTCCTGATCGGCGCGCGGCGCGTGGGCGGGAATGGAAGGCATGCGGTTGGTTGATTCCGGATAATGAGATATAGTGCTTGAACGGAATTCTAAGATGCAATATAGTTGATGTCAATCAAGGAATCCGGATGACCCTGAAAATCACCATCCTGGTCGGCACGATGACCGGCACGGCGCATCTGGTGGCGCAGGAACTGGAACTCGCCTGGGGCGACGACGAGACGCAGGTCGAGACGCTGCTGATGGAGCACGCCGACCTGTCGGCGTTCGGCCGCGAGGGCGTGGTGCTGATCTGCACCTCGACCTACGGGCAGGGCGACGTGCCGGACAACGCCAAGGCGCTCTACGCGGAGCTGCAGGCGAAGCGCCCGGATCTCGCCGCCCTGCGCTACGGCGTGTTCGGGCTGGGCGATCGCACTTACGCCGAGACCTTCAACTTCGGCGGCAGGCGCTTCGACGAGCTGCTCGCCGAACTGGGCGCGCAGCGCATCGGCGAGCGCGTGCAGCACGACGCCGCCTCCGGCATTCTGGCCGAGGAGGCCGCCGCGGAATGGGGCGCGGAGTGGCTTAAACTGGCGCGCGAGGCAACCACGCACGCCGCGTAGAAGGAGAACCCGCCATGGCTGTTTCCAAGGCCGATCATTCGGTATCACCGCCGCGCATCGAGATCGGGCGCGATTACAACGCCGCCGAGGACCTGATCGAGCGCAATCTCGCGGCCGGCCGCGGCGCCAAGATCGCCTATATCGACGATGCCGGAACCACGACCTATGCCGAGCTCGCCGAGCGCGTGAACCGCTGCGGCAGCGGCCTGCAGGCGCTTGGCCTCGGCATGGAGGATCGGGTCGCGATCGCCATGCTCGACACGGCCGACTGGCCGGTGGCGTTCCTTGGCGCGATCAAGGCGGGCATCGTGCCGATCGCGCTCAATACGCTGCTCACGACGAAGGATTACGAGTTCATGCTCTCGGACAGCCGCGCCCAGGCGCTGCTCGTGTCCGAGGCGCTGCTGCCCGCGTTCGCGCCGCTGATCGGCAAGCTGCCGTTCCTCAGGCACGTGATCGTGTCGGGTCCGGACGCGAAAGGACAGGTCGCGTTCAAGGACGTGCTCGCCGGGGGCCGTACGCAACTCGCAACCGCCCCGACCACGCGTGACGACGCCTGCTTCTGGCTCTACTCGTCGGGATCCACGGGCATGCCGAAAGGCACGCTGCACGTGCAGAGCACGCTGGTGCTGACCGCGGAACTCTACGCGCGGCCGATTCTCGGCCTCCGCGAGAGCGACGTCGTGTTTTCGGCGGCAAAGCTGTTTTTTGCCTACGGCCTGGGCAACGCGCTCGCGTTCCCGCTCACGGTCGGCGCGACCACGGTGCTGATGGCCGAGCGTCCCACGCCGGCGGCGGTGTTCAAGCGCATCACGGAAAGAAAGCCCACGATCTTCTACGGCGTGCCCACGCTTTACGCGGCGCTGCTCGCGGACGCGAATTTCCCGAAGCAGGAGCAGCTCGCGCTGCGCCTGTGCACCTCGGCGGGCGAGGCGCTGCCGGCGGACCTCGGCAAGCGCTGGAAGGAGCGTACCGGTGTCGACATTCTCGACGGCATCGGCTCGACGGAGATGGGCCACATCTTCATCTCCAACCGGCCGGGGGATGTGCGCTACGGCACCACCGGCAGGATCGTGCCGGGCTATGACTTGAAAGTCGTGGACGACAAGGGCGAGCCGGTGAAAGCGGGCGAAGTGGGCGATCTGTACATTGCCGGTCCCACCGCGGCGAACGGCTACTGGAACCAGCGCGAAAAGAGCCGCGCCACCTTCCAGGGCGTGTGGACCAAGAGCGGCGACAAGTATTCCTTCGACGCAGCGGGCTACTACACCTACGCCGGAAGATCCGACGACATGCTCAAGGTCTCCGGCATCTACGTCTCGCCGGTGGAGGTGGAGGGCGCGCTGATTTCGCACGAGGCGGTGCTCGAGGCCGCGGTGGTGGGGCACGACGACGACAACCAGCTCACCAAGCCGAAGGCCTACGTG
>SCUF01000041.1 GCA_004298325.1 Betaproteobacteria bacterium | reverse complement strand
CCGCGCCACCGAGATCTCCGAGATCTCGCGCTCGCTCAAGGCGCTGGCGAAGGAGCTCGAGACGCCGGTGATCGCGCTGTCGCAGCTGTCGCGCGCGGTCGAGCAGCGCAACGACCGCCGTCCGATGATGTCGGACCTGCGCGAGTCGGGCGCCATCGAACAGGACGCCGACGTCATCTTCTTCATCTACCGCGACGAGGTCTATTTCCCCGACAAGCCCGAGGTCAAGGGCCGCGCCGAAGTCATCATCGGCAAGCAGCGCAACGGCCCGATCGGCCGCATCGAGCTCGCCTTTCTCGGGCAGTACACGCGCTTCGAGAATCTGGCCAGCACGCCGGGCTACTGACGCAGCGACCATGGCGTCGCCGAACATCGCGCAGAAAGGTCCCTACGCCGTCGAACTCGCACCGGGCGACTACTGGTGGTGCGCCTGCGGCCGCTCGAAGCGACAGCCCTTCTGTGACGGCTCGCACAAGGGCAGCGAATTCACGCCGACCAAGTTCACCGTCGCCGAGGCGATGAAGGTGTGGCTCTGCGGCTGCAAGCACACCGCCGGCAAGCCGTTCTGCGACGGCACGCACAAGAAACTCTGAAAAAGGGGTCAGGACCCTTTTCCTAGGAAAAGGGTCCTGACCCCTTTTCTACTTCTTCACCGCGCTCCACTTGCCCTCGGCACCGGTCTCGGCGCGAAAGCTGCCTTCCATGCGGTTGCCGCTGACCCGGCCGTTGAAATCGCGCCGCACGCCGCTGCCGTCGACGTAGGCGAAACTGAACGCGGCACCGCGCAGGCGCGAATCGCGCAATCCCGCCTGCATCGCCTTGAGCGACACGGAACCGTCGACCTTCTGATAGCGCTGCTCGAGCACGAGTTCATGGCGCTCGCCGCCGAACTCGAGAATCCAGGTGCCGCCGACAGGGGCCGGGATCAGCCAGAAGTAGGCGCGCCGGCCATCGAGGTTCGAGGTTTCGTCGGGCTCCCAGTCCTCCATGTTGAAGGAGTGCGACACGACGCGCGTGCCCGGACGCATGGCGAGGAGCTGCGGCCGCAGCTTGAGGTTGAGGTTCGGCAGCAGGTACATCGTGACCACGGTCGCCTGCGTGAAGTCGGTGACGAAGATGTCGCCCTGGATGATCTTGGCGCGCGCCGTGACGCCCGCCTTCTCGACGTTGCGCTGCGCGTGCCGCGCCATGTCGGGGTTGTACTCGATGCCCATGGAGCGCGCGCCGAACTTCTTCGCTGCCGCGATGGCGATCTTGCCGTCGCCGGCGCCGAGATCGACCACGTAGTCGGCCGCCGTGACCTGCGCCATGCGCAGCATGCGCTCGACGACCGCGTCCGGCGTCGGCACCCAGATCACGTCCTTGCCGGCCTGGCCGACCTGCGGTTCGTAGTCCTTGTCCCTGGGCTGCGCGGCAGCAGGCAGGGCCAGCGCCAGGGCGGCGGCGAGCGCGACGAGAAGGCGGGCGAGAGCGGTCATTCGAAGTCCTCGAAAAAAGGGAAGGCAGCCTAGCAGAAATCAGAGCGCTTCGGCAGCGTGATCTGCGAGCCTGGAGCGCTCGCCGCGCGCCAGCGTGACGTGCCCCGAGTGGGTCCAATCCCGCATGCGGTCGACGACGTACGTCAGCCCGGAACTGCCCTCGGTGAGGTAGGGCGTGTCGATCTGCGCGATGTTGCCCAGGCACACCACCTTGGTGCCCGGGCCGGCACGCGTCACCAGCGTCTTCATCTGCTTCGGCGTCAGGTTCTGCGCCTCGTCGATGATGAGCCACTTGTTGATGAAGGTGCGGCCGCGCATGAAATTGAGCGACTTCACCTTGATGCGCGAGCGCACCAGATCCCGCGTCGCCGCGCGGCCCCATTCGCCGCCGGACTCGTCCGAGGCGTTGAGCACGTCGAGGTTGTCCTCGAGCGCGCCCATCCAGGGCTGCATCTTCTCCTCCTCGGTCCCCGGCAGGAAGCCGATGTCCTCGCCCAGCGGCACCGTGACGCGCGTGACGATGATCTCGCTGTAGCGCTTGTCGTCGAGCACCTGCGTCAGGCCGGCGGCGAGCGTGAGCAGCGTCTTGCCGGTGCCCGCCTGGCCGAGGAGCGTCACGAAGTCGACCTGCGGGTTCATCAGCAGGTTGAGGGCGAAGTTCTGCTCGCGGTTGCGCGCGGTGACGCCCCAGACCGAGTTCTTGGCGTGCGTGTAGTCGCGCAGCGTCTCGAGCACTGCCACGCGCCCCTGCCGTTCCTTCACCAGCGCGTGCAGCGGGCGCTCGCCGGATTCGTCGAACACGAACTCGTTCAGCTGCAGCCGCGGCACCAGCGGTCCGCGCACGCGGTAGTAGGTGTGGCCTTCCTTCTTCCACGATTCCATGTCGCGGCCGTGCGTGTCCCAGAAGTCGGCCGGCAGCCGGCGCACGCCGGTGTACAGCAGGTCGGTGTCCTCGAGGACCTTGTCGTTGAAATAGTCCTCCGCGGCGAGGCCGAGGGCCCTCGCCTTGATGCGCATGTTGATGTCCTTCGACACCAGGATCACGTGGCGCTGCGGCTCGCGCTTCTGCAGGTGGCGCACCACCGACAGGATCTGGTTGTCGGTCTTGCCGGCGGCGAGCGTCGCGGGCAGTTCGCCGTTGATCGCCTCGGTCTGCAGGAACAGGTGCCCGCGCGGCCGCTCGCCGGCGCGCGCCGGCAGCGGGATCCCGGCGGCGATGTCGGCCGCGTTCTTGCCGCTGACGTTGGAGACGATCTCGTCGAGGAAGCGGCTCGCCTGGCGCGCGTTGCGCGCCACGTCCGAGAGCCCCTTCTTGTGGTTGTCGAGCTCCTCGAGCGTGCCGATCGGCAGGTAGATGTCGTGCTCCTGG
>SCUF01000407.1 GCA_004298325.1 Betaproteobacteria bacterium | reverse complement strand
TCCGGGATGCGCCCCGCGGGCTGAATCGCAGCGTTCACGAAGCGCGCCAGCGCCGATAAGCCGGGATCGGCGATCGTTCCCCGCCGTATCGCCAGCGTGTCGGCTTCGGTCAGGCCGGCTTTCTTGCCGACGAGGGTGTGTGCCGCGAGGCAGTAGGTGCAGCCGTAAACCTGGGAGACCACCAGCTTGACTGCCTCCGTCTGCGCCCCCGTGAGCCCTCCCTCCCGGAGCTTCGCGCCCATGCCGAGCAGGATGTCCAGCGCGG
Source organism: Betaproteobacteria bacterium (assembly GCA_004298325.1). GTDB lineage: Bacteria > Pseudomonadota > Gammaproteobacteria > Burkholderiales > SG8-39 > 2-02-FULL-66-14. The sequence continues at coordinate 1,992 of SCUF01000407.1, read as the reverse complement.
CGGGGCTGTTCGCGACACCGCGGTAGATGTTGGGGACCGCGCCGATTGCGGCCTTGAGTCCGTCGTACAGTTCCTTGACGCGACCGCTGGCCTGCTCCGGCGCGACGAGATTCAGTCTGGGCATTCGATGGCTCCTTGCGTGGGGTGGGTCGGGGGAGTGAATCGCAAAATCGTGAACGAAGAATATCCCCCGACGTCAGGATGATCTATGCTAATAAATCCTGAACTCATGTCGGATCGTCCCAATATATGGCCCTCGACGTACTAACAGACATACTGGCGTCGCTCCGGCTCAGGGGCGGGGTGCATTTCCGCTGCGAGTTCTCGGCGCCGTGGGGCATGGCGATGAAGCCGAGCGCCGTTGCCGAGTTTCACCTGGTCACGCGCGGCCAGTGCTGGCTGCGCCTGCAGCGCCGCAAGGACGTCATACCGCTGCTCGCCGGTGACGTGGTCGTGCTGCCCCATGGCGATCCGCACGCTCTGGTGGACTCTCCCGGCGGCAAGGCGCTGCCCGCGGGGAAGGTCCTCGGTCATCAGAACCTTGAACACTACGGTCCGGTCGTCGCCGGCGGCGGGGGGATTCCCGCAGAAATCCTGTGCGGCTACTTCGAATTCGACCGCACGGCCCGCCATCCGCTGGTGACGGCGCTGCCGCGCCTGATTCACGTGCGCACGGCGGACGCGGGCGAATTCGAGTGGTTGCAGACCACCATGAAATTCATCGGCCGCGAAACGCGCGAGCCCGGTCCGGGCGCCGACGCCGTCGTGCGGCGACTGGTCGAGGTCCTATTCATCCAGGTGCTGCGGGCCTACCTTCGGCAGGTGGCCATGCCGCAGGGCATCCTCGCGGCGCTGGCCGACCGGCAGATCGGTTCTGCGCTTGGTCTGATTCACGGCGCACCGGACAAGCCATGGTCGCTCGCCGGGCTCGGCAGGCAGGTCGCTATGTCGCGTTCGGCGTTTGCCGCCCGGTTCGCGCGGCTCGTCGGGCAGCCGCCAATGGAATACCTCGCGCACCGCCGAATGGAGCGGGCGCGCGAGCTGCTTCGCGCCGGCACGCTGAGTACCGCCGCCATTGCCGCGGCCGTCGGGTATCAGTCCGAAGCCGCTTTCGGCAAGGCGTTCAAGCGGATCACGGGCTCCGGCCCCGGCGCGTTCCGGCGCCATGCGCGCCGACCGGGGCAGCGCGGCCGCGTTCAATAGCGCGTGGTCAGCCGCACCCATGCTTCCGGCAGGATCTCCACGATCCTCGCCTCCAGCCACTTGTCGCCGCCAGTGAGGTTCGCGACGGCCAGCGCGCCGATCAGCAGGCCGAACGCGTTCTTCAGGCGCGCGGCGTTTGCCAGGACCCAGCCGCGAACCGCGCCGAAGCCGCGGCGCGAAGCGTACGCGACGGCGACGAGGGGAACTGCGGCACCGACCCCGAACAGCCCGAGCACCAGTGCGCCGCGGGCCGCGCCGCCATCCATTGCCACGAGCGTCAGCGCAGACGCGAGCAGCGGCCCCGAGCACGGACTCCAGACCAGCCCGAGGACGCCGCCCAGGGCAAACGCACCGGCGAGCGAGCCGCCGTCCAGCCGAGCCGACGCCGCATTCGCCGAGGAGGCGATGGGCGCCATCCATTGCGTGAACCGCGCGTTGAGGCGCGGCACCAGCATCACCACGGCGAACGCGATCAGCAGCCACGCGCCCGCGATACGCACGGAATCGCCATCCAGCCCGAGCGCTGGACCGAGCGCACCGAGAAACACCCCGATCAGCGCGAACGATCCGGCCATTCCTGCACCCATTGCCACGGGCGACAGCGGGTTGCGCTGCATGGCGCCACCCACCACGAGCGGCAGGACCGGCAAGACGCAGGGCGAGAGCGTCGTGAGGCTGCCTGCGGCGAAGCTCAGCCCCAGTTGCGCGAATGAAAGCGACGGCTCCAAGCGAAGCTCTCTAGAGCGCGGATCGCAGCGCCGCCTTGAGCTTTTCCGCTGCCGTTTCGCC
>SCUF01000406.1 GCA_004298325.1 Betaproteobacteria bacterium | reverse complement strand
CTACGCCCGCATCATCGGCACCGGCAGCTATCTGCCGCCGCGCGTGGTGCGCAACGAGGAATTCGCGCAGCGCCTCGACACCTCGGACGCCTGGATCCGCGAGCGCACCGGCATCGTGGAGCGGCGCATCGCCGAAGCTTCGCAGAGCTCCAGCGACCTCGCGCTCGAGGCGAGCCGCGCCGCGCTGGCCGCGGCCCGGCTGCAGCCCTCGGACATCGACCTGATCATCGTCGCGACCTCGACGCCGGATTTCATCTTTCCGAGCACGGCCTGCCTGCTGCAGGCCAAGCTCGGCGTCAAGGGTTGCCCCGCCTTCGACGTGCAGGCGGTGTGCAGCGGCTTCGTCTACGCGCTGGCGATGGCGGACGGTTTCATCCGCGCCGGCACTGCGCAGCGCGCGCTGATCGTGGGCGCCGAAGTGTTCTCGCGGATCATGGACTGGAACGACCGCGCCACCTGCGTGCTGTTCGGCGACGGCGCCGGCGCGGTGGTGCTGGCGAGGGATTCGGCCCCCGGCATCCACGCCTCGGCGCTGCACGCCGATGGCAGTTACGCCGGCGCACTCTCGGTGCCGGGCAACGTCAGCGGCGGCCGCATCACGGGCTCGCCGTACCTGCAGATGCAGGGCAACCAGGTGTTCAAGGTCGCGGTGAAGGTGCTGGACGAGGTGGCGCGCGAAGTGCTGGCCGCCGCCGGCATGACGATCGACGACGTCGACTGGCTGATCCCGCACCAGGCCAACGTGCGCATTCTCGACGCTACCGCGCGCCGGCTCGGGCTGCCGCTGGAGCGGCTGGTGGTGACGGTCGACCACCACGGCAATACCTCGGCAGCCTCGGTGCCGCTGGCACTGGACGAGAGCGTGCGCGCCGGGCGCGTGCGCACCGGGCAGCGCGTGCTGATGCAGGGCGTGGGTGGCGGTTTCACCTGGGGTGCCGTGCTGGCGACGATGTAGGGGTGGGTGCGGAGCGCGGACAAGCGCGGGCATCTAAATTCGAATTTCCCCGGTCTCGGGTTTTCGCGCTGCAGCGCGAAAACCCGAGATCGATAGAACCAAGAAGAGACAGCGCATGAGACTGGCGATGGTTTTTCCGGGCCAAGGCTCGCAGTCCGTAGGCATGCTCACGGCATACGGTTCATTGCCCGGCGTCGCGGAAGTGCGCGCGCAAGCAGAGCAGGCGCTCGGCGGCGATTTCCTGCGCCTGCTCGACGAAGGTCCCGGTGAACAGCTCAATCTGACGGTCAACACGCAGCCTGCGATGCTGACGGCAGGCATCGCCGCCTATCGCGCCTGGATCGCCCGCGGCGGCCCCGAGCCGGAGCTGGTCGCCGGCCACAGCCTGGGCGAATACAGCGCGCTCGTCGCCGCCGGTGCGCTGACGCTGGCGCAGGCGCTGCCGCTGGTTCGCTTTCGCGCCCAGTGCATGCAGGAGGCGGTGCCGGAGGGCGTCGGCGCCATGGCGGCGATCCTCAACCTGGACGACGGCGCGGTGCGTGCAGCGTGCGCCGAGGCGGCGCAGGGCGAGGTGGTGCAGGCGGTCAACTTCAACGCCCCGGGGCAGGTCGTCATCGCCGGGCACAAGGGCGCGGTGGCGCGCGCCATCGAGGCGTGCAAGGCGAAGGGGGCCAAGCGCGCACTGCCATTGCCGGTGAGCGCGCCGTTTCATTCGGCGCTGATGCAGCCGGCGGCGGAACGCCTGCGCGGCTACCTGGATGCGGTGGCGCTCGCGGTGCCGCGCATCGCGCTGGTGAACAACGTCGATGTGAGCGAGGAACGCGACGCGGCGCGCATCAAGGACGCGCTCGTGCGCCAGGCCGCGTCGCCGGTGCGCTGGGTGGAGACGATCCGCCACATGGCGCAGCGCGGCGTGACGCATGTCGTCGAGTGCGGCCCGGGCAAGGTGCTGGCCGGCCTGGTGAAGCGCATCGACGGCAGCCTGCAGGGGCTCGCGCTCGCCGACGCCCCTGCGCTCGATCTGGCGCTCGCCGCGGTGAAGGGGGCCTGACCATGCTGCAGGGCAAAGTGGCGCTGGTGACGGGCGCTTCGCGCGGCATCGGCCGCGCGATCGCGCTGGAACTCGCGCAGCGCGGTGCCAGGGTGATCGGCACTGCGACCGGCGCTGCCGGCGTTGAAGCCGTCGCGCAGGCGCTCGGCGCGCGCGGCGCCGGCAAACTGCTCGATGTGCGCGACGCGCAACAGTGCGATCGCGTCGTCGCCGAAGTGCAGCAGGAACTCGGCGATATCCTGATCCTGGTCAACAACGCAGCAGTCGTGCGCGACAACCTGGCGCTGCGCATGAAGGACGCGGAATGGGACGAGGTGATGGAAACCAATCTGCGCGCCGTGTTCCGCCTCTCGCGCGCCGTGATGCGCGGCATGATGAAGGCGCGCTGGGGCCGCATCATCAACATCACCTCGGTGGTCGGCGCTTCCGGCAACGCGGGGCAGGCAAATTATGCCGCGGCCAAGGCGGGCGTCGCGGGGATGGCGCGCGCGCTGGCGCGCGAGCTCGGCAGCCGCGGCATCACGGTGAACTGCGTCGCGCCCGGTTTCATCGACACCGACATGACGCGC